>JANMYO010000012.1:0-7674 GCA_031382175.1 Bacteroidia bacterium | reverse complement strand
ATATTGTGGCTTACAAATAACACTGTGCGCCCACTACCCGCAACTTCATTCATTTTACCCATGCACTTCCGCTGAAACCCGATATCGCCCACTGATAATACTTCATCGACAATTAGTATCTCCGGTTCGAGATGAGCAGCCACCGCAAAACCCAGTCTTACTTTCATGCCACTGGAGTAAAATTTAACGGGAGTATCAACATATTGAGAGACACCACTGAATTCAACGATCTCATCAAATTTCCGATCAATCTCCTTTTTGGTCATACCCAGAATTGTTCCGTTCATGAAAACATTCTCGCGTCCCGTGAGATCGGGATGAAACCCGGTACCAACCTCCAGCAGGGATGAAACACGACCATGCAACTGAACTTCGCCCATAGTGGGTTCCGTAATGCGGCTTAGAATTTTAAGCAAGGTACTTTTACCGGCACCGTTATGGCCTATAATGCCTAAGACTTCTCCTCGTTTAACTTCAAAATTAATCTCCCGTAATGCCCAGAATACCGTTTCATCATCCTGATTAAACCTTGTTAGATTTTTAAGGTTCTGATAATTTATAAAAGGAGCTTTAAGCGAATGCCAAACAGATTGAACCAACGAATCGGACGTTGATTCTCTAGCACCAATGCGAAAACGCTTACTTAACCCCTGAACTGAAATAGCTACCTCACTCATACTCTAGGCAATGTCAGCAAAATTCTTTTCCATTTTACGAAAGTAAAAAGCACCAGCTACAAAGAAGATTACAGCTACCATGGCCCCATTGGTAATGAAATTCCACGGTATGGGCTGATTGTGCAAAAAGATAGCGCGGAACCCTTCGATAACGCCTACCATCGGATTGAGCGAATACCAGAATTGAAAGCGCTCCGGAACATTGGAGGTGGGGTATACCACTGGCGCCAGGTACATCAGCAGTTGCACCATAAAAGTAAGTGCGTGCTTCACGTCACGGTACTGTACTGCCATAGCTGCCAGCCACATGCCCAACCCCAATGAGGTTAGCAGCAAAATCAAAATTAGAATAGGTAGCGTCACAATCAGCCAAGATATTCCAAACCCATAGGCAACCAGGATGATCAGGAGCAGCAGAAAAGCTATTCCAAAATCAAGAAGTTTGGCAAAGGCAGCCGAGAGGGGTAATACGATGCGGGGAAAGTACACCTTGGTGATCAGATTGGAATTAGTAATTAAACTATTCGCAGACTCGTTCAGAGTATTGGAGAAATACATCCAGGGTACCAGGGCCGTTAGACTAAAGATAAAATAAGGTACTCCTGCAGAATCTATTTTGGCCAGGTTGCCAAACACAATGGTAAAAATCAACGTAGACACCAGCGGTTGAATAATAGCCCAACCAATCCCTAACACGGATTGCGCATACTTGGCCTTTATCCCCCGGACTACCAAAAAATACAACAAGTCCTTGTGCCGGATAATCTCCTTTATATTGATGAACTTCCATCCGGAAGTGGGCTTTATGGTAATGGTGTACTTATTCATGGCCAATTTTATCAGGCCTTATCGTCTTCATAATACGATGCTCCGCCTTTACTTCCATATCCATATCCATACGAGTAGCCATAGTGGTAGGCATATCCCTGGCCATACCCATAGCCAAGCCCTGATTTATAAACATCATTCAGCAGGATGCTCATATTTTTGAGTTTACCCGAACGATAGTATTCATCAATGCTACGCACAAATTCTTTTGGAGAGTAATTTTGCCGAAGCACAAAAACGGTATGGTCTACAAATTTGGATATCACAAATGCATCCGTGACCAAGGCCAACGGTGGTGTATCAATAATGACAAAATCAAACTGTTCAAGTGCCTTCTTTACAAATAATTGAAAGCGATCGGTCAACAATAACTCAGAAGGGTTTGGTGGCACCGGTCCACCACTCACTAAGAAAAGATTCTTAATATCTGTATTCTGAATCACTTGTTCGAATTCTGAAAGACCCGACAAGAACGTACTTAAGCCAACCTCATTGTTTCGCCTGAAATCTTCAAATATCTTAGGTCTGCGCATATCGGCACCCACGATCAGCGTTCGCTTTTCTGACAGTGCAAATACAGTGGCCAGGTTGATGGTGGTAAATGTTTTACCTTCTCCACTTATGGAACTGCTTACCATGAACACCTGCTTGGTCTTGTTGCTGGTAAAGTAATTCAGGTTAGACCGGAGGGCCCGAAACGATTCAGCCACACCTGATTTGGGGTGCTCACTCACCGATAGGTTATTGCCGGAAGCTTTATGCCCCACTCCTCCAATGAAGGGAATTGAGCTCATCTTATCAATATCTTCTTTGGACTGGACTTTGTTGTTAATGATTTCAAAGAAAACAAAAAGTGCAAACGGAATAACCAAACCGAGAAGCGCACCAATGGAGTGGTTTCTAATAGGTTTAGGTGAAAGCTGACCTCCCTTCATAGGAGGATTGATACTCATAACATCACTGGTATTGGCTGCCTTTGAAATACCCGCTTCGGATAATTTTTGCATGAGGAATACATAGAGATTTTCGAGCAATGCGTAGTTCCGTTGCACAGAAATTAGTTGGCGTTCAGAGGCTGGAAGCAAAGCAGATTGCTTTTCAATCTCTTTAATCTGCTTATTCAGAAAATCCATTTTAATTTTATCCGTAGACCTTAGTGTTTTTATCGACTCCTGTACATTTTGCTTTATTTCATTTATTCGATTAAGTTTTTCAGCTACTAATGGGTTTTTTCCACGCTCCGTATTAAGGTACAATTTAATCTCAAGCTGAAGGTCAACCATTTTGGTAAGGAAAGAATTGATGACGGGATCGGAGAGCCCAACGGAAGATGGGAGTATCACCAGATCAAGATTGTCATTTCCTTTCTTCAGGTACTCGTCCAAATATTGAAAGTAGTTCTGCCGGATCAGCAACTCTGATCTTTGTACCTCAAAAACTTCAGCCTTCTCCAGTAATCGCTGGGCAGATATGCTCATATCTTTAACCCGGCCACTGTTTCCTAAACGCTCTAGCTGGAATTCAACGATTCGAAGTGAGTCTTTAATGCTAATTAATTGCCCTCGAATAAAATCAATCGTACGAACAGCGGCTTCGTTTTTATTTTTCAAATCCCTTTCCTGGTAGGCAGCTACGAGACCATTGATAAAGTCAATATCTTTTTCAGGATTGGTACCTGTTAAGCTCAAGTTAAGGACTCCTGATCCTACCTCAGCCCAATCCACTTTTAGTCTTCCAACATAACCTCCTGCAACAGATTGAGGATTTTGAATAAATAATAAAAAAGGAACACCAATATAGGCCTTCAGGTTTCTGCCGTCAATTCGTTTAATGCACAAATCAAATTCCTCAAATCGAATAGAGTCATTTAAGTTAAAAACAGGTGTATCGACAGACGGATTATCCGAATATCTAGATAGAGAAAAGTGTGAGTCATCTTTTAATATGAAAATAAACTGACCTGTCTTCACTTCCTCCGGATTACACCATGTTGCCTTTACGGGCATATAGTCATATGCTTCCGTAGTCATAAAGTATCCTTCGCGGTAGAAGGATACGTTGAAGTTGAGTTTCCGCACCACCTCTTCGATCAACGGATAGGAACGAAGGATATAGGGTTCGTTCAAATAATTACGGTATGGATCAATCAACGCATTTTTATAAAGTAATTCAGCACCTCCTGTCTCCTGCGTTTCGCGAATCATGATGGAGGCAGAAACCGGAAATACTTTTTCACTATACCGGGTTTGGTACACGGCTGTGACCATGGCAACGCCCAAGGATAAGACCACCACATACCAAAAGCGAATAGCGCGAGCCAGTACTCTTTTAAAATCAAGGGTAAAACCTGATTGAACTTGTGGTTGCTCCTGCTCAAAAAGTGGTTGCTCCACGGTACTTAATTAGAGTTGATTAAACTAATGGTGATCAGTAACAACGAAAGCGAAGAAATAATCAATGATAAATTTTCACCAAAGTACTTCCGGTAAGGTCGTTGTTTGAGCGGAGGCACCATAATCACATCATTCTGGTGAATATAAAAATAGGGAGAGGTGATAAAATCCTCTTGCAACAGGTTGATGTACTGAACAGTAGTCTCACCATTTTTTTGCCGAATCAGTTTTACATTCGCCTTATCAGCCAAGTCTGTCATGCCGCCAGCCCACCCGATCGCTTCCAACAAATCAACCCGGTTATTATTTAATATAATGGTCCCTTCCGTGTTCACCTCACCTAAAATGGTAAACCTAAAATTAAGTAAGCGAGCCTTTACCACAGGTGAGTCTAAGTACTGCTCTGCTATCTTTTGAATCTTGTCCTGAATTTGAAAAATTGTTAATCCTGCAACCTTAACCTTTCCAATGAAGGGAATTGGAATTTCTCCGTTTTGGTCCACCAGTTCACCAATCAATAAGGCGTTTCCACCTGCAACATTTGCATTATTATTATTTCCTCCCTGACTTGACTGATTCATATTTAAAAAATCAAAATCAGTTTTTGTTAAGCTTGCAAAGCGGACTGAAATTATATCCTCGGGTTGAATTAGATAGTCGAATTGATCAATCGTATAATTTCTGACCGTAGTATCCTTGGGTAAATCCTTTTTGTTCAAATCATCTTTTTGAAGAAGTGTAAACTTCTTGTTGGTGACACAGGAGCTTAAAAAAATTGCGGCAGCGGCCGCCATCCAAAGGGTTCGGGTCATCAAGGTGCTTAAAATCAGGGTACAAATATAGGAATATGCGGTATATACAGAGAATTGGAGAGAAAGTAAGCAGGGATTCAAGTTTCGGGTTTCGGAAAATTAAAAGATTTGAAGATTGAAATGCATTTACCGCAAAGGCGCTGAGGCGCGAAGGTTTGTTGTTTCGGGTTTCAGAAAATTAAAAGATTTGAAGATTAGAAAATTGAAATGCTTTAACCGCAAAGGCGCTGAGGCACGAAGGTTTGTTGTTTCGGGTTTCGGAAAATTAATAGATTTGACGATTAGAAGATTGGGGGATTTCAAATCCTTTTCGCATCCTGATAATAACCTTCTTCAGGTTCCTCTACCAGATCGACAAAAAGCTCATCGAGGTCAATTTCTAATCCAGGCAAAACGTTGCTCGTTGCTTTGTCGCCTTTCGTAAGTGGTTTGGCTGGCTGGTACTGGCCCTTTTCATTTAGTGTAAAAATGATCAGCGAGCGATCCTGTGGCTGGACAATCCAATATTCTTTGACTCCTGCTTGCTCGTATATTGCGAATTTCTCATGAAGGTCTTTCTTCACGGAGGATTTAGATATCACCTCTACTACCAAGTCAGGTACTCCGTTGCAACCTTTTTCTGTAATCTTATGTGAATCGCAAATTACAGTGATGTCGGGTTGAACTACTGTTTTGCTTACCCCCGAAGCATCTGGTAAAGAAACGTCAAAAGGTGCCGGGAAAACTTTACACGACTTGCCTTTCAAGAAGTGAAAGATAGCAGCCTGTATCACCGATACGGCATATTGGTGCCTGCTGGTTGGCGCAGGTGACATCATAAAAATCTTGCCCATGATTAACTCTACCCGTTCCTGAAAGTGCCAGGTTAGGTAATCAGCATAGGTATAACTTTTTGTTATATCCAATTGACTTATGTCGGTGATGGGCTTCATGTCAAGGTTAACTCTTGTTTTCTGGTGGTAGACAAAGATAAAAAAAGATTCTGGGAAGAGTAGTAGTAAGAAGTAAGTAGTAATAAGTAGTGAGTAGTGAGTAGTGAGCATTTAAAGTCTTTTTTATATGCTAGCCCATCAGAAAGAATAACTCATTTTGCTTATTCTTAGAATGTATCCGGCTGACACCTACTAACGGGATTTACAAACTGTCTAAAGTTTTCACGGGTTATACCCGTAACCGTAGTATGATACATTTTATGAAAACTATCCGGGGTGCGTATTCTTCCAGACTCTTTCCATTTAAATTCATAAGCTGAAATGATCCCGTTCCTTTCTTCGATGTAATCAATCTCCTGTTGCTGTGTGGTGCGCCAAAAAAAACGATTGGCAATAATCTGACGATACATCAAAAATTTCATACGCTCCGTCACCAAAAAATTTTCCCATAAAGCTCCTTTGTCCTGGCGTAGTTCCAATGGATTTAAGTTGGCGATCAACAGGTTGCGAATGCCGTTATCCCAAAAGTAAATTTTGCGATTATTCTTTATCTCATTCCGTAAGTTGCGACTGAAACTTCCCAGCCTAAAAATGATGAACGATTTTTCAAGCAAGTCCAGGTAGGTGATGATGGTCCCTTTGTCCACCTCCAGCAGTTGCGCCAGTTCGTTGTAGGATACTTCGCTACCCACTTGCAAGGCCAGGGCTTTGAGAAGACGTTCTACCAGTTCAGGCTTCCGAATGCTGGCGAGTGAAAGCATATCCTTATATAAATAACTTTCCGTGAGTTGTTGCAATACGATGTGTGGCTGAGCGGGGTGGTTGATTACGTCCGGGTACATGCCATAGATGAGCCGATGCTCCAATTGCTTCTCCGCTTCCACAAAACCAACAGAAGTTTCTAACTCTTCCCAACTGATCGGATATAAATGATATTCCCATTTACGGCCTGTTAGTGGTTCATTAATTTCGTTGCGGATTTCCAAAGCAGATGAAACCGTTGCAATTAACTGCACGTTTTTAAATTGGTCGATTATTAATTTAAGGGTGATGCCCACGTTAGGCAACCGCTGCACTTCATCTAAAAAAACGATGCTGTTCTTACCTATAATCGATTGCAGTTTAAAAGTATCTGGATTCGTTAGCAGACTTCGAACGGTGGCATCATCGGCATTGAGAAAAAGATGGTCTCTCCCGGCAAGCACCTGCTGAATAAGGGTAGTTTTTCCAACTTGTCTTGGCCCCAGAAGAAGAATGGCCTTTCCTTTGAAAAAAACCGATTCGATAGATTGTTGAATAGCTCTCTTTAGCATTTTTTTCTTCTAAACACCAAATTTAACATATTTTTGGTGATTATATTCACCAAATAACATAAATATCTGGTGGAAATGAATTATTTTAACTGAGGGGCTGATCAAATGTCATCCGTAAGAAGTAAGTAGTAAGTAGTAAGAAGAAGTTGGTTCTGAAGTGGCTTGAGGGCGATAGATAATTCAGCTTCGGATGGGGATCGCAGCGCTCTTGCGCACAAGGCCCTGGCAGGTGCTCGCGATGACGTGGGGTAAGGGATTTGAAGATTTGAAAAATGGGATCGCTTAAGCGACTAGGATGCTTCTGCTTCGAGGTGGGGATCGCAGCGCTCTTGCGCACAAGGCCTTCGTGGGCGCTCGCGATGACGTGGGGTAAGAGATTTGAAGATTTGAAAAATGGGATCGCTTAAGCGACTAGGATGCTTCTGCTTCGAGGGGGGGGATCGCAGCGCTCTTGCGCACAAGGCCCTGGCAGGTGCTCGCAATGACGTGGGGTAAGAGATTTGAAGATTTGAAGGGTACTCGCGATGAAGTGAGGGTTCTGGTTTATCTACCTAACTTAGCGATCGAAAAAATGGTTTTTACAAACTCCTTCATCTCTCCCAACGGCACCATGTTGGGGCCATCGCTTAATGCTTTTGCAGGGTTGGGATGAGTTTCAATAAAAAATCCATCCACACCTGCGGCTGCAGCTGCCTTCGCTAAATAAGGGGCAAACTGTC
>JANMYO010000032.1:0-75164 GCA_031382175.1 Bacteroidia bacterium | reverse complement strand
CAATCATTATTCCCGGTAAGGTTATTGTTTTGCGTGGGCATTGTAAAAAACTCAGATCGCCTTGGTGCCAGTGTTACAAAACCGTTTGATGTGGCGCTCTGATTCTGAAGGAGGATGGAAATCTTTTTTGGCGTTTTACCCATCGTTGTTGCTTCGGGTTCCCGAATGTGCTCGAATGTATTCGCCATCCGTTGCGCCTGCACTTCAAACCCTTTAGGGTAAAGAATTCTAAAATTGGGAGTGTTTACCTGTTGCCAATGAAGCCCTGGCGGATTAGTCTGCTGAGTTATTGACTCCTGAGCAATCAGTGGAAAAGTAAGTAAACTCGCAACTATAAAACAGGATAAACGCATAAGGGCTCTGTCAAAAAACAAAGCCCTTAAACTACATCAGGATTTTCAGAATTAACAGGGTTTGAGCAAATCCTAAAAGATTATTTTTCGCCTTTAATAATAATAGACTCCTTACTGACAGCACTCGCTTGAAAAAATCCAAGAGCGCCATTGCTCCAATTCGTACGAGGATTGGCTGGAGGTGGGCTAAACATACCTCCATCGCCATTGAGCAAATTCGAAAGATCGTTGTAAAACAAAAAGGCATTGCGACTTATGCTATACATCTCAACCGTTGCGGTGTCTTTTAATGAATAATAAACAGGTGATGGAAATCCATTAATTTTCTCTCCAATGCCTTCATCATTAGCAAAGTAGACATCTGTCTCGTTGAAATAGGCCAGGGTATCGTTACGATAAAACTTAAACAGGTAATAGTCTTTAGTCTCTTTTGGCTCTTTAGTGAACAACAGCGCCTCGTAAATTCTACCTTCTTTTTCTGGATATTCTTCTTCAATGTTATTAATTCGATAGCTCAAGGAGTCAATTTTTGTGACCGTCAAAAGTTCATCTTGAGCTTCATATGTTTGAGATCCGATAGTAACGTTAAGATTGTAGGTGTTCCCGATTTCTCCTTTGAAGCTGGGGTTTGCAAAATAGAATCCATCGAGTTTTTTTTCACCAGAAGGATTATGAGCAAACATCACTTCTTCTCCCTTATCGTTACTTAATTTAACAACGGCATTAGTGATTCTTTCCGTTGATCCGGTTTCATAAAAGCCGGAAGACTTTGAAATCTTAACGTAATTCCTTCCAACTTCATTTGTGATTAATCCTTCAATGACTACTGACGAAGTAGTCTGATTCAGATCAAGGGGTATTGTTTCCTCACAGGAAACCAATAAACCAGTGATGCAAAATAGGGCCAGAGTATAAATTAAAGTCTTCATTGTATTAATGTTGATTAATTAAAATTTAAAATTGTAGGTAACGGAAGGTAAAATTGGAAAGAGGTAAACCAGACGAGCTTCTTTTTGAGAGCCATCTCCAATTATATTTCCGTCCTTATCCTGAGTCGTGCGTGTGTAAATCGTGAATGGATTTTTTCTATTATAAACGTTGTATACAGAAAATACCCATTGCCCTTTCCATTTTCTATCCTTATGACGCTGAGGCGTCAGGGTGGCTGACAGATCCATACGATGGAAAGCAGGAAGTCGATAACCATTTCGTTCGGTGATCACATCCACATTGTATACACCACCATATTCATATCGACCCGAGGGTAAGGTAATTGGCCTTCCAGTACTGTAGGTAAAATTGGCACCAAAAGACCATTTAGGATTCAGGTCATAGGTAGCCGTTGCATTAACCACATTTCTCCGGTCATAGTTGGCCGCAAATTCTAATCCTTGATTTACACCTGGTATGGTCCGGGTTACTTTAGATAAAGTATAGCCAACAAACCCTGTAAGCTTACCTTCTTTCTTCTCGGCTAAAAATTCGACCCCGTATGCTTTAGATTTTCCCTGTCTAAACTCAACAGACAAATCAGGGTTAAAGAAAACATTAGCGTTATCAGCAAATTCAGTAACGTGCTGAAGGTTTTTGTAGAATGTTTCGACCGAGAATTCGTATTTGTGTTCGTTGAAATTGCGGAAGAATCCTATCGCATATTGATCAGCCAACTGTGGCCTGAGATAATATCCACTAGGGTTCCATGTATTGAACGGCAATGGAACAGTTCCATTGGTTATTAAATGTGTATTCTGTACCATCCTGTTATAGGATGCTTTCACTGAATTCATTTCGTCAATCAGATAGCGGAAAGAAAAACGAGGCTCAAGATTGACAAACGTTTTTATCTTTTGAAACGAGTCGAAGTGAAGTGTATCAGTTCGTTTGATAACTACATTATTAGTTGGGTCATCATAAAGGATCACATCAGATTTTCCTATCGTTTGAAATAGGGAAAGGCGTGCTCCGTAACTTAAGGTCACCTTATCCCCCAGCTTCTGGTGATTGTCGATATAGAGTGCGTGATCCAACGCAAACTGCTTACCAATCTCTACTTTCTGGAAAATTGAACCACTGGTATTAGGCTCTATAATACCCGGCTGAAATCTTCGGTAACTTAAATGATAACCAAAACTGAGTTCATTCTTTGGATTGATAAAGTAGCTAAGGTCATTATTAATACTAAACTGCTGAAGTCTGGACGTCCAAATAAATCCTTGCAAAGGGTCTTTCAGTTCCAGCTTGTAATCGAAGTTACTTCCGATGATTGTTGTGTTAGAGAAGAGCCGATCGCTAAACAAGTGGTTCCAACGGAAAGTGCCTGTAGCATTGCCCCAGCCAAACCCAAAATTTTTATCAAATTTAAATTCATCGCGGCCATTATAAAAAGCAGCGTAGAAACGATTGTTATTATTATGCTTCCAATTAAGCTTGGCATTGATATCATAGAAGTAAACAAGATTTTTTTGATTTGCAGCTTTCAAAAAAGCATCAACATAAGATCGTCTTGCGGAAACTATAAAAGAGCTCTTATCTTTTTTTATTGGTCCTTCCACCATCAATCGACTGGCCATGGTTCCAATACCACCACTCATTGCCAAATTTTTATTGTTACCGTCTTTAGTTCGTACTTGAAGGATGGAGGAGAGTCTGCCACCAAATCGTGCCGGGATTCCCCCACGATACAATTCTGATTCCTTGATCACATCGGCATTGAAAACTGAGAAAAGTCCAAACAAATGGGATGGATCGTAGATAGGTGCTTCATCAATCAGGATAAGGTTTTGGTCGGCACTGCCACCCCTAACAAAAAAACTGGAGGTGCCTTCACCTGCTGAAATTACGCCAGGCTGCATTTGAATGTTCTTAATGATGTCTACCTCGCCCAAGACAGCAGGAAGTTTTCTAATCTGATCCATATTGATTTGGCGTTTGCTCATTTGCAGGTTAGTGACATTGGCATCCAGTCGCTCTGCCTTCACCACTACTTCCTGCATCTGGGTAGCTTCACTGATCAATTCTACATTGCGGCTCTCGTTTTTACTAAGCTCTATTTCTACCACTTGATTGGAGAAACCCACATAACTGTATTGGAGCTTGTATTTACCGGGAGCAAGTGTAAGTGAATAAAATCCATATGGATTGGTGACCGTGCCCGTTTGAATTTCTGGCACATAAACCGTTACCCCAATGAGCTCTTCTCCATTCGAGGAATCCTTGATATAGCCATTGATAGTAAATTTCTCCTGAGAAAAACCAATCAAAGGGAAGAGAAATGTGAGAATAATTAATCGATACAAGCGAAATGATTTATTACTCGCTTGTAGACGGAAATGAGAATAAATGGTTGCAATCTGCATACTGGTGACAAGGGTTTCTTTTTCAAACTATTGCCACCAAGACAATCAAGTTGCACCCTACCCCTATGTGCTATTCCATTTTTTCTTTTAAAAAGAAGATTCTGAGATTCCAACCACAGATCAAACTAAGGAGAGTCCATTACGATAATACACGCAACTTGGTTGTCTGATAAAAAGAATGAACAAGAAATATTCGTTAAGTTTGGGCAGTTCAAATCCCAGAAGGATGTTTAAAAGACTAAAGGAGCTCTATCTGGAATACAAAGCGTACGTGCGGGTTGACCTCGTCATGTATGCGGTGATGATATTGTTGATCATCTTCTACTTCATTTACACAGTAGCATTTTCCTGATCACAGAAGAATCTCACGGACATTATCCTTAATTTTTATTGCTAATTCATCCGTGGGTAAATCATTTATGTCCCGGCCAAAAGGATCTTCAATTTCCTCCGCAATTAATTCTACACTCAGTAATACGAAAGTAATGAGTGAAACAACAGGGACGGTAATGTACCCGGAGGTAGTGACGAAGGCAAAAGGCAGGGTTATTACATAAATAAAAATAAACTGCTTAATATACATGGTATAGGAGTAGGGAATTGGTGTATTTCTAATGCGCTCACAAGCACCAAGCACTTCCGAAAATTCCTTTAATTCCTTATCGACTATAAAGAGTTGGTCACCGCTTAGTAATTTCTTTTTATAAAGATCATTTACCCGTTCATACAACATGGACGAGAGCCGATTGGGCAGATGCTTCACTCCTTGCAACCTGTCAAAAAAACCTTCCTCTTCGATTAAATCCAAATCACCAGGCTTGCTTCCTTCTCGCAAATGTTCTTTCACCGATACCACGAAATTGGGAATCATTTGGGCAAACCAAACTCGATTCTTCTGATCATCTTTCTCTAAAAAGGCATTAAGTTTATGCGCCAGATTGCGTGTATTGTTAACCATGCTGCCCCAGAGTTTTCTTCCTTCCCACCAGCGATCGTACGCAGAATTGGTTCTAAAGACAAGAAATAAACCTAACACAATACCCAACAAAGAATGCATGGCAATGGTCGGCTTAAAGTCATTCTCATGGAGCCTTAGTACGTCCAGCAATAAATAGCATAAGCCTGCTGAAAAGGCTGCCATGAATATTATTGCCGGAGTAAGGGTTCTCATCACCTGCCGGCTATAAGCATGAAAAACGAGTTTAATCCAAACCTTTGGGTTGTAGTTGACCATAAGAAGTTAATTGATTGCGAATCTAAAAAAAATAAACAACACGCCCAGAAGTTTTATCTTGCAAACTGATAATTAATCTATGAAAAGTTGCTTCCTCTTTCTTTTAACCTGCTTTGGACTGATTCACCTATCGAAGGCACAAGATTATATTATCACCAACAAGGGTGACACCATTCGAGGTGAAATCAAATTACTTTCATTCGATTTACTGGACCGTGTGCAGGTGAAAACCGGGAAAGAGAAAAAAAATTATACGGCTAAGGAAGTAAAGATATGTTCCATTAAAGAAGAACTTTATCGTCCCGTGGGGCAGGACAATGCTATACGTTTTATGAAAGTTATTAAGTATGGTTACCTGAGTCTCTATGCTTTTAACTCCCCTAACCTGCATACGTATGACAGACGCCTGCTCACAAAGCTGGATGGAACATCCATGGAAGTTCCTAATCTGTTGTTTACTAAAATAATGGTTAATTATCTTGAAGACTGCCCTACCATCAGAGAGAAAATAAAAAGTGAAGACTATGGCAAAAAGGATCTTGAAAAAATTGTAGATGAATACAATCTGTGCCTTGATGAAAAAACTCGTGCTGCAGCGGCTGGCGCTTTCACAAATCCAAAATTAGAAGCGCTGGAGAGCTTAAGAAGTAAAGTTGAAAATCTTGACAGTTTTTCATCTAAGAAGGATGCGTTGGATCTTATCAAAGACATCACACAAAAGGTAAACAACAAAGAAGTTATCCCTAATTATTTACTGGAAGCCCTTAAAGGATATCTTGGCAATCAAGTGGAAGTAAGAGAAGCCCTCGAAAGTGTACTTTCTAAATTACTCTGATTTCTTACCCGTCACCTTACTTAGGAAACCTAACATCACTTCCCTATTTACCCACATAATAAAGGCAGAACAAATCGCGACCACCAACGCAAGAAAAAATAAATAGCCTCCATCACCCTGTACTTCAATTCCTAAAATAGTAAGGTGCATGCCCATGGCACCCAGCATAAGGCCAAGGGCTATGCCTGCACCAATCCATGATGTAGCGGGAATAATAATTAGGATAGAAGCAATTAATTCCATCATACCAACGCCAATCCTCCCCCATGGCTCCATCCCAACTGCTGTAAAGATGTAAATCGATTCTTCTGCTCCCGTAAATTTAAAGTACAAGGTCTGAAGCATGATAATGGCTGCAACTATACGGGCTGTCCATGTCAAATAGGCTATCGATTTAGCATTCATAAAGCAAAAGTAGGGGTTAAATGGAATTGAAATTGTCTCTTTGGCGACTCTTTAAGAAAGTCATGCACTATCACTAAATTTAGGAAATTTTTCTAATCATGCCCATCCTCGAAATTAATCCCAATATTGCTCACGCCAAGACCCTCACAACAGATTTCTATCTGGAGGCCAGTTATTTGAAGGAGTCCAAAGAGAAAATTTTCTCAGAATGCTGGCAATTTGTGGGTGATCTTGATCAGGTAAAGGACAATGGTTGGGTGACTCCAGTCAATTTGTTGGAGAATTTTTTAAATGAACCACTACTGCTTTCACGCGATAAAGAAGGTGGGTTACATTGCCTTTCTAATGTATGCACCCATCGGGGCAACCTTATTGTAGAGAAGGCGTGCAAACTCAATGACATCCGTTGCAAATACCATGGCAGGCGTTTTCAACTGGATGGAAAGTTTTTATCCATGCCAGAGTTTAAAGAGGTAGAAAATTTTCCTTCCGCAGAAGATAATTTGAGTCAACTATCGCTTTATCAATTTGGAAAACTTTTGTTCACCTCACTGAATGCCAGAATTCCTGCCTCATTGTTTTTTAAGGAAATGACAGATCGGATTGGCTGGATGCCTGTCAATGAGTTTGTCTTTCATCCCGAACTTTCGCGTGATTATATGATTGATGCCCATTGGGCTTTGTATTGTGAAAATTATCTAGAGGGCTTTCATATCCCCTTTGTGCATTCAAGTTTGAATTCAATAATTGATTATGGAAATTATTCTACCGAGCTATTTCGCTATTCGAATCTTCAATTGGGTATTGCCAAGGATAGCGAAATGAGCTTCGACATTCCTAAGTCATCTCCCGACTTTGGAAAAAAAATAGCAGGCTATTACTTTTGGGTATTCCCCAATATGATGTTTAATTTTTATCCCTGGGGTCTTTCAGTCAATATTATCCGCCCGGTTGGATTGAGTAAAACAAAAGTCTCTTTTCTTATTTATGTATGGGACGAAAGTAAGCTTAGGCAAGGTGCCGGTGCCGACCTCCATGGTGTCGAAATGGAAGATGAAGATGTTGTTCAGCATGTACAAAAAGGAATACGCTCCAGATTCTATAAGCACGGACGCTATTCGGTGACGCGCGAAACGGGAACTCATCACTTTCACAGTCTTATCGCTGAATTCATGAACCGTGGAAAATAGGTTCGAGACTTAAGTTACGAAGATTGGTTATTACTCCACCTTACAAGATTATGCTCAAGGAACGATTCAATAAACTTATTACCCACCGTTTTGGATTGCTTGCGCTAATGGTAATCCTCCTGGTCGGTATATCCCTTGCCACCCGAATTGCGCTACTGCTAAAATCATCTTCCGGAGTAGATGTTACTTTTCTTAACATCATTGGAATATTCTTTGTTGGTTTATTTTTCGATCTGATTAATGCCAGCTATTTCATCATTCCCTTAACGTTGTACCTATTACTCATCCCCGGAAGAATATTCACTAAACGTTGGCATATTTTTACGCTGTACGGAATCTTCTTTTTTTTTATCTACATGCTGTTATTCAATGCTGTGTCAGAATGGTTTTTTTGGGATGAGTTCAATGCCCGTTTCAATTTCATCGCGGTAGATTATCTTGTTTATACCTCCGAAGTTATTGGCAATATCCGCCAATCTTACCCTATTGAATGGATTATCATCATTCTGCTGCTGCTCGCGACAGCGATTGTGTATTTCATTCGCTCTTGGATTCAATGTGCTGCCCGAAGCGAAGTCGGAATAAGGAACAGATCAGTTTTGGCGCTGGGACTGCTTGCTCTTCCAATCTTGTTCTTTTTTACAGTCAATAGTAAATTACATCAGTTCAGTACCAACGCCTATGTAAATGAACTGTCCGGTAATGGGCTCTATGAACTATTTGCCGCCTATCGCAATAATGAATTGAACTACGATCAATTTTATAAAACAATGATCAATGAAGAGGCATTCACGAACATTCACGAAATACTCAAGACGTCAGAAAGTGAATTCACTAACAATGAACCCTTCAGCATTGAAAGGAAAATCAATAATCCAGGACCCGAAAAAAAATTAAATGTAGTGCTGATCAGTGTTGAAAGTCTTAGTGCCGATTTCCTGGGGATTTTTGGAAATACAAAAAACATCACTCCCAATTTAGACTCCCTTTCACAACATAGTCTCTTATTCACACAACTCTATGCAACAGGAACGAGGACCGTACGCGGGTTGGAGGCGCTCTCGCTATGTATCCCTCCGACTCCAGGTCAATCAATTGTGCGTAGGCCCAACAACGAAAATTTGTTTTCATTGGGGAAAGTATTTAAAGATAAGGGATACGAAAGCAAATACATTTATGGTGGGTACGGATACTTTGATAATATGAGTTATTTCTTTTCTAATAACGACTATGAAGTTGATGACCGTAGTAAGCTGGAAGACAATGAAATTGATTATGAGAATGTCTGGGGAGTAGCTGATGAAAATCTTTTTACACTGGCTGAGCGCGAAATAGAAAATACACTTAAAAATAATAAACCGGTTTTTGCACACGTCATGACCACTTCCAATCACCGACCTTATACTTATCCGGAAGGTCGAATTGATATCCCTTCGCATTCAAATCGGGAAGGTGCCGTAAAGTACACCGACTACACCATTGGAAAATTCATCAAGGATGCTTCGAAAAAGCCCTGGTTCAATAATACAATCTTCGTCATTGTTGCCGATCACTGTGCCTCCAGTGCAGGAGCCACCGAACTTCCAGTGAATAAATATCATATTCCACTATTGATTTATTCTCCTGCCCATGTAACTCCTGGAAAAATGGAAAGGTTGATGAGCCAGATTGATATAGGTCCAACGCTGTTGGGGATGCTTAATTTCTCCTATACCAGCAAATTCTTTGGGTATGATATGAACAAGCTAGAACCGGGTAGGGAGCGGGCTTTTATTAGCACCTATCAAAGTCTTGGGTACCTCAGAAACGACACGCTGGTTATTTTGCATCCAGGGAAGTCAGTAGATTTTTTCAAGCCCAACTATTCAGATGGCTCGGTCTCTCCTCTTCAGAGCACGCTATCTTTAACCAATGAAACCATTGCATGGTATCAGGTGGCCAGCTATCAATTTAAGCATGGGTTGTTAAGTGATGTTAAGCAAAACAATAAATAAGCACGGCATTTCGAAGGCAGTCCGATCCCGATAGTTATCGGGATTGAGATAACTTCCTACTGTTTCCCGGTGACGACTATTATTTGCTCGCCATCCTGAGATGGATAAAATAGCAAGAGATCATTTGCTTTATCGAAAGATAGTTTCCCTTGTGAACTAAGTACTTCGAAACCTTTTCCGAAATGCAGTCTTGGAATGAAAATTTCTGTCGGTTGAGTAATTAATTTGTCAGCCTTGAACTTTAAATAAAATTCCTTGGCTTCCTTATCGAAAAAATACTCCATTGGCTCGCCTGCAACTTTATAAGGATAAGGTCTTATGGCTGCCTTCAGGGCTCGCCCTCCTGAGTTAATATCATCAACTCCTTTTCTTTGTGACTTACTAAAAATAGAAAGGTCTTCACCATTCCATTGATCACCATGCAGATTGTTATTATCCGGGGTGTAGTTCCACAGTGTATAGCTGAGCAGGTTAGATTCCATCGCGCGGAAAGAACGATCAAGACATTCCTCCTGATCCGCAAAGTCACCTGTTTTATAGGCTTTCTTTTCATCGAGATCAAAAGGAATTCCAAATTCGCCAATCAACGTTGGCTTCTTTCCAAGAGCCCATATCGTTTCCTCTTTGTTAGAGGCCATTGTATTGTGAAACATTTTACGGATAGCCATTTTTCCAAAAACAAGCTTACCTTTTGCACCATCTACACCAAACCACGATGAATAATCTTTGGTTAGTAATGTGGCGATATCATACCAATGCCCGGCATTAACCATGTTTCCCGACTCCCGCTCGGAAAATTGAGGCAGTTTATGAAAAAGCGCGTGTTCTGCGAAGATCAACCAACTGCTATCCACAGAATGAATTGCTTCTTTGAACTTTACAGCAAACGGTTTAAAATAATCCGCTGAAAAATCAACGGCCTTTCCATTTACCATGGTGAAATAATCAGGCTTCAGCAGGACTGGCTTTTGCTGTTCATCATACCCCCATACTCCTGCTTCCTTCCAAATGTCAAGGCCTTTCCAGGCAGAAAACTTATGGGGGTTTATCAACTCTTTCCCAATGATCCTTGAACCTGTTAAGGCAAACTCATAACTATCTACTTCAAGGGTGTTGGCACCACCCAACGCCATACCTTCAAAAGGTGTAGGCATGATTCCACTTTTTAAAAGTCCCTGCGCATTTAAATCACGCATGCCAATGTATCCGGCACCCGGTTCATTAAATGTATCAAAACCAATGACATTGGGCAGGCCTTTGAGTTTCAAGGCAATTTGCTTAATCGCGTTTACATAATGCGACTGCAGATAATTCTGTATACTCATACTGTCTATAGTCGCGTGTGGAGCAAAATCATTTCCCCCAAAGAAGAGGGTGAACATCGTAGCCGCAGCTAACTTATTGTAATTCGTTGGCCATATCATTCGGGGAAAAGGATCACCCTTAACATTATGAACGAATGCCGAACCTGTATCTGTAAACTTAAGTGGATCAAATCCTACCATTTCCAAAGTCCAATAGGGAGCACCATCACCACCGGTAAATCGACTCCATACGTCCTGATGTGGATCGATAAAGACATTGACGTTATATTCTGCAGCCTTCCTTACAATCGTCTGGATATAATTCAGGTAGTCTTCATCATATTTACCTGGTCCGGCATGTTCAATAGCCTCCCAGGTGATAAGCAATCTGATAAAACGATAACCCCATTGATGGAGTCGCTTGAAATGCTCATCGGCCTGCGTCAACGGAAAGGGTCTGCCTTCAAACGAGATAGTATAAACGCTCTCATAGAAATCTTCCTTTTGATGACTACCGATTAAAGGCTTATAAGGAAGCTTAGAACTTCCTGCTACGTTAATGCCATGCAAGATCATCGCTCTTCCGCTTGGATCAACAAACCACTCTCCTCTTGAAGAAATATTTTTAATCACAGAATCGCCTGGAATTACTTCTGCCTTGCCCCTGGCGATCATCTCCTTGCTTTCTGTTTTGATAAGGCCAGATTGATCATATTCAGGAAAAGGACTATCCACAAAAAGATAAAGAGCAAGTGCCAGCAATCCAATTGTGAGCAGAACAGCGAAACCAATAAGATTTTTTTTGAGTCGATTCATGGGTAATTGGCAGGTATAAATATAACAAACAACTGCCCTGTTCTTCACAACCTAAAAATCTGCTAGTGAACTATTTTCTATACGCTAATAGGGGTAATTGAAGCGGAGGGTGTCATAGGGGAAATAAATAACAATTATGATCTATCTCAAACCTCATTTCAATCAGAATTCTAATTCAGGAAATTCCTACTTAAAACATTTTCAGATCGCCAACAAAAATCTGATGATGGTTTTACAGGAACAAAAAGGCAAGATCCAGCGAAAAAAACATTATTAGAAAATTCAACAAAGGCTTAGCTAATCCTGCAAATGATTGAGGTTTAGGTCATCCCTATCGATCAAGCCATTCCTTAAACTCCTGGACGCGCTCGCGGGCAACGACCACATCCTTATCATCGCTGGTCTTAAGGACTAGCCTCAGGCGACTATTGGTGTAGCTTACCATATCCTGAAGTGAATCGACTGCTACAATGTATTTTCGGTTGATCCTGAAGAACCGTTGTGGATCAAGTAATCCCTCTAATTGATCCAGGGTGAAATCCAAAATGTGTTTACGCCCCTCTTTGGTCTGACAAAAAGTTGCCTTCTCCAAACTAAAGAAAAATAATATCTCACTTACCTCCACTGATTTCAGATGCTCTCCTACTTTTAATACAAAGCGTTGTTTATATTTTTTGTTCAGCATCTGCATCGCATACCCGATACTTTCCATCATTCTCAAAGGATTAATATTGGTAGCCGTCAGTTGATTGTATTTTTTCAATGCCTGCTGTAACTCCTCCTTATCAAATGGCTTAAGGATATAATCTATACTATTAACTTTAAATGCCTTCAGCGCATACTCATCAAAGGCCGTGGTGAAAATCACCGGAGCTAACACATCGGTCTGTTCAAAAATTTCAAAACTCAGTCCATCAGCAAGTTGGATATCCATAAAGATCAACTCAGGCTGGGGGTTCGACTTTAGCCAGGCGATGGATTGCTTAACCGAATCAAGAACGCCCAGTACTTCCATCTTTGAATCAATCGATTGTAAGAGATTTTCCAATCGCTGAGCGGCTTGTGGCTCATCTTCAATTAGTAAGACTTTCATACAACTGGAGTTTTGAGAATGGGAAGCTTCACCGTAAAAAGTTCCTCGGTTTGGTTAACCTCAATGGGAAGGGCGCTTAAAAAAGCATAACGCTTACGGATGTTATCCAAACCTATTCCGGGAGAGTCTTCCTTCAACACCGACTTTTTCTGAAAGTTATTCTCCACAACCAAATAATCCTTTGTTGAATATAAACGGATAACGAGTGGATTGTCCTGAGAAATTACATTGTGCTTAATCGCATTCTCAATCAACATCTGAAAAGCCAATGGTGCTACTTGCGACTCAATTCCGTTCAACTCAATTTTAATTTGAAGTTTATCTCCAAACCGAATTTGCTGAAGAAAGAGGTAGGCATTTAAAAATCGAAGTTCCTCTTCCAAGCTGACCATCTCACGATCTCGGGTATTGAGCACATAGCGATAAACGTCCGACAATTGCTTGATGAATTTAGCGGCCTTATCCTGATCTTCATATACTAAATTAGTAAGTGCATTCAGACTGTTAAAAAGAAAATGTGGATTTACCTGATTCTTCAGGCTTTCATACTGGGCCTTAATACTTTCTCTCTTGGCAGCCTCTGCGTCCACCGCAGCACCCCTCCACCTCACTAAAAATTCCTTTCCATGTAAAAAAAGGGAAATAAAGAATGTAATAATGAGTGAGGTAAATACTACTTCAAAGTAACCTCCAAAATTGAAATGCAAAACTTTTTCCCACACCATTACGATCGCCAATACCATGAGCACCGTAAACACGACTGTACTTGTTACTCCGATAATGAATCGCTTGAGTGGAAAAGCAACCCATGAAATCCTCGAACTTATAAAAACAGTAAGCGATTCGTTACCAATCCAAAGCGAAAACCACAGCACGGACGAGAAAAAAGTAACCCACAAATACTTCTCTACATCGGTATGGCACGACTGACAGGTAAAGTAAGTGGTGGCAGAAGAGCCGAACGTACAGATCAGCACCACTTTTATATATTCTGACGCTTTATGTATGGGAGGCATGGTGTAAAGATAAGGATGTTATTTCCCTAACATTTGATATCAATAAGAAAAAAGGAAAGTAGTGAAAGACTCAGCGTCTTAACACCATTTTCGTTTTAAAATTTAAACCTATTGGCAATTCTTTTTTAACGCTTCTATCATTCCTTTGCCCCAAACCGGTGCCAAAGGATTTTCTGACTTAAACGTGTCAAATTTCTCTAATGCTTTCGTTACCGTTCCGCAGGCTTCTGTAGGTGGAGAGTTAAAAAAGCGTGCGGTGCCAAATTGCATTTGCGCCATCAGTGACAATGCTCTTGGATTCTCTGGATTTAAGCCAATCGCCTTGCCAAAAGCTTGCATGGCCATGCCCGAGTATTGTTGGCCGCGGGTTGCAGGATCAACAGTTAAACGAATCATATGAATGAATCCTTCCATAGCTATAATCTCCGATTCGTTTTCTTTTATTGCTTTGGCTTTCTCTATGGCTGCCAGTGCCAGATCAAGATAGCCATCCTTTTTTACTGCACCCTGCTCACGATTCGCCATCATGACATTACCAAATGCGCTGTAGTAGTAGGGTTCCCATTTCGTCTTTTCAGCATCGGCAACGCGATCCAGTGCATTCACGGCTTGTTGCAGTTCTTCAATAGTTTGGCCCTTGTAAACCGCTTCAATGTTTTTGCTCATCACTTCAAAATACCTGCCGTCATTAGCAAATGTTACCAGACTTAATGCCATCACGAAAATTAATGTTCCTGTTTTCATAATTAGTTAGTTTAGTTAAAAAGTTTTATGGTTTAGAGATTGGGTAATTGATTGACAGATTTGTTTTTTGAAATGGTGATGAATACACCCATAAACAGAAAGCGAGAGGCAGGCTGACGCACACCACGACTTACATACTCACCATTGGTATTTGCCTGTGCGCTGTACTCATATCCAAAAATATTATCGCGACCTAATAAATTGGTGCATGAAATATAAATGATCAACCAGTTCTTGGGAAGGTAACTCACGTTCGCACTGAGGTCTTGATACGATGGTGTGCGCTCTGACTGAAATTTTTCGCTGGATAAATTTGGATTGTAGTAGGGGCGACCGCTGCTATAACTGTAGGTAAATCCTAACTGTGATTTGATGGCCTTTACGAAGTGTTTATAGACTGCTGAGAAGTTGTGACGTGAAGTAAAAGCAGGAACAGCTGCAGCAGGGTAATTCAGGTAATCACGCTTCGTATCCAGATAAGAATAAGAAATCCAATAGTCAACATTCCTGATGGTCTGACTATCCCGCCAGAATAATTCAATCCCCTTTGCATAACCATTTCCTGAGTTTGTCAAAAGAAAAGGGTTTCCATTGACAAACTTTACCAGGTTAGAATAGTTCTTATAATATCCTTCGATGCGAAATGTTTTACGGTCATTGATAATTTGATAGTTGAGGATGAAATGTTCAGCGCGCTCAGAACCTAATTGATTATTGATTCTTACATACTGGTTTTTTGGGGATTGTCTGAACGTGCCATAGGCGAATGAAAACTGTCCTTTCTTTCCCGGCTTATAGGCCAGTGATATTCGTGGATCAATCGTTGATTGAAGACTTAGGGAATTGTATTCATAACGACCGCCAATTTTAGCCACAAGATGTTTGCTGGCATACATCTCTGCTTCTGCGAAAGAAGCAGCAATCGATTCATGGAACGATTGAGTCTGTGTTTGACTAGTTCCTTCATCAATGCGTGAAGCTTCATAGTTACGATCAATGATTTCTCCTCCAAAGCGCACCTCCATCCTGTCGGATACAGAATGCTCCAGCACTGACTTCGCGTGAATTCCTTTTTCAATTTCGTTCAACGGCACATCGTCCAACTTCACTTTATTTTGATTCAAGGTATACGACAACCCGCTCCGTAAACCCCACGTTGAATTTAGTGCTGTCTGATACGACAGATTCCCATAGCGATAGTCATTGGTGAGGTCATATTGTTGCTTTATACTTGGATCAAGGATGCCGTGGTTATAAAGTGAAAAAGAAGATTGATTAAAATTTCCAAAGAACTTGATCAATCCTTTTCCTACCTCTTGCCGATAGGCTGTGCTTCCCTCCACAGATACCGGAGGTATTTTCCAATCCACACGTTGGTTGATCAATCCGAAATAAGGGCGGATATCAGTGTATTGAATTTTGCCAGTCCACGAGGCTTTATCCCATACTTGTGTGTGTGCAACATCAGCTCCCACCGACAATAGTCCAATATCTGTTTGATTCATCTCTGCTTTGTCTTTTGAATTAAGTACCAAGGCAGAGGATAATGCCTGACCGTATTCGGCAGAATAGCCGCCTGTACTAAAACTTGTTCCTTTGAACATAAACGGAAGAAACCTTCCGCGTGAAGGCGTGTTGGGTGCTGCCGGACCATAGGCATCAAGCACTGCCATGCCATCAATGAAGGTTCGCGTCTCATTGCCATCGCCTCCCCGCACAAAAAGTCTTCCACTCTCGCCAACCTTTTGTGTACCCGGTAATGTATTTAATGCTCCCGCTATATCAGCAGTAGCACCGGCTGTGGTAGCAATGTCAATGGCTTTTAAAATGGTTCTTCTCTTTTCCTCCCCGGCAGTAAAAGAACCTGCTGAGATGACCACCGCATCCAATTGATTAATCTCTTCCTTCAAACGAATGGAGAATTTCAATTCCTTGCTGTTAAGATCAATCTCTTGTTCAAAAGTTTTATATCCCACGAAAGTGGCCACGATTCTCTGCTTTCCTTTTTCTTCGGTGAGAAAGGAAAAAGAACCATCGATGCCGGAACTTGTGCCATCATAAGAATTTTTGATGAGCACATTAACTCCGGGCAGTGCTTCCCCTTTGTCATCTTTCACCAGGCCCGAAATTTTAGTCTGGGCGAAAATATTGAGTGCGATAACGGATAATAAAACTGTAAAGATTCCTTTGATCATGGTTGCTTTTGCTGATTACACGATAAAGGTGCCTGACCCGGAGGACATTTTTAAAAAGGTGTTACTGAACTGTCAAGACACGTGGATGATTTGTAGCTCGGAAAGGATGGCCACTTTGCCCAGTAGACTGTTTGAAGGAAAAAACAGTATCTTTAAAAAAATGCAACAATCGACTGCCACTACACTCTTTCTCCCCATCGCGCTTGGCATTATCATGCTGGGACTTGGTTTGTCACTTACGCTGGATGATTTCAAAAGAGTAACTAACTATCCAAAGGCAATGACCATTGCCTTGGTATGTCAAATGCTGGTGCTGCCATTGCTTTGCTTTTTTATTGCAAAATTTAGTGGCCTAAGCCCCGTGCTCTGCGTAGGCTTAATGCTGCTGGCCGCTTCACCCGGAGGGGCCACCGCTAATTTGTACAGTCACCTTTCTAATGGAGATGTAGCTTTAAATATTTCATTAACTGCCATCAATAGTGTACTTACACTTTTCTCGCTACCGCTTATTGTAAATTTTTCTATGGAATATTTTTTGGGTGCAGGGCAATATATTCCACTGCCCTTTAGTAAAGTAGTAGAGGTTTTTGCCATCGTGTTGCTTCCTGTGACGATTGGCATGACGATAAAAAATAAAGCACCAAAGTTTGCAGGCAAAATGGATAAGCCGGTGAAAGTAGTTTCTGCCTTACTCTTAATAGCCATTATTATATCGGTAACCTTGCGCGAAAAGCAAATGCTTATGGACAACTTCGAACAATTAGGAATGCCTGTACTGCTCTTCAATGTGCTAAGCCTTGCTGCCGGATTTTATATACCCCTCCTGTTTAAGGTTGACAGAAAACAGGCTATTGCCATTGGCATGGAGATCGGTATTCACAATGGCACGCTTGCTATATTCATTGCACTGAATGTAATTAATAACTCAACGATGAGTTTACCTCCCGCTATCTATAGTCTACTGATGTTCTTCACAGCGGCTGCTTTTGGCTTTCTGGTTAGTCTGGGAAGTAAAAAAGTGAGTATCTAATCTCAAAATATTTCAGATTGTGAACTATGTTTACCGCAAATAGTTTGGGTATGTTTGGAAGATGAAAATAACTACTCCGCTTTTATTTCTATGCGTATCCTTTTCGCTGAACGCACAGAACGTTAATAGGGTCATTAAAGAAAAAAATGTAGCCCGAATAATCAACACGCTGGCCGCTGATGATATGATGGGACGTTCAGCCATGGACGAAAAAAGCATTAACAAGGCAGCCTCATTTATTCAGAAAGAATTTGAAGGCATCGGACTCACCCCACTTCCCGGTGCGGTGGGATTCCGTCAGGAATTTTCTTTGTATGAACGCATTAAAACAAACTCTCTCTCCCTGATTATTGACGGACAGAAAGTGAATCCTGACAACATTATATTTTATTCTGACGCACTTACTATTAAATCCGGAAGTAATCTGCCTTCCAGGCAGATAGAGAAAGATAAAAACTTCAGAGCCGCCTTTCGTCCTTACCTGAGTGACACGATTTCCCAAATCATTTTTGTTGCCCCTGAGCACGAAAAGGAATTCCATGGAATACAAGGCTACTTTGGTGGTCCGAGACTGATCGAAAAAGGAAAAGCCAGGAAAGGATCGAGCATCTTTGTCTTAGGTAATCCTTCTTCCAATTTTTCTATTGAAGCTGTCCAGTCACTTTCTCCTTTTTCAATGACCAATGTGGTGGGTATACTGGAAGGCAAATCAAAGAAAGATGAGCTTGTTGTATTCTCCAGTCACTATGACCACCTCGGGATCAGGCCATCCGTTGCAGGTGATTCCATTGCCAATGGTGCCGATGATGACGCATCCGGCACAACGGCTGTCATTGCTTTGGCCAAGTATTTTAAAAGACTTAAGAACAATAATCGAACATTAATTTTTATTGCCTTCACGGCTGAAGAAATTGGTGGTTATGGCTCCCAGTATTTCTCAAAACAAGTGAATGCCGATAAGGTGATTGCGATGTTCAATATTGAAATGATTGGCAAGCCATCGAAGTGGGGATCTAACAATGCATTCATTACCGGCTATGAACGTTCTGATTTTGGTTCAATCCTTCAAAAGAATCTAACCGGGACAAACTTTCAGTTCCGACCAGATCCTTATACCGAACAAAATTTATTCTATCGGTCAGACAATGCCACGCTGGCAAGATTGGGCGTCCCTGCCCACTCCATTTCAACAGATGAAATTGATATTGATAAATTCTATCATACCGTTGACGATGAAGTCGGAACGCTAAGCATTTCCAACCTTACCTCCACCATCCGGGCGATTGCATTAAGTTCTAGGTCAATTATTTCGGGGGAAGACACACCCAAAAGGATTGATAAATCCACGGTAAGATAAATTGACGTCCTTCTCTTAAAAGGCTGAAATTTTTAGTCTGATTGGTTTATTTTTGCGGATTAACTATAGCTGAAATCAGATAATTCAGGGGAAAATGGCCGAATACACAAAAGAAGAGATCAAAGTTATTGAAGAAAAGTGGCGGAATAAATGGACGAACTGGAACGGGGAGAACGTTTACAAAGTAGCTAACGATCCCGATAGCTATCGGGACAAGCCCAAGTATTACGTGCTGGATATGTTTCCTTATCCTTCCGGAGCAGGCCTTCATGTAGGTCATCCTCTGGGGTACATTGCTTCGGATATCGTAGCTCGTTTTAAAAGAATAAAAGGATTTAATGTATTACACCCCATGGGCTTTGATGCCTTTGGCTTGCCAGCTGAACAATATGCACTTGAGCATGGAATTCATCCCGCAGTCTCCACGGCCGATAACATTAACAATTTCAAAAGACAATTAAGGAACATTGGCTTTTCGTATGACTGGAGTCGTGAAGTACAAACGTGCGACCCAAAATATTATAAATGGACACAATGGATATTTCTTCAAATTTTCGATACCTGGTATAACCGGAAGAAAGAAAAAGCGGAACGGATTGCTGAGTTGATTAAGGTTTTCGAGAAAGAAGGAAACAGTAGTCATCCTTTTCCTAACGTTAAATTCTTATTGCCCCAATCCGGTAAAGATACATTTACGGCAGGCGAGTGGAAATCATTAAATGAAAAAGCACAGCAGGAAATTTTAATGCAATACCGTCTCGCGTATTTGGCTGATACCGATGTGAATTGGTGCGAAGCATTGGGTACCGTTTTGGCAAATGACGAAGTGATCAATGGAGTGAGTTATCGTGGCGGCTTTCCTGTAGTGAAGAAGCAGATGAGGCAGTGGAGTCTGCGCATCACTGAATATGCCGAGCGACTCTTAAAAGGCCTAGAGGAGATTGACTTCAGCGAAAGTATGAAGGAGATCCAAAGGAATTGGATTGGAAAGAGCGTGGGCGCGAGGATTGATTTTGACCTCACCCCCGGTGATGAGTTACGCCTCACCCCTGGCCCCTCTCCAGAGGAGAGGGGAAGAGAGACTTCAGAGAAAAAATTTTGGAAATACTTAAAGGAATTTTCAAAGGAGAACAGACAGAACCCAACCAAGGAAGAGGGTATTATCTGGGAAGAGTTAAGGAATAGTAAACTTGGTCACAAGGTTAGAAGGCAGCATGCGATTGGAGTTTTCATAGGAGACTTTGTTTGTCTTGATAAAAGGCTCGTTATCGAGGTGGATGGTGAGTATCACAAAGAAAATAAGGAGTATGATGAAGCCCGAACAGAGTTCTTAAAAACAGAAGGATTTAATGTTATTCGATTTACCAATGAAGAGGTGAATAGCAACCTGCCAAGGGTTCTTCAGGAAATTAAAAAATCGTTAGACCAATCAAAATCCATTAAAGACTCTACCACCCTCTCCTCCGGAGAGGGCCGGGGTGAGGCAATGGTCCTCACCGTCTTCACCACCCGCCCCGACACCATCTTTGGCGTTGACTTTATGGTCATTGCGCCTGAACATGAACTAGTAAAAAAAATCACGAGTACCGGGCAGCAAGAAGAAGTAGAGAAGTACTTAAAGTACGTGGAGAGTCGTTCCGAAGTTGAGCGCATGGCCGAAGTGAAAAAGATCACGGGAGCTTTTACAGGTGCTTATGCTGTCAACCCATTCGATGGAAGAGAAATCCCCGTGTGGATCAGTGAGTATGTATTGGCTGGCTATGGAACCGGTGCCATCATGGCGGTGCCCTGTGGCGATGAACGCGACCATAAGTTTGCTAAGCATTTTAAACTTCCCATCACCAACATTATAGGATCTTATTACAACGGAGAAGAAGCAAACCCAACCAAAGATGCTATTCTTCAAAACTCTGATTTCCTCAATGGTATGGTGATGCGCGAGGCTATTGATGTGGTTGGACAAAAGTTAGAGGAGTTGGGAATTGGCAAGCGGCAAATTAACTACAAGATGCGCGATGCGGGTTGGAGTCGTCAGCGATACTGGGGAGAACCTTTTCCGGTAGTATATAAGGATGATGTGCCCTATGCGATGAAGGAAAGTGAGCTGCCATTGGAACTGCCGGAGTCGAATAATTTTAAACCCTCGGGAAGTGGTGAAGGACCCTTGGCTAACTTAAAAGAGTGGATCAACTTTGCGCCCAATTTAAAAAGAGACAGCAACACCATGCCAACCCATGCCGGTGCAGCCTGGTATTTTCTTCGCTACATGGATCCGCATAACGACAAGGCTTTTGCCGATAAGAAAGCGCTTGATTACTGGGGACAGGTCGATGTTTATGTAGGAGGCTCTGAACATGCTGTGGCTCACTTACTGTACGCACGGCTATGGGTAAAGATATTACATGACCTAGGCTACCTGAATTTTGATGAACCGTTTAAGAAGCTGATCAATCAGGGGAAGATTACGGGTATATCACAATGGATAAAGGAAATAAGACCAGAATCAAGTTGGATGAGCAATCATACAACTAAGCAAGAACTTCATTTATATATTTTCAAAGAAAACAAAAACATAGCCAAATTTCCAGTCGTAATTAATGAGTCTGGTCATAATAGATATGTAACTTATAATTACACGGATTTAGAGTTCAAATATAAAGATCCAACTACGGATCAATTTATTCCAACAATCATCCATGAAGATCGTGCTACATTTTCATATTGTGATTCAGATGGAGGTAAATTCTATTTGAATATAGGACGTTGGTTAAGTAGTGAGCCTAAATACAAACCGATACTTTTCACAAACAATGCTTATTGGCATCATGAAAAGAAGAGCTGGACATTTTTTGATAATGACGATGCCCAAGAAGTGTCAAGAATTGAAACCAGGCCAGAAGTAGAGAAAATGAGTAAATCATTTCGGAACATAATACACCCCGATGAAATTGTTGATAACTACGGAGCCGATACACTCCGCATGTACGAAATGTTCCTCGGTCCGTTAGAGCAATCGAAACCCTGGAACACGAATGGCATTGATGGCGTGTTTAAATTCTTAAGAAAATTCTGGAATCTGTTCCATGATAATCAAGGGAACTTTAAAGTCAGTCACGCAGAACCTTCACGGGAGGAACTGAAGGTATTGCATAAGACACTGAAGAAAATTGAACTTGATATGGAAAGCTTCTCCTTCAATACTTCGGTGAGTGAGTTCATGATTTGCGCCAACGAACTGAGTTCACTGAAGTGCAATAAGAATGCTATTCTTGAACCGCTGGTCATTGCGCTCTCTCCTTTTGCGCCACACATTGCCGAAGAGCTTTGGGAAAAGTTGGGGCATACCGAAACCATTTTGAATGCCAGATTCCCTTCTTATAATGAAGAATATCTGAAAGAGTCAGTCTTCAATTACCCGATCTCTATCAATGGTAAGGTAAGAGCAGAAATGAAATTCGCTCTTGACATGCCTAAGGAAGACATTGAGAAACTTGTGCTAGCTTCTGAAATTGTCATGAAATGGACAGAAGGAAAGCCACCCAAGAAAGTCATTGTAGTGCCGGGGAGAATTGTGAATGTAGTGCTTTAATCACTCCCTGTTTTTTTCGAGTTCAATTCAACCTGTCGAACCAGGTCATTGAATTTTTTCTCGTTCATCAGGAATTCAAATTCTTTGCTTTTCATGAGCCTTGCTTCTTTCAATCCCAGATCTACTGATTTTTTTAGCGCACGAAGCGACTCTTTCTTTTTCTTCATGGCTGCGTATTCCCGCGCCATAAGAAAATAAACAACTTCGTTATTCTCAAGCAAAGACAAAAGTCGCATCGTCAGGACGGCATGAAAATGATCCTGGTCATCTCTTTGCTTTCGAAATCTCTCATAACAAGCAATGCGCATACATTGATATACTCGCTCACCCATTTGCGCCTCCAGGCGATTGCGGGACTCCATGCGTTGCTTAACCATCCCAATAAACTGATGCCATTCCGATTCTTTGAACAGAGAATCATTGACAGCTCCAACCAATCTGAAGAATCGTCCATAAAAATTTTCGCGCAACTGGACTTCAACTATCAAAAGGTTATTGAACTCTTTTTGTTGCTTTCCCAATTGAGCGTTGGCTTCAATCATCTTGTCAAGTGAATCAATTTTTGCAGACCGTCCTGAGGGGGCTGCGATAGCCTGCCGAATACTCAACCGTGCGAGATAAACATCACCCGAATCAAGCTGAGATTTAACTCGTGATAAGACAAAGCTCTCATTCAAATGAATCATTGAATCTGTGATGCCGGATTTATCCATTTTATATTGCGCTGAGAGTTGCCAAAAAATAGCCTGATCATAAATTTCAGGGTGAGGCCAGTCATGAGTACCCTGAAAAAGGATAAGTGAATGGGGATATTGGATACGATTGAGGTAATCATTCGTCTCGATCGCCTCAACAAAATTAAAATCAAGATGGCCAATCAACTCGACAAAAGGAATTACTAAACTATCCGTAAGCTTGTCTGTATCCGGAAAAGCAGCTCCACAAGCAATAATGCCAGCATACTTTTTTCTTCGCAGCGCAAGATGAACGGCAGCTCTTGCTCCCCCGGAAAATCCAGAAATAAAAAGTTTGCTCTTGTCCACGGAAAATCTTTTGGAGACATCAAAAAAAATTGCATCCTCAGCCTGTTCAGAGGCGCTGAAGGGGCCATTTCTTGAATTGTTCGAGCCGATCAGGATACATTGATACTTCTCTGCCTGAGATTGGTAAAGAGTTACCGGTAAACTTCCTCGCGTTGCCGGTTCGTAAAAGAAAATCACAGGCCAGGTTAATGAAGCATTATAATTCTTTGGAACGTATGCAGCATACGATTGGCCCTGGTTGGTATCGCATCGAACAGTATCAATCACCACTCCGGGCAAAATGATCAAGCTTTGATTAGAGGGTTGGGCTGCTACTTCAACAAATTTCAGACTTAGTAAGATAAGGTAACACCAAGGCTTCATATGTTCATTGTGTGCAAATTGAAATCCGCTAACTTTCATACGCGAGAGAGAAGATCAATATTATAAAGTATTTCAATATTGCGTCAGAAATCCGGGCACGGGATGACTAACTTATCCTTAGGTGGCTTGCGCGGATTGCGGGTAGACCAGGAATACACTAAGCTAAACTCATGCGCCCCACCACTTCCAGGGCCAAGCTTAGAGATGGTATAGTCGTAACTATAGCCAATGTTCAAAATATCCTTTTGTCCACGTTTTGTAAACCCTACCAATAACACGATCGATTCATTGTTGGCAAAACCGTTTACACTTTTAAAGGGGATACCTCTGTACCACATTCCGAGTATGATGGGTTCAAAGGTAAAATACATTCCGATGTCCATCTGATCCCACTGGCCTTGATGACGATATTGAACAGCCGGTGCTACACTACGCTCCTGCGGTACAGCATAGACTCCAGTCTTCATGGTGCCTTCTTTAAAAAAGAATTTGTAACCAGCATGTGCGCTAATCTTCTTCGGAAGAACACTCTCCTCTCCGATCAACGATTGATTGGGTTCGGTGATGTGGAAGACCGAACCACCCAACCAGGCATTTTTGCTATAGAGCAATCCACCCATAGAGATATCAGGAAAAAATATCGACTGTCCGGTGTTCAATCCTTCAGCAGAGGTGGGACTAATCACATCACCCGTGGTAGGGTCAAACTGATCACCAAAAGTGAGCTTGTTGAAATTGATGGAGCGATTGTAAACGGCAGCCTGAAAGCCAGGGCGAAAAGATAGTCCCTTCACAATTTGCAGGTCGTACGAATATTGAAATGCTAAGCTTATGGACTGAAGACCAAGAACACCTTCGCGATCGCGATTAAGCAAAACACCAACACCACTATTCTTATCTTCAATATAAAAATCAGCAAAGGCAGAAAGGGTAGTAAAGTTTGCATCAATGGAGGGCCACTGATTCCGGTAATTGATCCCTACTCTGGCCTGCCCTGTCGATCCGGCAAAGGCTGGATTTAAATATAAAGGTGCCGCATAGAATTGAGAGAATTGTGGGTCTTGTGCAGTTACCGATCTTTGTATAAAAAGGATTAACACACAGGCCAATAAGAGGACTTGATACAGCAACTTGGGGTATTTGGCCTTCTCCATTAGAGCAAATTAAACCGTTTATGAACATTAAAAAAAGTGTTTACCGACAAATAGGGAGCTTTAGCGGTTTTTATCTTTTGTTTTTGCAGGCTCATGACACGTTGTTTAGTTGCATTATATTAAATCTGAATGAAGGGCTGCGGACATTTCATCCACTAAACGAAAATTTCCATCAAATTGTATTACTTTAGTGTGGTTTGGCGTTGAGTATTTTTAGAATTATTTTTTGATCTGTAGCGTAATGGACAAGTTTCACATGAACATGAAAAGAGCAGGGGCGATGTGGCGCGGAAAGCTGGGGTTGGGGATAGTTTTTATTTTTCTTACAGTTACCTCTATTGCGCAAAACTTGTCACAGCATAATTGGTACTTTGGCAATTCAACAAGCGGCATAAAATTCAATCGGGGAAACAACAAGCCAAGTGCTGTTACTAACCAGGCAATACCTTTCGGCACAGGAGGAGCTGCAGTAGCCACCGATCCGGCAACTGCGAATCTCATATTTTATTCAGATGGATCGAAGGTTTATGATGCCTGTCATATTGCTATGAAAGGCCCAAGTTCTAATCCCTTTGTCCTTACCGGAAACTCCTCCGCTAATCAACCTGTAGCGATTAGCGCTGTACCTGGTGTTGGTAATGAAAAAAAATATTTTGTTTTTGTCAACACTGCAAATTTTACAACGGGTGGAATAATCAAAAAAGTAGTAGTTGATCTTGCCTTAGCCGGAAGTTCGGTTTTTCCATCTCCCACTACCGGAGAAATTGAGAGTGCCGCAGAGGTTTCTTTAACAGGACTTACTAATCGTTCGGAAGGAATGATCGTAGTGCCACATGCTAACGGCACCGACTTCTGGCTCATTTCTCATCAGGTGAACTCCAATAACTATTCCGCAACTCCGATAACGTCACTTCAGTATACATCTAACCCTGCTCCAGTTCCCTCCACACCGGGAGGAGCATTACCTTTAACGGTAGCCCATTTTGCGTATCACGCCAAATCAAAGAAGCTTGCTGTGGCTCCGCAAACTTCCAGTGATGATGCCATGATCTTCAATTTTGATGATGCAACTGGTGCTATTACATTTGATCGCTTTTTATTAAATTCTGCCACAGCCAGCATTGGGCAATCTATCTATGATATCGAGTGGGATCGCAGAGGAAGATTTCTTTATTTATCAGTAGCAGGTTCGGCTGCTCCAGCCGTAGTTGCTGACATTTTACAGTATGACTATCTGAATCCTACCACCACTCTTGCTTCTGTTTTGCCTTCACCTAAACCTACTCAAAGTTTTGGTTTGCAAACCGGCCCCGACACAACGATGTATCACGTTTATCAGTCAGGAGCCAACTTACTAGTAGGAAGTCTTGTAAATACTGATTCAGTAGCGAGCAAAGTAATTTATAATGCTACTCCGTTTGGTACTACGAATTTTGCGGGCACTCAATTCCCCTCCTTCTTGCCAAAAGCAAATGTCAATCTCACTGTTACTTTCACTTCCATTGGAACTTGTCAGAATACACCCACCAGTTTTTTTCCGGATATCAAGCCTGGCGCGGATAGTGTCGTGTGGGACTTTGGAGATGCGAGCACGTCAAAAGGATGGAGTCCAATTCATACGTATGCTCAGGCACAAACATTTAATGTGAATCTTACAGCATTCTATCAAGGTCAATCACAATCGGCCTCACTTCCAGTAACGATCAACGCATTCCCCTTACAACTGCAACTTGTTCAAGATACTACTGCCTGTCGGAGTGAATTTCCTCCTCCAAGAGGTACTTCCTCCCCTACTCAATTTCAGGTAAAAGTAAGTGTAACCGGAGGAACGCCTACTTCCTACACCTGGTCTAATGGAGATCTCGGGCAAACACTTACTCCTGATTCAGCAGGATATTATTATGTTATTGTCTCCGATGCTTCAGGCTGTTCAGCCTACGCTGGGGTTAATGTAAAAGAATACGGTCTTCAGGATCAGCGGGCAAATATTTGGTATTTTGGAAATAAAGCAGGCATTGACTTTAATGTTCAGCCGCCAAAAGCCCTTAGTACAAGTGCGATGGATGCGCCCGAAGGATGTTCGATCATTTGTGACAGAAACGGAGATGCTATTTTCTATACGGATGGAGACAAGGTCTATGATAAAACGAATACACTCATTGATACCGGTATCGGAGGTGATCCACTCTCTGCCCAATCTTCTTTGATCGTACCCGTGACCGGGGATGAAACACTGTACTATATTTTCACAACACAGGCTATCAGTGGAACTTCGCTAAACCAATTGAAATATTCACTCTTTGATCTGAAGCAAAACAATGGTAAAGGAGTTGTAGTGAAAAAAGACGTGCTACTTTTTGCCAAGAGTACAGAGCGGATTACCGCCAGTGGGCAATGGCTGATAGCCCATGAATATGGAAACAGTACGTTCCGGGCATATCCTATTAGTGCCACCGGAATAGGAGACCCGGTTTATTCCAGTGTTGGATCAGACCATACATTTAAATCACAAGCAAATGGTGAAGGTTATATGAAACTGGGGCCAAGAGATAATCTCGCGGTTGCGCTATCTACTCCTGGCACGAGCAATCTGGTGGAGCTCTTTCATTTGAATGATACAACGGGAGTTGTTAATAATTATAGAAAGATTGATTTAAAGCAAGCTACCGGACAAGTCTACGGAGTTGAATTTTCACCCGGTGGTAATAAAGTTTTTGCTACAGTAAAAGGAACTCCAAGCCCCTCCACTATTTTTGAATACTCGATAGACTCTGTTGAGAAGCCTCACTTCAAACAAAAAATTTCTCAACCTGTAGAACTGGGTGCAATTCAATTAGCGCCCGATGGACAAATTTATGTTGCCATCAACGGCAGTAATATTCTTGGACGCATTCAGGCCGATGAGGATACGACAAGACTTTCTTCCTACAATGCAAACGGGTTCACACTGGCGGCAGCAACCAATAGCAGGCTTGGTCTTCCTAATTTCGTGCAGCAGATTTCAAATGCATTTGGGGGACCATCCATTTCAGTAACCGGAATCTGTACGGGCGACTCTACCCGTTTTACCGGCACGGCCACGGACGCTATTGATCAGTTCTTTTGGACGTTCGGAGATGGAGCCACCTCAACACTGCCCAATCCGAGTCACCTCTATGCCGCTGCAGGTACGTATACCGTAGCGATGAGACTGACCAATCGCTGTAGTTTAGACACTTTGCTCTCACAGAAAGTGACTATTTTCAATTCTCCGCCAAAGCCTACTATCCCCGGAGCGATTGCACTATGCACAGGCGTGGTAACACTAGATGCTAACACGGCCAATTTACCCACCACTACTTACTTGTGGTCGAGTGGACAAACTACCAAAACATTAACTTTTACAGAGCCCGCATTTATTTCTGTCACCAACACAGATGTTAATGGGTGCACCTCTACTGCACAAAGTATTGTGGCTGATAATCGACCGCAGGTAGACTTGGGGCCTGATCTATCGATTTGTCAAAATAATGCAACTCCAACATTGAATGCCCAAAACCCGGGAACTACTTATGTATGGCAAATTAATGGGGTTAATTCGGGAGTATCTCAGACACAAGCGGTGAGCACATCCGCTACCGGAGTGTTTGCTTATAACGTCACAGTTACCGATCCAATTACTACGTGTACGGCCACGGATCAAAAGACATATACTGTAAATGTCTCGCCCACTTTCACTTTATCGGGAACAAACCCCAGTGCTTGTGGTGTGGCTGATGGATCAATAAGCCTTCAGCTAAATGTGTCTGCTCCGGCAGCCGGACCTTATTCATTCTTCCTAAGCGGACCAAGTGGCTTTAATCAAGCTGGAATTGACAGGACAGCTCCTTCACTCATTGGCCCATTTGCCGGGCAACGAGCAGGAACATTTTCAGGAATTGTTACGGATCAAATTTCTGGTTGTACCATTTCGCAGTCCTTTGGTCTTAGTGATGCGACCTTTACCGCTAATGCAATACCTGTTACAAATTGTGATCCCATTGCCTTTAATGTCACCTCTACCGCGGTAGCTGTCCCTCTTACTTATACAGTGACAAATGGAGCAACTGGATTGAGTATCTCTGGTAGTTCACCTACAGCAATCTTTACAACTACTCCTACTATTGCCATACAAGCAGGAACTGTTTCAGCATTCACCATTCAGTTAACGGACAATTTAAACTGTATCCGCACCATCAATCAGAATGTCACACCAGGGAATCCGGTACTGGTAATTATTACACCCAATCTTTGTGTAACCCCACCTACGGTAACTGCATCCGGAGCAACTGGTTATACCTGGAGTTCAAATGTTGTGGGAAGCATTGTTGGACCAACCACCGGGGCCACTATTCAATTGCAAGTCAATGTTGGCACAATAACGTTGACCAATACCGCCACGGCTGGGGCTGCTTGCCCTAACACTCAAAACATTACTATCGATGTAGCGAATGCCATTACTCCCAACTTTGCGCAAAGTGATGCATGCAGCTCTTCTGTCATTTTAACGGCATCCCCTGCAGGTCCGTTTACGTACCGATGGTATAAAGCAGGTGTCTTTCAGCCGACACTACTCGGAAAACAAATTTCGTTGGGAATTTCGGAAAATGGAGCCTCTTATGCGGTTGAAACATTTAACACCATTAACGGGTGTGCCATCCAATCTGCTCCCCAACCTGTTTCTGTGGTGGGTCCAATATCAGCAAGTCTTACCTCTACTCCGGCTTGTGATGACAATAAACCCTTTACGCTAACGGCTACCTCTGTTGCAACAGGGATATCGTTTGCCTGGTTTTTTAACAATAGTATCACACCAATTGCAGGAGCCTCTGCTGCCACACTTGATCAAACCGCTGCAGGTGCCTACAAAGTAGAAATCTCAAAAGCGACCTGTAAAGCAACAACGTCCATTCAAATCACGAAAGCTCCGGTTCCTGTTGGAGTCCTTCCTCCCCGTGCCATTATCTGCGATGATCCTGATAACAACGACCCTACTACAAAGCAAATAGATCTTAATCCAGGAGCATTTTCTAAATACAACTGGTTTAAAAATGATCTCACCCTGAATTATACCAAGCAAATAATTACAGCCGATACAAAAGGCATTTATAAAGTTGATCTTACCAATGCATTTGGTTGTTTAGCTTCTGATCAAACTGAAGTACGCAATGAGTGCTTTCCGAAAATAACCGGGCCAAATGCCTTCCGGCCTACCAGTGGGCAAAGCACGAATAAAGAATTCTTTGTGTACAGTTTCTTTATAACAGATCAATTCGAAGTATTTATTTACAACCGTTGGGGTGAACTTGTATTTCAATCCAATGACAGGAATTTCAAGTGGAATGGAAATTATAACAATACAGGCCAGCCCCTTCCTGGTGGCACCTATGTCTACATCGTTAAGTACACCAGTTCCTTCCGCCCTGAAAAAGGTGTTCAGGAACAACGCGGGGGCGTGGTTCTGCTTCGATAATCTGTAAAAAGAAATCAAATAAAGGCATCTTACAAAGGATGCCTTTATTTTTTGACTGAGTTTAATTAACTATGCAAAGCATTAAAAAAAGAATGTTTATGAAAAAATATACAATCCTCACCTCCCTCATTGTTTTGATCACCATTACGCTCGGCATGAGTCAAATTTTTAAAACCTCTTTGACACTGACCGTTCGAGATGAGGTCGGAAATTCTGTGGCAGGAGCTGCAGTGAAATTATTTGAGAAAGAGGAAGATTATTTAAAAGAAACCAATCCCTCTGCAGAAGGCATAACGGATGCAAAGGGTATCGCCAAATTTAAAAACCTGAAATCGATTCCCTATTTCGTCCTCGCACGTAAAGATGATAAAGATAATGCCGGTGGCGGTGAGCAGACAGGAAAGTTGGAAGAAGGCAAATTCAATAAGGCTACCATTGTCATTCAGTAATCATTGTCATTAAGTTATGCTCAAAACCTCCTCTCCTCTGTAGAGGATTAGAGGTGAGGCCATTAAAAAAGACTTAACTTAATGATGTCAATCACTAAATCATCCTTTGATCAAACCAGATCTACTTATTCAGCTTCATCAATATGCTAGCTATCCCGAGGAATCGGTTGTGGTCAACCAATTCCTGGAACTATTGAAAGACCCGCGTGCTTATCATCGCGATCATTTACCCGGTCATATTACCGGTTCTGCATGGATTGTGAATGAGACTCGTACCAAAACACTCCTCATACAGCATGCAAAATTGAAACGATGGCTCCAGCCTGGGGGGCATGCGGATGGAGAACGCGATGTGCTGAATGTAGCAAGGCGTGAAGCAGAAGAAGAGACAGGTTTAAAAAAATTCAAAATCGTAAGCCCCGGTATTTTTGACCTGGATATTCACCTCATCCCTGATCGCAAAGATTTTCCGCAACATTGGCATTATGATGTCCGATTTCTTTTTGAGGGGAATGAGAAAGATGAACTGGTGATCAGCGATGAGTCAACAGGCCTGCATTGGTTTGAGCTTCGCTTTCTAAAAGAGTTGACGGAAAATAATAATTCCATCATGAGGATGGTTCATAAAACCAATACCTTGTGAGCTATCATGGCAGAAATTGGAAAAGATATAAAGAAGGCAACTGAATTATTGAAAGCAGGAGAATTGGTGGCAATCCCTACTGAAACCGTTTATGGCCTTGCGGGGAATGCCCTAAATCCCATTGCGATCGCCAAAATATTTACTGCTAAGAACCGACCAAGCTTTGATCCATTAATCGTCCACGTAAATTCCCTTGAAAGGGCGAGCGATTGTGTTTCTGAAATTCCTGATATAGCAAAAAAACTCATCGATCGATTCTGGCCCGGTCCACTAACACTACTGCTAAAGAAAAGTAAGCAGATTCCGGATCTGGTAACGGCAGGAATGGATACCGTGGGAATTCGTTGTCCCAATCATCCGTTATCACTTTCTTTATTAGCACAATTGGATTTCCCATTAGCAGCCCCAAGTGCAAATCCTTTTGGCTATGTCAGTCCGACAACTGCCTCTCATGTCAATGAACAATTGGGAAACAAAATCCAATATATTTTGGACGGTGGCAACTGTGAGATCGGAATTGAGTCTACTGTTCTGGGCTTTGAAAAAGATAAGCCTGTCATTTATCGCTTCGGAGGATTGAGTCAGGAGAAAATCGAAGCAGTTATCGGAAAGGTAAGTAGCAAAACACAATCCACTTCCAATCCAAAAGCTCCTGGGCAATTAATAAGTCATTACGCACCGGCTAAGAGAGTTATACTTGGAAACCTAACCGAACTGATGAAAACCTATAGCGCTCAGGTTTCAGGAATCCTGGCATTTCAAAAACCTGTTACAGGAGTGAATCCCGGACATCAGCTCATTCTCTCCCCTGCTGGAAATCTGGAAGAAGCAGCGCAAAATTTATTTTCGTCTTTGCGCGAATTGGATAAAATGAAAATCGATCTGATCTTAGCGGAAGAAGTTCCCAATGTGGGTTTGGGTAAAGCTATTAATGACCGATTGAGAAGGGCAGCAAAGCAATAAGTCTTAATTTAAAGATCATCAATTTACAGAAATGAAAAAATTACTAGTACTTACCGGTGGCGGTGATTGCCCCGGCCTTAACGCAGTCATCCGTGGCATTGCCAAACGTGCCCGCAAAGAAAAAGACTGGGAAGTCTATGGAAGCGTGGAGGCCTTTAATGGAGTATTCGCAGAGCCTCCTCAGCTTATTAAACTAACGCGACAGAAAACAGCTGGCATCCATGTGCGCGGTGGTACTATTTTAAAAACGACTAATAAAGGAAACCCTGTCAACTTTCCGGTACCTCAGGCCGATGGTAGTGTAAAATTTATAGATCGATCTGATGAACTTGTAAGGAGAATAAAATCATTGGGCTTCGATGCGGTCATTAATATCGGAGGAGATGGCTCTCAAAAAATATCACAGGCCCTTTATAAGAAGGGACTTAATATTATCGGAGTACCCAAAACGATTGACAATGATCTTTCTGCCACAGACATGACGTTTGGCTTTCAGACGGCCGTGCAGATTGCCACGGATAGCTTCGATAAATTAGTAACGACAGCAGAGAGTCATGACCGCGTGATGATCATGGAAGTGATGGGACGGGATGCCGGATGGATTGCCCTGCATACTGCCATTGCCGGAGGCGCTGAAATTTGTCTGATTCCTGAAATCCTCTATGATGTTAAAAAGATAGTGAAGCGGATACAGTCCCGTTATAAAAATGGACAGGGTTTCGTGAACATTGTTATTTCAGAAGGAGCAAAAGCAAAAGACGGAACCATTACTTCTGCCCTCGGGTCCAAAGGCTCAGAACATGTAAGACTAGGTGGCGTGGCCTTTCAACTTTCCAAACAATTGAAAGACGCGGGCTGTGAAGCAGAGATACGCGAAACCGTACTAGGACATGTTCAACGGGGAGGCAGTCCTACTGCTTTTGATCGGGTATTAGCTACACTATTTGGAGTGAAAGCTTTTGAACTCTTATTGGAAGGAAAATTTGGAAGCATGGTTCGGCTTAAAAACAATGCCATTGATGCGGTGAGTCTGGAAGAGGCTACGCAGAAATATAATTTTGTCGAGAAAGACGGATACCTTGTAAAAGCCGCCAAAGGTCTTGGAATTAGTTTTGGCGATTAAGTCATCCTAATCGTATGTCATTCCAAGCCTTGCGAGGAATCAATCATTCTACTTTCTATTGCCATTTCGAGCCCTGCGAGGAATCTAATTACTAATATCAGTGCAAGGTATTATTCCATCTATATCACAACCAACTATACAAAAAAAGTTCTTTATATGCTTCGCTACCTTCGTGCCTCAGGTGCTCAACATGACTAAAAACAGAGAAACCGCCTTAGTTTGTAAACAGATTATTACTTTAGCATTTGATAACAATCCACTATGAAAACACTTAACGACATCAACTTCAACGGCAAACGTGCCCTCATTCGTGTAGACTTCAATGTACCGCTTGATAAGAGCTTTCAAGTCACCGATGACAATAGAATTAAGTCCACGATTCCCACGATCAAAAAAATCCTTAAGGGAGGAGGTAGCTGTATCCTGATGTCTCACTTAGGCCGGCCCAAAGGCGGTCCGGAAGATAAGTATTCACTTAAGCACACGCTTAAAACTACAGAACAGCTATTAGGACAGACTGTGCAATTTGCAAATGACTGCATTGGAGATGAAGCTAAAAACAAAGCTGCTGACTTAAAAGCCGGTGAGGTTCTGTTATTGGAGAATCTTCGCTTTTATAAAGAGGAGGAAAAGGGAGATGTTGCCTTTGCCGAAAAACTGTCTAAGCTCGGTGACATCTATGTAAATGATGCGTTTGGCACAGCCCATCGGGCTCATGCTTCCACTACCATTGTGGCACAATTCTTTAAAGAAAAGTGTGCAGGTTTTGTAATGGCAGCGGAACTGGATAATGCCAAGAAGGTAATGGAGAAGGCGGATAAGCCTTTTACCGCCATAATGGGTGGAGCCAAGATCTCTGATAAGATTTTAATTATTGAAAAATTACTGGATAAAGTAAATCACCTGATCATTGGCGGAGGTATGTCCTACACTTTTTTTAAAGCATTAGGCGGAAACATCGGTAAATCACTAGTGGAAGAAGATAAACTTGATCTGGCCAAAGAGCTCATCCAAAAAGCCAAGACAAAAGGAGTAGAATTACATTTACCTATCGACTCCATTATTGCAGATAAGTTTGATGCAGCGGCCAACACTGCCATCTCCAATAACAACTCCATTCCAGAAGGCTGGATGGGACTTGACATAGGGCCGCAAGCGAGTATTGTATTCTCTAATGTAATAGCAGATTCAAAAACTATTTTATGGAATGGCCCCATGGGCGTGTTCGAAATGGAAAAGTTTGAAAAAGGGACAAAGGCCATCGCAGAAGCGGTGGTCCGTGCTACTTCAAAAGGAGCCTTCTCTCTTATCGGAGGTGGCGACTCCGCTGCAGCGGTTGCCAAGTTTGGTTTTGAAGATAAGGTAAGTTACGTTTCAACCGGTGGTGGCGCCCTCTTGGAATATTTTGAAGGAAAGGTATTGCCGGGGGTAAAGGCGTTGGAATAGATTTAAACTCATACTATAAAATTTTAAAGGAGCGGCTAGGCCGCTCCTTTAATTATGTTTCTATCTCTTTGCTTAAACTACTCATCTTTTTCTTTTCCATTAATATACTTACTCATCTTGGCGACATGTGCTTTAAGAATATTGGCCATTCCATCATACTGTCCTAAAATACCTTTGTTTTCTTTGAAAATTTTCGGAGAGTTGTAGAAGGTACGCGTTCCACAATAGAACTGCCCTAAATTTTTTGCTTCAGGGTCGGTGCCCTCGCTTCTGCTTGGGTTAGGGCCCAGCATCATGGTCACTACTGCGTTCACACCGTAATCGGCTTTAAGTTGCTTTAATTGTCGGGTGGCGATATACACCACCACTACAGCATCCACACCCAGGCCCTGGCATAGTTCATAGCCGAGGCTGGAGGTAAGTTTTCGGTTGGCCGTAAATACACCACCTTGAAAGTTTGAAATAGTAGATTCATTCTCGGCTTCATTAACTACAAAGAAAGCCCGATACCCTTTGCCCGAAGGGCAAACTTTTAATAGGCCCTCACTCGCAGAGGTTGTTGTATAGGTGGTCTGTGTCCAACCGCCACCAATATCATTGGTACGCGACCGGGTCTTCGAACGGACGATAGTGGTGTGCTCTTTTTTGGCGGTCTCTGGTACAAACCCATAGTATAATTCCGCTTTCTCTTGCGTATCCAAAAATTCATTAGGCGTAAGCAATTCCATTCCGTTTTCCTTAAAGGCGTCTTTTAACGGTTGAATGCTCTTGGCATAAAAGCCATTCACCTGGGCTTGGCCCTCATTAGTGTCGGTGACCCAAACGGCTGTATTGAGTTTTGCTTTTCCCATACCAGGATCGTATAAGTAATAACTGATAAGGGCCACTCTTTTTGGTTTGGGATTTACCAGGTCTATGTTGGCACTGTAGCCACCGCCATTATTGCTATTTCTGCCCTCTCCCGGAAAATCATACCTCACTTTTATTTTTTCGAGATTGTCTGTGTCATTTTGAAATTCGGTTATGTCATTGGTTCTGCCTGTCGCCTTCAAATTTGCCCCGTTATCAAGCAAGGCCATAATCATCTCCTCGTTCGGGGTAGGTTGCGATACGGCCCATGACAAAGGTGTCTTCTTATTGTTATCCAGGAATTCAAAGTCTGCGCCTTTGGCCTTCAAGAGTTTTAGTATTCCAACAGCACTTCCCATGTTAGGAACATCCAAATTTCTATACCAGTCTGGCACCGGCAATGAGGCCTTATCGTAGTAGTCCACAATGCCTTTGTGGCGCGCTATGTATGCTTCAGCCGATATCCAGTTAAAAGCAACTTCGTGAACAGCGTTGCCACCTGTGATGGGAGATTTAAAATCTGTTTTAGCGCCAGCGTTGAGTAAAAGTTCAATACACTCTTCGCAGTTGGTATAGGCGATTGCTTGACCTAAGGCTGTGAAGGTCATGGTATTGCCGGGCGGCATTGCTTTAAGCTGATCCTCGTAGGCTTTCACCATGTATTTATTCCCCTTTTTTCCTTTTGCTTTTTCTTCTTCCAATGCCTTACGCACCCCTGCAGCTAAATCCACTTTAACTTCTGCTACTTTGTTGGGGTTGGCCCCTGCTTTCAGCAACAGTTTCATTACATCCACCGAATAGAAGTAGGCAGCTTGTATCAAAGCGGGGTAATCGCCACCATTGGGATCGGCACCCTTGCCCAGCAAATATTCAGTTACTTCCGGCCACATGAATGCAGAAGAAACAGGTGTGGCACCACCTGCATTTTTGAAGTTCACGTTGGCACCCCCGTCAACATTTGTTTTGACACCGGTAAGATCTCCCGCTGAACAGGCTTTGATAAGTGCATCGTTATCTTGTGCAAAACTATACAGCGTAAAAAAAAGTAGTACAGTGGTCAATAGTACTTTCATATTATATTGGGTTTTGGTTTGTGAGCTTTGAAATATCAAATAAAATTCAAGTCAAAATGATCATCATCAAATACCCTGATGTGGGTATTTGATATCCGTGGTGGTACGGATGTCCGATCTTAATAATCGGTGATTGTAGACTGTATTCCCATATTATCAGTTATCACTAAAAAATTCTGCCAGTTAAGAGAAATCGGATAATGACAATTAGAAATTGTTTTATCTTCACTTTCAATGGGGCACCTACCACTAAACAATAATCCACCCTTTAAGAAAAGATAGAGCATGCCAAAGCTTCTTACGCTATATTTTGTGCTCATCCTTTGGTCCTTTGAATCATTTGGTCAAAAGTCACTGCTCTTTAGTAAGAACTGGCGCAAGCAAGCCATTTACAAAACCGGAGATATAATTTCCTTTCGCGTGAAGGCTGATCCTGGAAAAATTACTGACCAAATCATGGGTTTTGAAGATAGCCTGATTGTCTTTAGAAATTACAAGGTGAATCCAAAAGAAATTACGCATATGTATGTGGACAAACAAACCCGCACGTGGTATTTCCTTAAATACAAATACGAAAAACTTTTTCTTTTTACAGGCATTGGGTATCTGGTGGTTGACGGATTTAATAATAAAGAGTTTACCAAAGAAACACTCATCATCAGCGGATCGCTCATTGGGGCAGGGCTTTTGGCAAGGTGGCTCATCAGTAAAAAAATAAAAATAAAAGGAAGTCGAAAACTGGTCATTATGCGATGACACAACTTAACTTGCTGCATGGATTATAAACGAATGCCCATTGAAATCGAATCGCCAGAACAAATGGGCTATGGCAATATCAAATTCAACCTCACCGAAAGCTCTGTGAGAGACGCGCTCTTTCCTACAGCTGAAATTGATTTAAAAAGTCTCTTGCTTTCCTATGGAGATCACAAAGGGAAAACAGAGCTCCGACAGTTGATTGCCAGCGAAACCAAAACTATTTCTGCAGAACAAGTCTTAATTACACCCAGTGCTGCAACCGCACTATTTATCATCTCCACTACCCTACTGGACAGTAAAAGTCATTTGATCGTGGTAAGACCCAATTATGCCACCAACATTGAAACTCCAAAAGCCATCGGCTGCGAAATAGATTATCTGGATGTCAAGTTTGAAGACGGGTTTCAAATCAATTTGAACAAACTTGAATCATTGATCAAGTCCAATACAAAGCTGATCAGCGTTACACATCCACATAATCCTACCGGTACATGCCTGTCTTCAAATGACTTTGCGAGGCTAGCTAAAATAGCAAATTCAAACAATGCTTTTGTTTTAGTCGATGAAACATATCGTGAGCTTAATCGCTCTGCTATGCAGCCTTATGCGGCTGATTTAAGTTCGAAAATAATTTCTGTGGCCTCTATGTCAAAAGGTTATGGCTTGCCAGGAATTAGAATTGGATGGTTGCTGACGCAAGACCATCAATTACTGGAAAAGTTCTTCGCAGCAAAAGAACAAATCATCATTTGTAACTCCATTGTTGACGAAGAGATTGGATATCATTTTTACAAAAACAAGAAAGAATATCTCCAGACCATAAACTTAACCACCGCAGAAAATTTTTCACTCGTTAAAACCTGGATGGAAAATCAGGATTACCTGGAATGGATTGAACCACAGGGAGGTGTTGTATGCTTTCCAAGAATCAAACCCCGGCTAAAAATAGACTACAAGAAATTCTACTCGGATCTCAATTCAAAGTTTGGAACATTTGTAGGGCCAGGACATTGGTTTGAGATGCCAGAAAATTATATGCGTATTGGCTTTGGCTATCCGCTAAATGATGAATTAATTGGAGGGTTAAAAAATATAAGTCAAGCTATTGAACTTCAATTGAAGTAGTCTATCTCAAGTGCAATACCCAAAATTCGTCATAAACAACATCGCCATTATCTACCATCTCACGTAATACTTCTACAAATAGCTCCTGATCCTGAGGAGAAACGGCTGTTTCAAGATCTTCTGCGGAGAATGACTTCTCCTTTAACAAATAAAAGATCTGCTCTCGATAGTCTTTCAATGCGGTTTGATTTTCTTTCTTTCGCTTTTCAATACATACATCACAAATACCGCATGGAATTAATGCTTCCTCATCGAAATATTCTTGAATCACCTCCATACGACAACGATGGCTTTGTGTTACATACGCTATCATAGCATCCTTCTTCTCAAAAATCAGGCTTCTCCTCCCCTCTAGTCTGGCCATATCAATAGGCAGGTGATCGGGATCTTGTCGGGGAAGAACAAACGTAATCTGAGGCTTGTCCGAGGCTGGTTCATAATTCAATAATTGCAGCTTACCTAATTTTATAAGGTCATCTGCAATACTTTTTGTGCTTCGCTTCAACGTCTTTCCCACTTGACTTTCTGAAATACCAATGAACTCTGTAAAAAGTTCGCCACCATAGAGGCGTAAAAAAGTTTTGATTAAGGGATCATATTTTTCATTGGCCACTTGAAAATCATATAGCTTTTTTTTGTCTATTGAAAAATGTAATCTCGATGGACGATAGAAGCTTTCACTAAGCTGGAGCAATCCCATTTCCTCCAATTTCTTTAATGCCGGATACACAGCAGATGATTTGAAATTAAAGCGCTTACAAAATTCCTCCAGCTCAAAATCAAAACTCTCTCCCTGGCTGCTACCGATGGCCAACTGATAATAGTTCGCAAGTGCTTGATATATTTTTTTAAGATACTCAAGCCCCGGCTGAGATTGTTGGATTTTAAGGTCTAAGGCTAGTACATCTGCATCATGAAAAATAAGAACAGCAAATGAACGCTTACCGTCACGACCTGCACGCCCTGCTTCCTGGTAGTAAGCTTCCAAATTCTCCGGCAGGTCCATATGAATAACTGTTCGCACATCCGCCTTATTGATGCCCATACCAAAGGCATTCGTAGAAACCATTACTCTTACCAGACCGCTAATCCATTCTTGTTGCCTGCCACTTCTTTCTTCGTGTGTTAATCCCGCATTATAGAAAGTAGATTTAATTCCTTGCTTATTCAACCATCGTGATAAGTCCTGAGTTGCTTTCCGGGAACGTACATAGACGATGGCAGTGCCCTGAACTTTTCGAAGTACCTCTAAAAGTTTTTTCTCCTTATTTTCTGTTTTTCTGACAACAAAAGACAAGTTTTCCCTAACAACACTCCGTTGAAAAATAGCTGGAGCTTTTAATTCCAATTTATCAGCGATATCGGCCTTTACCATTCGGGTGGCAGAAGCCGTGAGGGCAATGAAAGGAATTTTGGACTTTATCTCGCGTAACTCAGCAATCTGAAGGTATGGAGGACGAAAATCATAACCCCATTGAGAAATACAATGCGCCTCATCGATCGCTACAAGGCAAACATTCATTTTCTTAAACCGTTCACGAAAAAGCTCCGTCAGAAGTCGTTCTGGTGAGAGGTATAAAAATTTTACCTGACCATAAATACAGTTATCTAACGTGATGTCTATTTCACGATGGCTCATGCCGGAGTGGACTGCGTAGGCTTGAGTACCTCTCTTCTTTAGCTGGGCAACTTGATCTTGCATCAATGCAATCAATGGAGTGATGACGATGCATACACCTTCCATAAGCAGTGTTGGCACTTGAAAACAAACTGATTTTCCTCCACCTGTTGGCAGTAGGGCAAGTACATCTTTCCCTGCAAGCACCGCCTGAATGATTTCCTCTTGCGGCACCCGAAAAGTGCTGTGTCCCCAATATTGCTTTAGTATCTCCTTTGCCTTCGCCACTGCTCAAAATAGGATAAAAAGTAATACGACCCGATATATTTCTACAGGATTAATTTAAAACAAATAGCATCTCTAAAATTCAACGTCATACTCTGGAGCATAAAGCACATGCGAGTGACAAACGCTAATCCACCTTCTTTACATGCGCCATCACAGCCCGCAATTGGCCGTAGCCAAATTTTCCCTTCAGGAGGTCATACAAATCTTTGGAGGTAGCCCCCTCAGGCAGTTGACGCATTGCATTGATTATCTCGGTCACCGCTTCCCCGGTCATGAACTTAAAAATGCTAACTCGCCCTTCGCCCACAGCTTTGCCCAGGTGACTCTCAATAGTACCTATGACAAGGTCGCGCTCTTTAGCAATTTGTTCTACCGTCATTCCACTATTGAGCAGGTCAACAGAAATGTCATACGTACTCCGGCCATCCTTACTTTTCGGCTTACGTTCTTTACGGGGCTTTCGCTTTTTATCAGGCGGTGTTTCCGCTTCAACTTGCTTGCGGATTTCGGTGAGCAAAGCCATACGTTCTTCAGCACGCTGCTTTGTGAGTGATTCAAACTCAAACTTCTCATTGCCCTTCAAAATGGCTTCTGTTAAAGTTGTTGCCTTATCCACATCCTCCATTTTCTTACTCAACGACTGGTCAAGATCGGTAAGGTGATTCAAGTAGGTTTTCACCCTCTTCTGCAAACGCGTGGTCTCAAGGTGATGCAGCAGAATTTTGATAGTTTGAACCAGCTTAGTTTTATAATAGACACTTCCCTTCTGAATGCGCTCAAGTAATTTAGCAGGCTCATTCGCGCTTAGCAAGTCAGCCAACTGATGTTTAAATTTTTCAGTATTGGCATGTTCTGATTCCAATGCTTCTGCGATTTGAGTAAGCACCGGTTTCATAGTACCCTCACCAAAGCCTTCATCAGTTTGATCTTTCTGGATGTATCGAATGTCTTTAATGATGGCCGTGAAGTCAAACGTCTTGTTAAGCAACTGCTTGATAAACTGCTGCTGTCTGATTTTCATCACTTCCCTCAATTGATGGGGTTGATGATTACTTTGAACAAAGGCCACCACTTGCTGATCGGTGCTGATGACGGATGAATTGATTGGCGTACGCAATGTCAAGCCTTCTAAAGAGCGCAACCGCGAAAGCGCAACATATACCTGACCATTGGCAAATGCCTGGCCAACGTCAATGATGGCTTTGTCAAAGGTGAGGCCCTGACTCTTATGCACCGTGATGGCCCATGCCAACTTAACGGGGTATTGCTCAAACGCACCTATTACCTCTTCGTCAAGATCGCGTGTACCTTCATCAATTGTATATTTCTTATTCTCCCAACGAACTCTCTTCAACTGATAGCTAATGTGACTCTCTGCCATCTCTACCAATACATCATCATTCGCTATTTTTTTAACCGTTGCCAGTTTGCCGTTAAAATACATTTTACTTTCACTGTCATTGCGGACGAACATGATTTGAGTGCCAACTTTCAATTCTAACTTCGGCTGTACAGGATACATGCTTTCCGGAAAATCTCCTTCGAGATGAGCGTCAAAAAAGTGTGAGGTAGATGTTAAGTTGCTGAGTTCCTTTTGGTTGATCTCATCTGCCTTGCTATTGTGGGTAGTGAGGGTAATCACCTCGCGCAAGTCTGCGATTTCTTCTGGTGCCTTGAAATGATGGTTCAAGCTGGTAATATCCTCTGGTGTGGTGAGATTATTGCGCAGGTTATTTAAGATATTGATAAAGGCCGGATCGTGCTGGCGAAAGATTTTATCCAACTCAATATAAACCAACGGATCCTCTTGTAATGCTTTACTCTCGTAGAACCATGGGCTCTTATAGTAGCGACTCAATGTTTCCTTTTCGTCATTTCTCACCACGGGCGGCAATTGATACAAGTCACCAATGAAGAGTACCTGAACTCCTCCAAAGCTTTGAAAAAAGTTTCCCCGGGCCGCCTTCATGCGATAATCGATTGCATCCAGCAAATCTGCCCGCAACATGCTCACCTCATCGATTACCAATAAATCAATGGAACGCAGAACCTGCTTTCGTACGCTGTTAAGTGGGTGTTTTCGTGCCAGCGTATTTTGATTAATAAATTTTCCACTTTCACTGAACTCATCCGATAGAGATCGGTCCGGCAGAAAGGTAGCAGGAGGTATTAGAAATTGAGAGTGAATGGTGACCCCTCCGGCATTCAACGCAGCAATACCTGTAGGCGCGACTACAATGTGAGATTTATGAGTGAGTTTACTAAGATTTTTGAGAAAGGTAGTCTTGCCCGTGCCTGCCTTGCCTGTAAGAAAAATATGGCTGTTGGTAGTGTTTATAAACTGCGCGGCAGTCGAGAGAATATCTTCCATGTTGCGAAGCTACACAGAAATTGTTTTCAGTTAGTTGATTGACTCACCAATTCAACTCCTCCCTTGAGAGAAAGGCGTTGATCCCTTTTTTGAAATCATCCGTTGTGCGTGCATACGCATTTTGTTCAGCTGCATAGTCCAACGCTTCCTCCAACTTCATCGATTGCACCTCCTCAATCATCTTTTTTGTCAATGTCATAGATTGTGCGGAATTATTTTTAACCAGCTTCTGTACAAACTCCAGCACAGTTCCTTCAATGGACTCCTTGGATATTACTTTGTTTACCAATCCAAAAACAACGGCACGATCACCACTGATCAATTCCCCGCTAAGCAAAAGGTGTTTTGCTTTCTGTTCTCCTATTCTACGGATCAGAAAGACCATGACCATGGCAGGTACGAATCCGATCTTAACTTCCGTATACCCCAACTTGGCTTCAGGAATGGCAAACACAAAATCACAAACGGTGACCAGACCACATCCCCCCGCTAAAGCATGGCCCTCCACCTGGGCGACCACAACTTTTTTGAGTGTATATACCTTATGAAACAAGCTACGCAAATGATTGGAATCATCGAGGTTTTGCTGACGCGAAAAACCCTGAAGCTTATCCAAATACGCCAGATCCGCACCTGCACAAAATGCCTCTCCGTTAGCTTTGAGCAGTACCACTTTGACAGTAGGATCAGTCTCTGCTTTCGCAAATGCTTCCTTCAGCTCACCTACCAGTTCGTGGCTCAAGGCGTTTCTTTTCTCCGGACGATTTAAGGTGATGAACCCAATTCTGTCCCTAACTGAATAATTAACAAGACCCATGTACTAAAAGTGTTAAACTAAATGTATTCTTTTTGCCTACAGCATAACGCCAGCTTATAAGCCGTGGTGGGGTCTTCGAAGTCGAATCTGTCCACCGTTAACTGAGCGTTGAACGAAGATAAATATTTAAAACTTACACCACACCATTGATTATATGCATTGTTGGCGGTAGCTACAACAGCTTTCCTAAGGACTTGTTAGAGTAGTTGATGACGTCCTCAAGAATGTTTCCTCCAACGCAACAGAAAAACTCGTCCTCTTTGCAATCCGTTCCATGAATCTTTGAAATATATGAGCCAATAATTCCTTTCTGCTTCATTACCAAAAATACTTGATCGAACATTTCTCCTTCATAGCAAATTGAATTATAAATCCGAAAGATGTATACGGGTTTCATCTTCCACATTACCTTATTTTCAAGTTTGACTTTTAAATCAGTTGCTTTGATAGGAAAATTGGATGACAGAAACTCAATTTTGCTTTGGTACTCATCACCAACTTCTGAATTAAGGTTGAAAATCAAGAACTCAGAAGTCAATGGATCCGTGAATCTTAGGTAAAACCTTTCTGAATTGATCGACATCGTTCCGATCCTATTTAGTTCCTGACCCTCAAAGCAGAAAAAGCCAATTACGCTGTAAATGCAAGTACCGCTTGAATTCTTCTCAGTAATACTAAGCATAGGATTCTTGATGCTTTCATCGAAAATAGCGTAATCCTCAAGGCAGCTATTAGTTTTCATCTTGCAAGACATTGTCCATAGTACTAGAATACAGATCAGTCCTAGTTTCATAGAGGGGATTACCTTTTGATCAAAATTAGCCATTGCGTCAACTCAGTCTATACCCTTACAATATAGTGCCAATCATCCACTAGAACGTTAAAATAAAAGCATTCCTTTTACCTACAGCATGTACGGAACTATTTCCCGATCGGGTCTCCTTTTCTATCTTATCTACATACCAAAGCGAGTTAGTGGTGTCCAAGATAAGTTTCTTAAAATCAACTTTATTCAAAATTTCATCTAAGGACCGGATTGAATTATTACCTACAATCAAATAGTCAACACTTACCTTTTCCGGAAGACGATGATCTTTGTTGTCAATTCGTAAAACACTGATTCCATTTTTAACATACAATTCGAATCCATTAAATTTTCTTACTGAACCATCTGCTGAAACATGATTATCTGTAACTCCCGACAAGATACGATTGGGTCGAATGTGAAACCGAATTCTTTCTTCATCATTTGCCAGTGCGCTATCTGCTACAAAAAATGATTTACCATTGTCCGTCCACTCCATAGCAAAATGGCCCGGAGTAGCATAAACCAAAAATTGCTTCCGCCCTATCTCATTAAGTAAATGCCACCATTGCAAATAGGAGAACGCTAAAACAAATAAGAGTGAAAATAAGGCAAACCGAAACTTCCGCAACTGAAAGACTAATGCTATTGAAACAATCGAGGCCATCAACAACCAACATTGAAGGGTGGTGAAGTGAATACCGTTGATGAGACTCATCGGCAAATCCTCTACCACAAATACACCCCAATTGAGCAACTCAATAGAATATTGTAAAAGCCAACCTATGGCAACGGCAATGGGCTGAATAAAACTAATACCCAATAAAATAATACCGAGCACCAGAATGATAAAAGAACCGGGAATCACGAAGAGATTAGAAAAAAGAAAATACAGAGGAAATTGATGGAAATAAAGAAGTCCAAGTGAAAAGGTTGCTATCTGCGCGGCAATCGAAACACAGGTAATCTGCCATACTTTATCCCAAAACCAGGATGAGGTTTCCCATAAATTATAAATGGGACGCTGTAAATAAACAATCCCCAGCACCGCCAGATAGGAAAGTTGAAACCCTACCGACATGATCAGATAAGGATTGTAAGTCAGTAAAAGAAAAGCAGACGCTGCCAATGTATTATAGATATTGGTGCCCCTGCCAAAAGGCCTGGCGATGGCGATAAATGAAAACATGGCTACTGCCCTTAATACGGAAGGAGAAAGTCCTGTGATAAATGCATAGCTCCAAAGGCAAACTAAGCTGACGATGGCTACTAACCAACGACTCCATGAAAGCGAACTCACGGGCTTTAATACAATCAATAGCATCCAATAGATAATTCCCACATGCAAACCCGAAACGGCAAGCACATGCATAGCGCCACTGGCTGAGTAGGCATTTTGCAATTCATTATCCAACCCATCCGTTACGCCCAGAACAAGGGCTAAAGCAATCGCCTGTTCCTGTTCACCATGAACGAATTTCTTAATTGTATTCGAAGCCCAAACACGGGCTTTGTTTGAATAGTACAAAACACCGTGACTTGCAATATGATCGATTAGCTGGATTTGATCTGACCTGACAAACTGTTGATGATAGATATTTTTGAAGGTCAGAAATCGCTTGAAGTCAAACTCTCCCGGATTTGCCGGTGGCGATACGACCACCGGAGACCCTTTTACCAAAACCTTATCTCCAAATAAGAGATCTGGCCACTTTGATTTCTTAGAAACATACAGTAAAGTCTTGCCTTCCCTGTGACTCCAGCCTGTTTCAGTTTTTACTTCTTCAATCTCCAAAAGAATTTTCCAGGATTTAATTTTATCCTCCGGCACATTCACAATCCGTCCGGTGTAATAGAGGATGGGCTGCTCCACCTTCAAAATGTGTTGAGCACTTCTTGATTCTGTCTGCAAAAGAACATTGGCGTAGCCCGCAACAAAAATAGCGAGGAGTCCAACCAAGCCGGTAAACAGTTTGAGGCTGGTATTTTTTTTAAAGAATTGATATGTAATGAAATAAGAAAGCAGCAATCCGATCAAGAGAATAAAAGCAGTGCCTTCAGACAACAATTCCGGTTGGTAAATTCCTAGTAAGATACCCGCGATAAAAAAAGCGGCTATTCTCACCATCACGTATGGCATCCACTTCAGCATGAATTCAAGTTAAGGATTTAAACTTGAAAAAGGCAGGCTAAATCACCAAAGAAAACGGCACTAAACTTAATTATTCCTTTGGAGGAGTAACACGATTGTAGGCCTCAATAATATCCCGTACCAGTTTATGGCGAACCACATCTTTCTCGTTCAGCTCCACAAAACCTATTCCGCTGACATTGTTTAATATTCGGGCAGCTTCTTTTAATCCAGAACGTTGATTGGCGGGAAGATCAATCTGTGTTGTATCTCCGGTAACAATCATTTTAGATTCTGGTCCCATACGCGTCAGGAACATCTTCATTTGCATGGGTGTAGTATTCTGCGCTTCATCCAGTAGAATAAAAGCATTATCCAAGGTCCTTCCGCGCATATAGGCGAGAGGGGCTATCTCGATGATTTCGCGCTCCATATAAAACTTCAGCTTCTCAAAGGGTATCATATCATTGAGTGCGTCATAGATTGGTCTCAAATAAGGATCAATCTTTTCCTTCAAATCGCCCGGTAAAAATCCCAGGTTCTCTCCTGCTTCCACGGCAGGTCGTGTGATGATAATTTTCTTAACATGCTTATTCTTAAGGGCTCTGACGGCCAAGGCCACCGAAATAAAAGTCTTTCCCGTACCGGCAGGGCCTAACGCAAATACTAAATCATTGTCTTTAACTGACTGAACCAATTTCTGTTGGTTCAGTGACTTAACCTTTATAGGTGCACCCTTTGTTCCGTAAAGCAAAATGCCATCAGCCAGATCATCGGCAATCAAATCCTGCTTCTCCTGTGAGATATAACCTCTCACGTTCTCTTCTGTAATCCTCCCAAACTGATGAAAATGATCCATCAACGAATTCAGGATATCAGTGATTTGAATAATATCAACAGCCTCTCCTTTTACCAGTATTTCATTTCCACGAGAGACAATCTTGCTCTTGGGAAAGGCGGCTGAAAGTTCATTGATATTTTTATTTTCTATTCCCAGAAAATCGATCAGGGAAATACTCTCCAGGGTAATGCTTTTTTCCGTCAATGAGGTAATTGGTTGAAATGAATTAATTTTGACGAGGTAAATTTAAATTAATTCCAGCAAAGCATAAACTGCCTAAGCTGAAAAACGAATGGCCATCGTCACCTTGCTTACGGATTCGGGAGAAAGCGATCACTATGTGGCCGCCATCAAGGCGAAAGTCCTAACGGTAAATTCAGGGGTGAAGATTATTGATATCAGTCACAAAATTGCCCCCTGCGATATAGCCCATGCTGCATTTGTCCTTAAATCAGTTTTCAAAGATTTTCCGAAAGGTTCCGTTCACTTGGTAGGGGTAGATGCTACGGGCAACCGGGGAGATGCTTTCATCGCCTTGCAATTGGAAGATCATTTCTTTGTAGGGGTCGATAATGGTTTGTTCGGCCTAATTAGTGATAAAGCACAGCAGAACGGAGTTGAATTAAATACGATAAATCCGATTTCGAGCACCTTCCCCGAGAAGGATATCCTGGCCATTGCATCTGCTAAACTTGCCAGTGGTGTCTCCATCAATGACTTGGGGAAGCCACTCAGTACTTTTAAGAAGATGATTGGCCGCTTTGTGAAGGCTACCAAGAAACAGATATCGGGTAATGTGATTCGTATCGATAACTTTGGCAACCTGATTACCAACATTCCAAAAGATACTTTTGACACGCTGAGTAAAGGAAAAACTTATACGGTGCAATTTGGTGGTGAGAAATTCAGGCGCATCCATAGTAATTATCACCAAGCGGATCAGGGTGATTGCTTTCTGATTTTCAATAGCCTGGATTTGCTGGAGATCGGGATTTATAAAGGCAACGCCAGTGAGCTGCTCGGGTTGTCGTACGATAGTGCTGTAAATATCATTTTTGAGGAGTAACTATTTATTATGCTGATACGAATAGTCCGTATGCATTTTACAGAAGCAGGAGTTGAAGAGTTTTTGGAAATCTTTAATGAGAACAAACAATCTATTCGAAATTTTCGGGGCTGTTCGCATCTTCAGCTATTAAAAGATGCCGATGATGATTGTTGTTATTCCACCCTTAGTTATTGGGACAAAGCTGAGAGTTTGGAGAATTACAGAAAGTCCGAACTTTTTGGAAAAGTATGGGGCCGGGTAAAAACACTTTTCTCTGAAAGATCCCAGGCTTTTTCGCTGGAGAAGTTTATTGAGTTGTGAAACAAGTGACATTTAACAATTGAGTTATTTATAGCCTGTCAAACTATATTGTCAACTGTACATTTTCAATTGTCACCTTAGAGAGTTGCCATATCAATGACAAATCTATACTTCACATCACCTTTAATCATTCGTTCGTAGGCCTCGTTGATTTTCTGGATGGGGATCACCTCCACATCTGACATTATATTATGTAAGGCGCAGTAGTCAAGCATTTCCTGCGTTTCTTTTATCCCTCCTATCGAGGAACCTCCAACCTTTTTCCGGCCATTAATCAATGCGAAATTATTAATGGTGGCAGGGGTAGATGGTATGCCCACAACAATGAGTGTTCCGTCTCTTTTTAATAGACTCAGGTATTGATTAAAATCATGCGATGCCGATACAGTATCTATGATAAAATCTAAAGAATTCCGTTGCGACCTCATGATCGTATCATCAGTAGTCAGTACAAAATGAGCGGCTCCCAGTTCTTTTGCGTCTGTCTCTTTATTTTTAGAAGTGCTCAACACAGTAACCTCAGCGCCCATTGCTGCAGCAAACTTTACGGCCATATGCCCAAGTCCACCTAAGCCGAGTACACCCACGCGATGGCCATTGCCAATTTGCCAATGCATAATCGGAGAATAGGTAGTTATCCCTGCACAAAGTAGGGGACCAACTCGTTCTAAAGACAACGTTGGAGAAACAGAAAGTGCATAGAATTCATCGACTACGATTTGAGAAGAGTATCCACCATAGGTAGGTGTTTTCCGATCCTTTTCATAACCATTGTACGTTGGCACACACCCTCTGCAATATTGTTCCAGGCCCTCCTTGCAATTCTCACAGCTTCTGCAAGAATCAACAAAGCACCCTACTCCTGCCAGATCACCTACTTTAAACTTCGTCACCCCACTGCCAATCTTTGAAATGCGGCCCACAATTTCATGGCCCGGCACCATCGGAAAAATAGAGCCGCCCCATTCATCGCGAACCTGATGAATATCGGAATGGCAAACTCCGCAATAAAGGATATCAATAAGTATATCCTGACCGCCCACTTCCCTTCGATCAAACTTGAAAGGAGACAAAGGCGCAGCAGACTGATACGCGGCATAGGATTTTACAGGGATCATAAGAATCAGCTAAATGTCTAAGTTATTTTGACTTTTGAAATGTACCACATCCGTCACGCAGAAACAATTTGAAAGATGGAATTTTTAAACCTAACCCTGTCGATCATTACAGAAGTTCTCATGGCAAAGCAGTAAATAGATAGACAAGAACAGCTTCCTTTAAAAAGCTGATTTTCACCAGTAAGGGTTTCAAGTTAATTGATTGGTTCGCTATTTATCTGACAGAGGATTGCTAAATTGCTCTGCCAATTTGCAGCCCGGTAGCACAAGTATCAAAACAAATAAAAGATTTACTCATGATTATAAAACAAAATAAACTAGAAGGGCAGGTTGCCGTGATTACCGGGGCAAGCTCTGGCATTGGTGCCGGGGTAGCAAAGGCGCTCTCAGCTGCAGGAGCCTCAGTCGTTATCAATTATTCCAGTAATCCAGACAAGGCGGAAAAAATACTTTCAGAAATCAAGGCAGCGGGTGGCGATGGAATGACCATTAAGGCAGACGTTAGTAATGAGCAGGAAGTTATTGACATGTTTGCTCAGGCGCTCAAAAAATATGGCACACTTGATATTCTGGTGAACAACGCAGGACTACAGAAAGATGCCAAATTTCATAACATGACCTTGGCAGAATGGAACCATGTGATTGGCATCAACCTGACCGGTCAGTTTCTCTGTTCGCGGGAAGCAATCAAAGAATTTATGCGAAGAGGGATTGTTCCAGAACGTTCTAAGTCGGCCGGTAAAATTATTTGTATGAGCTCTGTACACGAGGTGATTCCCTGGGCCGGTCATGCAAACTATTCCGCTTCTAAGGGCGGAGTAATGATGCTAATGAAAAGTATTGCGCAAGAATACGCACCACTTAAAATCCGGGTGAATAGTATAGGTCCGGGTGCCATTCGTACACCGATCAATCATGGTGCATGGCAAACACCTGAGGCTTATAATCAATTATTGAAATTGATCCCCGCGAAACGGATTGGAGAAGTTGAGGATATTGGTGGTGCTGCCGTTTGGCTTGCTTCAGATGATTCCGAATACGTAAATGGTATTACATTATTTGTAGATGGAGGGATGCTCTTGTATCCCGGATTTGAAGACAACGGTTAATTTGAAAAGCAGATTAATTTGAAAATGTGCTGATTTGAAGATTTGAAAATAAAAATACCATGATCAAAAAAATAACCATAAATACATCTTCAAATTATCAAATCTTCAAATCAATAAATTGACTATGACTGCTGAGAAACAACGACTTTTTGAAGACCGAGATAAGAAAAAAGACTGGCGCAAGTTTGGCCCTTACCTTACGGAACGTCAGTGGGGAACAGTGCGGGAAGATTACAGTCCACACGGCAATGCATGGGAATTTGTATCTCATGATGCAGCACGAAGCAAGGCCTATCGATGGGGAGAAGAAGGTATCGGTGGCATTAGTGATGATAAGCAGTTGCTTTGCTTCTCTATAGCCCTTTGGAATAAAAAAGATCCCATTCTTAAAGAACGAATTTTTGGCCTTACGGGTAATGAAGGTAATCACGCAGAAGACTGTAAAGATCATTATTATTATCTGGACAGCACTCCTACCCATTCGTACATGAAGATGCTTTACAAGTATCCTCAATCTGAATTCCCTTATGCTCAGCTGGTAGAGGAAAACCGAAAAAGAGGTAAGCTTGATCCTGAATTTGAATTGATAGATACAGGCATCTTTAATGAGAATAAATATTTTGATGTTTTCATCGAATATGCCAAAGCAGATGATGAAGATATTTTGGTAAAAATCACGGTCGAGAATCGTGGACCTGAAGCAGCTCAATTGAATTTACTTCCCACACTCTGGTTCCGCAATACCTGGGCGTGGGGGTATGATGATTACAAACCAGAGTTATACCTGGATGAAAATGGAATAATCAAAATTTCCCATAAAGACTTAGGCGATCGTTACCTATTTTATGAGGGAAAAGCTGACGCTCTGTTCTGTGAAAATGAAACGAATACAGACCGACTTTATAATTATCATCAAGATGGAACATTTAAAGACGGCATCAATGACTATCTGATCTTCGGTAATCCCGGTTCGATTAATAAAATTCACAAAGGCACAAAAGCCGCTGTGAATTATGACCTAACGATTCCGGCCGGTAAATCCAAAACAGTAAAACTTCGGTTAACAAAAAATTTTACAGCAGAACCTTTCAAAACATTTACCAAAGACTTTGATGGCAGGCTCAAAGAGGCGGATGACTTTTTTGCTGAGTTGCAAAAAGAAATTCATGACGAAGATAATCGCAATATTCAGCGACAGGCCATTGCTGGGATGATGTGGAGTAAACAATTCTTTTATTATGATGTAGCAAAGTGGCTCAAAGGAGATCCGGCACAACCGGCACCTCCCTCAGAAAGAAAAAATGGGCGCAATCGCGAATGGACCCACTTAAACAATGCCGATATCATCTCAATGCCCGATGCGTGGGAGTATCCTTGGTATGCAGCCTGGGATTTAGCATTCCACACCATTCCTATAGCTATGGTTGATCCGGAGTTTGCCAAACACCAATTGCTTCTGTTGACGAAGGAATGGTACATGCACCCAAATGGTCAACTTCCAGCTTATGAGTGGGCTTTTGGAGATGTTAATCCTCCTGTTCATGGATGGGCCACCTGGCGCATTTATAAAATTGATGAGAAGTTACAGGGGGGAAAGGGTGATCGGAAATTTTTGGAAGAAGTCTTTCATAAGTTGCTGCTCAATTTCACCTGGTGGGTAAATAAAAAAGACAATAACGGTAACAATATTTTTCAGGGCGGCTTTCTGGGCATGGATAACATTGGTGTCTTCGATCGAAGTGCACAACTGCCGACTGGAGGTTACATTGAGCAATCAGACGGCACAAGTTGGATGGCCATGTTCACCTTGAATATGATGCGCATGTCGCTTGAGCTTGCTAAAGAAAATTCTACCTACCAAAGCCTCGCGACCAAGTTCTTTGAACACTTCTTGTATATCGCAGGAGCCATTTCAAATGAAGGGATTGATTTGTGGGATGAAGAAGATGAATTCTATTATGATGTCCTTCATACCCCTGACAATCGCAGAACACCCATGAAGATTCGTTCTATGGTTGGACTGATTCCATTGTTTGCAGTAGAGGTTTTAGATGAAGAGCTTTTCCAATCCATGCCGGAATTCAAACAACGGCTCGAATGGTTTTTACTCAACCGTCCCGATCTGGCGAATTTAATTTCACGGTGGGGTTCAAAAGGAAAAAACGAACGCCATCTACTCTCCCTACTGAGAGGTCACCGCATGAAGCGCATTCTGAAACGCATGCTGGACGAAAATGAATTTCTATCAGAGTATGGCATAAGAGCGCTATCCAAAGTTTACGAAAAAGATCCCTTTAAATTTCAAGCCAACGGAAATGAGTTTAGTGTGAAATATACTCCGGGAGAAGGAGACACTTCTTTGTTTGGTGGAAACTCCAACTGGAGAGGGCCGATCTGGTTCCCGGTCAACTATCTCTTAATCGAATCGCTGCAGCGTTTCCATCATTATTACGGTGATGATTTTAAAATTGAATATCCAACAGGGTCAGGACAAATGAAAACCTTGAAGGAAATCGCGAACGACCTGTCTGAAAGAATGGTCAATATCTTCCGGAAAGATAAAGACGGCAACCGGCCTGTCAATGGTAACAACCCGAAATTGCAAAGTGATTCCAACTTCAACAATTATATTCTTTTCTACGAATACTTTCATGGTGATAGCGGCAGAGGAGTTGGAGCCACGCATCAAACAGGCTGGACCGGGATGGTGGCTAAATTAATCCAGCCGAGGAATAAATAGAGAAGTAAGAAGAAAGTATTATGATTTTTAAACAAGATCAACTACAAAACTTCAATTATGCCCGCTCGCTCGAGTGGCTTGAGACCAATGGACTTGGTGGCTATGCGAGTTCTACTGTATCAGGGGCTAATTCCCGAAGGTATCACGGACTGCTGATAGCAGCGATGCATCCCCCGGTAGGGCGAACTGTAATCTTATCCAAATTAGAGGAGACCCTACTCGTAGATGAAAAACGATTTGAATTAAGTACAAATCAATATCCTGGAGCAGTCCATCCTCTGGGGTTCCAGTATCTTAAAAGCTTTGAAAGAAATTTCTTTCCTGAATTTGTATTTGAAGCTGGTGGGGTAAAAATAAAAAAAACAATCGCAGCCATTCAAGGAGAAAATACGACTTTAATTATTTATGAAGTATTAGATGCGAGCAAAAATTTTAGCCTGGAGCTACTTCCCCTCTGTGCTTCGCGCGATTATCATAGTATGAATCATGCCAACGACTCAATTTATAAAGGATACCTCTTTCAGGAAGGAGTTTTTCAAACCAAAAATTATCAGGACAGTCCTGAGCTATTTATTAAAGTACCTCAATCCAATTTTGAAGCGTCAGGACATTGGTACAACAATTTTGAGTATTCCATTGAGCAATATCGTGGGTTAGATTTTCAGGAAGATTTATTCAGTCATGGAAAATTTACACTTGACCTAAAAAAGGGTGATCAGGTTGGGGTTATCATTTCAACCGATGATCCTTCGGGAAAAGATGCAATGCAACTCTTTATGCAAGAACAAAAAAGAAGGGAGGCTTTAGTTTCGAACTTTACCGAAAATGAAAGTATCAAACAACTTGTGCTGGCGGCAGATCAATTTGTGGTGAAGCGCGGAGATAACTTAAAGACTATAATCGCAGGCTACCACTGGTTTAGCGACTGGGGCAGAGACACAATGATCTCGTTGCCGGGTTTATGCCTCGTCACAGGCCGCTATGATGACGCAAAGAAAATCCTGAAAGCTTTTGCCGAAAGTATAAGTGAGGGAATGCTCCCTAATCGCTTTCCTGATTTTGGTGAAGCGCCTGAATACAATACCGTGGACGCAACACTTTGGTACTTCCACGCAATCTACAAATACTATCAATACACAAGTGATAGGGATTTTGTCACCACAGTACTCCCGATACTAAAGGACATCATCGAATGGCACTACAAGGGTACCCGATACAATATTCATGTGGATGCAGATGAACTACTGTATTCAGGCCAGGATGGCGTTCAACTTACCTGGATGGACGCCAAAGTAGGGGATTGGGTGGTAACGCCTCGAAAAGGAAAAGCTGTGGAGATTAATGCGCTTTGGTATAATGCACTTTCTATCATGAAGGAACTGCTCACCAAAGTAGAAAATCTAAAAGAAGCGGAAATTTTTAAGGAACGTGCGGTTCGGGTTCACTCTAGTTTTAACCAAAAATTCTGGAATGAATCGCAAAGTTGTTTGTATGATTTTGTGGATGGGGACTATAAGAATGATGCGCTCCGGCCCAATCAGATTTATGCGCTAAGTCTCCCCTTCCCTTTGTTGCCTAAAGCTAAAGCAGAAAAAGTATTTAACGTGGTCAGTAAAAAATTATTGACTCCAAGAGGATTAAGAAGTCTTTCACCGGATCATAAAGAATACAAAGCCATCTATGGTGGAGATCAGTGGCATCGCGATGGTGCTTATCATCAGGGGACGGTGTGGAGTTTCCTCCTGGGTCCTTACATTGACGCACTCGTCAATGTAAAAGGAAGTAAAGGAAAAACTGAGGCTTCAACCATTTTAAAGACATTTTTTGATCATCTCAATGAAGCAGGAGTTGGAACGATCTCTGAAATTTTTGATGCCGCTCCTCCTCACGCTCCCCGCGGGTGCATGGCACAGGCCTGGGGTGTAGGAGAAATACTTCGCGTTGCAATTGAATATGACTTGTTTGGCACTCTCAAGACAGAGAGAAAATTGAAGACAAAAAGTTAATCATTGCTACAATTATTTTGATTAGAGTGAATAGGATAGTCCTTTAAAAATTCTCCTATCTTTACCGGATGTGCTATGACATTCGGTATCTTACCAAGAACAAGATTGACTATGCTATACGCTATGGTGCGGGAGATGATGGAGTTTCTGCATTACAACAGCAACTCGAGCCGATTGCACCTCGTTATTACGCAACTGCTCTTGATCACCCCAACTTGGCGGTGATTACCAACGAACATCCTGAGGACATTAGCTTGCATTCCTGGGGTCTTATCCCCGGGTGGGCCAAAAATCCTAATGAGGCCGTAAAAATCAGCAATCAAACTTTTAATGCTCCGTGTGAAACAATTTTTGATAAGCCTGCTTTCAAAGAGCCCGCTCGTAACAAACGTTGCTTGATATTACTGGATGGCTTTTATACTCACCACTATATAGACAAGTTAGCCTTTCCCTACCACATTCAACTTCGGAGTGAATTACCTTTCTCTGTGGCCGGGCTGTGGGACGAGTGGGTAGATCGTGATTCCGGTCAAATAAAAAGAACGGTCAGTATAGTGACCACGACTGCAAATGAGCTGCTTGCCAAAATTAGCAACGACCCAAAATCTGAATCCGGTCCCCGCATGCCGGTCATTCTCTCTCGCGATGCCGAGCGAGAATGGCTCATGCCCATGGAAAAAAAAGCAGATCGTGAATTTCTCCTTTCTCTTTGCAAGCCCTACCCTGCTGAAGAATTACAGGCTTATACTGTAGCCCGGCTTAAAGGCAAGCAAGCAGCGGGCAATACTCAGCGGGCAATCGAAAAAATCGATTATCAAGAGTTGACTTTAGTCATCTAGCAATTAAAAACGAAATTTGAAGTTTGACTTGTCAGAAATTACCAGACCCCGAATTACTTTTCAGATAAAGTCTTCAGCTTTCCTAAACCGCTTTCCCAGTCTTTTCCCATCATCTCTTCCATATTCATAAAGATTTTGGTGAAGTTAACAGGGTAAGGCATTTCACTTTTAAAACCCCAAGTTGCTTTCGTTCCATCTCCCTCGGGACTAAGACGAACATATCCTTTGGCTTCACTTTCAAAGGGAACAAGAAATTTCAAATCCGTTTCAAAGGAAGTAGGTTTTTCAATCCTTGCAATGGTTTGGCTTCCTTTTCCAACTTCCTTCACATCACTTTCCCAGGACGCTGTGGCACCAATTTCGCCATCCGTTCCCGTAAGCGATTTTTTCATATTCGGATCATGATCGTTCCATGGACTCCATTTATCCATTGCTGATAAACTGCTGACATTCACCCAAACACTATCAATAGGTGCATTAATACTTATCGATTTTTCATAATTCATCTCTTTTGAAATAAAGAGAGCAGCAATCAAGGGAATGCCGATTAATACTAACAGTCCAATTCCCACGTATTTAAGTGCTTTCATAATGGAGTTGTTTAAGTTTTAGAAAGGTTGACGAAATTATAAAGAATATTTTAAATTTCATTATATACTTCTAATATCATAGGCACAAGGTCTTTTTATGAGGTTGACCTTAAACGATCTCTTTCAAATCAATCAACTCATCTAAAATAAAATCGGGCTTGGCTTTTCCCAAAGCTCCTTTACTTTGCGTTCCCGCCAACAAAGCGGCCGTCATTACACCTGCGTTTTTACCTTCTTCTATATCTGCTACGGTATCACCAACTTTTAAGAATTCATTTCTGTTCGACAGAATAAGCTTCGCCATCATATCATAAATCATATCCGGATGCGGTCGGGGCTTGCCGACCTCATCGCCAATGCCGGTATAGTCAAACATTTCCTGCCTCCACTCCAAATGAGAAACTATTTTGTCAAAAAGATCACGCGACAATCCTGTTCCCAAACCTATTTTTATTTTTCGCTCCCGCAAAAAAGTCATCACGTCAAGTGTCCCGGTATTCGTACTGAAATTATCAATGCTATTCGTGAAATTAATTTTAAATGAATTGTAAATTTTGGTCGCGTAGTCTAAAGGCAAACCTTGGTTCTTTATAACTAATCTTATCATCTCCATTTTATCCCTGCCTCTATTGGCTCGTATCAAATCAGAATCAAAGACCAAATTGTTGTCAGTGAAAGCCTTCCCGAAGCAATTCATAATTGCATTGGGGTCATTCTCCTTTACAGTAGTGCCAATAAGATCAAATAGTACTGCTTTAATTTCCACAGGTCAGAAATAATCCGGGTAGGGCTTTCCTTTGCCCGTTTCGCAATACAACTTCAGGCTTCTCAAAAACATCGCCCAATCAAAACTGCATTGACTGAACATCTCTGTAAAGTCTTTCCAGTTGTTGTGCTCAAAGAATAGCTCCACTCCTTTTTCATAAGGACGAATATAAAAATGAATATCTGTATTCAACCACTCTTCGGTTGCCGCAGTACATTGCCAGCTCACCTCTTTATTGAGTACTAATTTTATAATTTTCATTTCTTTGGTATAGGTAGGGCCAAAATGAAACGAGGCAATGGTACCCGCTTCAGGTCGCGCGGTAACCATAGGAGTCCACCAGGAGGCAAGGCCTTCTTGCGTGGTGAGGGCAGCATAGATTTTTTCTGCGGATGATTGAATCCTAACCAGGTGACGAATATCAGACATTGGGTTGTGGTTTGAGGTTTATGTATAACAACGACTTTGGAAACAACTTTAACCAGACATCGAATGTAATGAATTGAAAATCAGAATTGATAAAATCCTATTGCCAGTCTACCGGAGGTTTATTGGAAGAGAAAGGATAGGCCAGAAGGCAACTCTGTGGAATTATTCCAGTACCAAACTCGCAATCCCAATCCGGGATCCGTGAAAATACTACTTTCACATCGTCCTTTGTAAGATAGAGTTGTTTCTTCTTGACAGCCGAGGCATAAAAAATTCCAAGCGCTTTATCGGTTCCATTCTTTTCAAAAATTGTGGTCTTTAATTTTCCGGCAGGAAATTGAAAAAGGCTGGCGGCTCCCTCTTTCTGGATCTGAACCGTTTTCCAATAATCATAAGCCTGTTGTGAAAGGCTCATCTGCCAGGTCTCTGCCCGGTTCTTTCCTTTTTGAAATGGGAAATAATCCAACGGAATATAACCAACCTCAATTTTTCTGCCTTGCTGATCGGCAACAAACTGGTAATCTCCAAGATTTGGTTTGGACTCAGGCCGTGTAACCCAGCACGTGCAACAAGTGCATGGTCCTACTTCTACAACATCACCTTTAAAAACTACATTACCACTACATTCGGGTGGAGCAGGGCAAGCACAAGGAGCACCGCCCCTGCATGGCACAAGGCGCAATTTGGGTTCTGAATCCAATTCAAATATGCTTCTGAATCTCCATCGCACCAGGTCCTCTCCATTTCCTAAACCCTGGCTATCAATAAAAAACCGAAAGCCGTATTGGGTTTCACCGTCAAGAGGTTGAAATGACTCAAATTCATAATACAAGCTATCAAGCGTACCCACAGGATTCAACTTATCCGTCAGGGACTCATATATTTTGCCGTCTTGCATTTCAATCCGGATAAAATATTCGCGCCCAATCACGCCACGTATCCCGTTGGGTTTAGTCTCAAACCTTCCATTCTCCACTTCTTGCAATACTTCCGAGTTGCCGGCATTATCAAATAGGGTTATCTGCTTCGCACTAGCGGGCCTGGCAAAATTCAAAAAGCCATTCACATTTTCAGCCAGCGAAAGTTTCACTGTATAAGGCCCTGGTTCATCGGTAATCAATCCATCCACGACCAACTGCCCTGTGTCAGATTTAGGAATAGTGATGTCGATCCGGTCAATACAAGAACTCATGAGGGCCAATCCAAAAAATAAGAGCAGAAATCTTTTCATTCCTTCCAAATCACATTGGTTACTGCCAGTCAGCCGGAGGTTGATTAGAAGAATAAGGATAGGCCAGAAGACAACTTTGTGGAATTATTCCGGTGCCAAACTGACAATCCCAATCCGGGATCCGCGAAAATACTACTTTCACATCGTCCTTTGTAAGATAGAGTTGTTTCTTCCTGACAGCTGAGGCATAAAAAATTCCAAGCGGCTTACCGGTTCCATTCTTTTCAAAAATCGTAGTTTTCAATTTTCCGGCAGGAAATTGAAAAAGGCTGGCGGCTCCTTCTTTCTGTATCTGAACCGTTCTCCAATAATCATAGGCCTGTTGTGAAAGGCTCATCTGCCAAACCTCTGCCCGGTTCTTTCCTTTTTGAAAAGGAAAATAGTCCAACGGAATATAACCAACTTCTATCCTCCTGCCCTGCTGATCCGCAACAAACTGATAATCTCCAAGATTAGGTTTCGTCTCAGGCCGTGTAACCCAACAGGTGCAGCACGTGCAGGGGCCCACTTCTACAACATCACCCTGATAAATCACGTTACCACTGCATTCGGGAGGAGCCGGACAGGCACAAGGGGCTCCGTTTCTGCAGGGAACAAGTCGCAATTTGGGTTCAGCATCCAATTCAAATATGCTTCTAAATCTCCACCGCACCAGATCTTCACCTTCCCCTAGGCCCTGGCTATCAATAAAAAACCGAAAGCCATATTGGGTTTCACCATCAAGAGGTTGAGTTGACTCGAATTCATAATACAATCTATCGAGCGTGCCCACCGGATTCAGCTTATCCGTCAGGGACTCATATACTTTGCCGTCCAGCGTTTCAATGCGGATAAAATATTCGCGACCAATCACGCCTTGCATTCCATTGGGTTTCGTTTCAAACGTTCCCGCCTGCACTTCTGCCATCACTTCAGAGTTGCCGGCATTGTCAAAGATCATCACCTGTTTTGCGCTTATCGGCCTGGTAAATTTTAAAAAGCCATCAACACTTTCAGAAAGTGAAAGTTTCACTTTATAAGGTCCTGGCTCATCGGTAATCAATCCATCCACGACCAATTGTCCTGTGTTTGATTTAGGAATAGAGATGTCAATCCTGTCAACACAAGAGCCCATGAGGGCCAATCCAAAAAACAAGAGAAGGAATCTACTCATTGCCGAAAATTAACAATTTTTCCCAATCTGCTGGAGGTTGATTGGATGAGTGGCAATTATCGAATAGAGAGAATTATCCCCCAAAAGGTGGTAGTTGGCAGGAGTGATCAGTAATTGGTAGTTTTTAGCATTTGTACCGAAATAGGCTGACTGGTTATACAATAACTATGTCTTTTGTGGGGAGTTAAACTTTGTGCTTGATGCCGTTGGATAATCCTGATTCTAAGTAGAGGTATGCAATACCGCCCAATATGAGAGGCTACATAAACCTTTTCCAATGATATAAATGAAATATATGTACCTGATGTATATATTCGCTAGTTGGGTGCTATGCCCAGTTTTCAGCCGACAATCCGGACAGAATTGAACTTTTTGGACTTGGGGATAGTTTCCTAATTAGCTAACTTTGTACGGTGAGCAATAACACAGTTAGGAAGATATTCTATTACAAGCGTTACTACTTGGACTTCTTTGAATCTCTGCGACCAGAGGCCAAGGCAAAGTTCAACTGGACGATGGGGTTAATAGAAACACTGGACATGGTTCCGAAAAAGTACTTCAACCATATGGAGGACTCTGACGGAATTTTTGAAATCCGTGTCGAGGTTGGTAGCGACATATTTCGAGCTTTTAGTTTCTTCGATAAAGGACAATTAATTATTGTAGTTAATGGATTTCAAAAGAAATCACAGAAGACACCAAAGAAAGAAATAGAACTTGCTGAGAAATTGAAAAAACAATATTTCGATGAAAAAAAAGGAAAATAAACACCTGACTTCGTTCGCTGATCATATTGACCAACAATATGGAAAAAAAGGAACTTCAAAAAGGGACGCTTATGAACAAGAATTTGAAGCATTCAAACTTGGCGTACTCATTCAAGAAATGAGAGAACAACAAAATTTGACTCAAGAGCAGTTAGCTTCCAAATGCGGGACAACTAAATCTTATATCTCTCGAATTGAGAACAACGCAAGTGACATTAGATTATCTACTTTGATGAGAATTATTCAAAAGGGACTCGGTGGACATTTAAATCTATCGGTGACATATTAACGTAAGACGAGGGCACAGCACCCAAAAATGCATGTGCCATAGCGCTGGTTCAGTGTTGCATTGTAGTTTGAGTTTCATAATTTAGTTTTAGTATGTGGGACAGAACGTAGCAGGTCGCTAAAGCCATTCCTTCGTCATTAGGCTTTAGCTCCTATGCCGCGCTACGTCACATGCACCAACATTGTGGGCAATTCCCCAGGACACTCAAGATATGGATGATAAGCATTATTTAGAAATCGCAAATAAGTATGGCTACTGTGCCAGTTGGGCAATTTGGGCGGACGTTGGAGTAAAGCCTAAGTCAAATGTTGGGGACTTGACTATTTTTGACCATACAAAAAACCACGAGCTACTTGCACGACTAAAGCCAAACGTAATCTTGGTTGGGCTAAACATTTCAAGAAGAATTGAGTTGACTTTTGGGAATTTCCATGATAGCAGACCACAAGCGCAAGACTATAAAATTAGATATGCCTTTAACGACACTCAATTCTACGGTGGTTATATGACTGACATTATTAAAGATTTCGAGCAAAAAATTTCTGGGACAGTTTTAAAATATTTGAGAGCAAACAGAGATTTTGAACGACAAAATATTTTATTATTTGAACAGGAATTGACTGACCTCAAATCTGAAGACCCTTTGATAATTGCATTTGGAAATGATTCGTTTGACATACTTGACAGACACTTTCGGAATAGGTTCAAAATTATTAAACTTCCTCACTACAGTAAGCAAATAAGCAAAGAGGATTACAGAACGGAAATTGAAGACATCGCAAGACGACTTTGATAATACAACTGCCAACAACATTGTGCATGCCCCTTTTTTTTAAATTGAGTTATGAATAACCGGGACGAATTCAGGACGATTGACTTAAAAACTCCGATTATGAAATTGGTCACAATAATATTCGCGATTGTATCGGCAACTTGTTACCAGACCAGAAGTATGAAAAACAATTTGCTACCCAAAACGAAACATTTTATAGTTACAATTTTCAGTATTGTTGCCTTAATTGGATGTAACGATACTAAAACCAAAGAGTCTAAACCAACCACGATAAAACAAGCCGAAGAAGTTAAACCGTCCATTCAAGTAGACTTTAAGGTAAATCTAAATACCCCAACGGTAGGCATTAATCACTTTACTTTAATCACTAATGACCTGCCACGGGATAGCGCTAACGCTCAAGCGATCCTGCGTGCCAAAGTTATTCTCCCCCTGGCGATGCAACGTCATGATGAATCTTTGTTCGAGAGTGTACTTTCAAAAGATTTTGTAAGTCAAGGCGAAGACGAGTTCTTCAGCCGGAAAGAATACATCCAGGATCGTGTTAGTGGAAAATGGACGATTTGGGATGTTCAGTATGAAAACCTGGTTCTTGAGTTTTTTGACGACATCGCTGTGCTTACCTATAGAAACACAGTTAAAGAAAAAGATGAAGCAGGGAAACAACAAATCTACCATTGGACATGGACTGACATTTGGGTGAAGGAAAATGGAAATTGGAAAATAAAAGTCCTCCGCGCTATAGATTAATCGGTGAGCTTCGGCTAAACCTCAGCAAAATTTTAAACTCCACCTCATTGTGATAAGGTTTGCATTTCTTTTCAGTCTGGCTACGCAAACCGTATGGTGCCAGCCCTTTCGACATGATCTGCATTTTCCATCGCTCGCAAAAACCTGGGATGAAGGATTGCCTCTTGGTAACGGGATGGTAGGAAATCTGGTTTGGCAGAAGGAAGGCAAACTGAGATTCTCTTTAGACAGAGCCGATCTCTGGGACATGCGTCCGATGAAAGATATCGACCAGTTAACTTTTAAAATGATCGAGGAGCACGTTGCTAAAAATGACTATAACATCATTCAGGAGTTGGGCGATATTCCCTATGAGCGGGAACCTGCGCCCTCCAAGATACCCGGAGCTGCACTGGAATTCGACATCACTTCCTTGGGAGATATTGCTTCAACCCACCTGTATATCAAAGAAGGAATTGCTGAGGTGAAATGGAGAAACGGAACTTCCCTAAAAACTTTTATTCATCCTGTACTTCCTATCGGATGGTTTAGGTTTGAAAACACTGCAGTAATACCCTTGATTATCCCGCCCAGCTATGCGGGCAATAATTTAGGCACAGGAAATTCAGTAGAAGGACAGGGCCTTAGTCAATTAGGTTACTCACAAGGTATAGTTACCCGAAATCAAAATTCGTCCTCGTATGAACAGGTTGGCTGGAATGGATTTGCGTATAAGGTATCGGTTACCTGGCAAATCACGAACGGTGGAATAGAAGGATGTTGGAGTATCACTTCTAATTCTACTTACAGCATCGAAAAAAAAGATGCGAAAGGAGAAGTAGCAACCGCATTGGTTCGGGGTTTTGAAAATGATCTTATCCAAACTAAACGATGGTGGGCAAATTTTTGGAGTGAATCAACTATCGAGTTGCCAGATTCAGTAATTGAAAGACAATGGTACCTGGAAAATTATAAGTTCGGATGCGTTGCCCGTAGCGATGCTCCACCCATCACATTGCAGGCCATATGGACGGCTGACAACGGAAATCTTCCTCCCTGGAAAGGAGACATTCACAATGACCTCAATATACAACTTAGCTACTGGCCTTCGTATAGCGGCAATCATCTCACCGCAGCAAGTGGATTTACCAATTGGCTGTGGGCAAACAAACCCACCTTTGAAAAGTATACCAAACGATTCTTTGCCATTGACGGGCTGAATGTACCTGGCGTTACTACACTGGATGGAAAAGATATGGGAGGTTGGGTTCAGTATTCCTATTCACCAACGGTGGCAGGCTGGCTTGCACACCATTTTTATTTGGAATGGCGATATTCCATGGACAGGCAATTCCTAAAAGAGAAAGCCTATCCCTGGCTTCAGGGCGTTGCTCAATTCATTGAAAACATTTCCGTCTTGGACAAAAAAGGAAAAAGAAAATTGCCACTCAGCTCCAGCCCTGAGTTTTTTGACAACACGATTAAAGCCTGGTTCCAGGAAACAACCAACTATGACTTGGGTATTATCCGGTGGACGTATAGTAAAGCGGCAGAGCTGGCGACAGAATTAGGATTAGAAAATGAAGCCACTCATTGGAAACAACAATTAAAAGAATGGCCTGAACTGAGTCTGGATAAAACCGGTTCACTTGCGTTAGCCCCCGGAATACCCTATCCGGAATCGCACCGACATTTTTCGCATTTAATGGGATTTCACCCTCTAGGAGTTTTAGATTATTCTATTCCTAAGGACAAAAAAATTATCGATGCCTCGATGAAATTATTGCAGGAGAAAGGAACCAACAATTGGGTAGGGTACTCGTTTAGCTGGCAGGCCAATATGTATGCCCGCATGAAGAATGGCGCCAAGGCTGCAGAAACATTGAGAAAGTTTGCCACTTGTTTTTGCTTACCCAACAGCTTCCATGTAAATGGTGATCAATGCGAAGGGAAACTTTCAAAGTACAGATATCGTCCTTTTACATTAGAAGGCAATTTTGCTTTTGCGTCTGCCGTTCAGGAAATGCTATTGCAAAGTCACCATGGAGTCATTAACGTTTTTCCAGCTATTCCGAATCATTGGAATAATGTGTCTTTCAATAACCTGAGAGCAGAAGGGGCTTTTATTATTTCAGCTAAAAAGGAAAACGGAAAAGTAAAAGAGATCAGGATCACCAGTGAAAAAGGTGGAGAGCTGGTTCTTGAAAATATAATAGGAGATTTCATGATAGAGGGTGCTGACTTTCAAAAGAAGAAGGAGCTGATCAAAATTAAGACATCAATCAATCAGCAATTCGTTATAAGAAGGAAGTAGAATAACTCTAAAGCAAAACCAAGAATTTATGACAGAGGTGAGAAATACAGAAATGAGTGATCTGGATATGATCTTCAAATTATTTGAGTATTCCATCTCTTACCAGGAAAAGGAAGGCTATCCTGCCTGGAAAGATTATGATAAGAATGCCATCCTGAACGACATTCAAAATAAAAATCAATACAAAATAGTTATTGATTCCAAACCCACCATTATATTCAGTATTTGTTATACCGATAAAGTGATCTGGAGAAACCGGGATCAGCAAGATGCCATTTACCTTCATCGCATCGTAGTGAACCCCGACTGCAAAGGGCAGCGATTATTCGGAAAAATTTTGGAGTGGACTATCGCGCAGGCCCGACAAAAGGGGCTGCGTTTCATTCGCATGGATACCTGGGCTGCCAACCCAACCCTCATTAATTATTATGCAGGGTTTGGATTTAATTTTATCGAAAACTTCACTACTCCGGATAGCGAAGAACTACCAGTTCATAACAGAAATCTGGCATTGGCACTACTGGAATATAAGCTGTAGGATTCCGCTCATCTTTCTGGGGACGATAACTAACAGGGTCAAAAGACTCACAGTTTACTTCACCCACACCGCTCCTATTCCAGCTTCCCAAAGTTGTTTATTAAAAGTAGGAAGATCCTTATCCAGGAGTTGATTAGCTCTGGCCTCCAAACCAGTCCAAATTACGTTCAACTCTTTTAGTCGATCCAGCGTAGGTTTTATCACCCTGGGCAAATCACTCTCGGCATGATTAATCATAAACATATAATTCGAAGTAAACTTATTCGGGAAGTTTTCCATATCATCATACGCCTTCGATTTGCGTTGCACCATGTCTTCATCCCATTGCTTCATCCGTTGCGCCAGCCCCTCTCCTTCTTTCTTTAGGGCTGCATACTTTTCATCGGCAGGAAGTGTTTTGATCAACTGATTGACCTGCTCCATTTTACCATACATCAAGGCAACTAATTTATGCATGCGACTCAGCTCAGTTTCCATCGTGCTCATCAATTGATGATATTCCCCATAGGTTTTCGCATCGGTAGTGTATAATGGGTTCGGCAGTATTTCTACGGTGGCTGATGCTGTTTTATCTTTCCATTTCAATTGAACGGTGTATTTACCAGGTGATGCTTTATGTCCATTAAAATTATATTCCACGAAAACATCCGGCACTCCTTTCATAGTAGGGTAACGAAGATTCCATACAAAACGATTCAGCCCTGTCTCTTTAGAAAGTGTAGGGTCTGCTTTTGGTCCTCCGGGTATCTGCTTAAAGGTAGTGTCAGCTTGTGAACTGAATGTGCGAACCAAATTACCCGCAGCATCCCGTATCTCCATCTGAATATGATCTTTCTCACCCAATGCAGGGAGCTGATAATAAATAACAGCACCACTGGCAGGATTTACGCCACGATAAGGATTAGTTCCGGTGACGTCAGCACCTGTTTTGTCCAGTTCACTGGATGAATTAGTCAATACAGTTGGTTCAGGTTGAAAAAGAGTAAACGTATTATCTCCATTCTTATATTGGCGCACCAAACCTAGATCATCCAATATCCAAAACGATCTGCCTGACGTGGCTGCAATAAGATCACCCTGATGAATTTTTAAATCCGTAATGGGTGAAATGGGTAAATTGAGTTGAAAGGGAGACCAGTCTTTTCCTCCATTCCAGGAAATAAATACACCTAGCTCAGTACCTGCAAAAAGTAAATCTTTGCGCATATCATCCTCTCGCACTACGCGAGTAAAGGCGTTGTTGGGAATACCATTATTGATTTTAGCCCACGTCTTACCATAGTCGGTAGTCTTATAAAGGCCCGGTGTATGATCATTGAACTTATAACGTGTGGTGGCAATGTAAGCAGTTGCCTTGTCATGAGGCGATACTTCAATGGCATTGATCAGGCACTCTTGCAAGCCAACCGGTGTAACATTTTGCCAATGACTTCCCCCATCGCGCGTTACCTGCACCAGCCCATCATCACTACCTGTCCAGATTACACCTTTTTCCTGCGGTGACTCTAGTACATAACTCAGCGTTCCATAATTTTCTGCACCTACCGATTCATTCGTATACGGCACACCGCTTCTTCCTTGTCTACTTTTATCGTTGCGTGTAAGATCGGGGGATGCTTCCGTCCAGCTCGTACCCATATCCGTTGTGCGCAATAAATGTTGTGAGCCGTGATAGAACGTATTGGGCTCATGTTTTGACCAGATGATTGGTGCATTCCAGTTGTAACGATACTTCATGTCTTTGGCATCCATGGCCAGGTATTCAATCGGTGCCGCCATAATGTTGGTTCCGGCATTTGATTTCGTATCCAGTATATCTATAGTACCTTCATAACTTCCACCCATTACATACCGTGGATCGTCCGGATTAAAAGCAAGAAACGCACTCTCTCCACCTGCCGAAGAAGTCCAGTTGGAGGTAGTAATTCCCCGACCTGATAAATCGCGATTGGCGATGGATACCGTTGAGTTGTCCTGCTGTCCACCATAGATGCGATACGGAAAACTATTATCCACGTTGATCCGATAAAACTGCGCGGTAGGCATATTGTTTTGTGTAGACCATGTCTTTCCGCCATTTACGGTAATCGCTGAACCACCATCATCGGAGATAATCATGTTTTTTGAATTGTGAGGATTGATCCATAAGTTATGATAGTCACCGTGGGTAGAAGAAATATCCTCCCATGTTTTTCCTCCATCAATCGAGCGAAGTGCCGGGGCACTCATTACATAAAGAGTAAGTTCATCTTTAGGATCGGTAAACAGCTCAATATAATACCAGGCCCGTTGCAACAAGCGATGATCATTGGTCATGCGTTCCCAACTTGCACCCGCATTGGTCGAAACAAATAAACCGCCCAGCTCTTTGTCCGAATCACTTTCAATCAAAGCATAAACACGTTCTGAATTGGAACGGCATACAGCCACTGCCATTTTTCCTAGTTCCTTTGGAAGACCATTGTGTATTTTATTCCAGGTAGCGCCTGCATCGGTTGATTTATAAAGACCACTGGTGGGTCCACCACTGATTACTTTCCAGGGTAAGCGACCGTATTCCGTCATGGCTGCATAAAGAATGCGGGGATTGTTCATATCCATTGACAATTCAACACAACCTGTTTTATCATCTACATAGAGCACGTTAGTCCATGTCTCACCACCATTGATAGACTTAAAAACACCACGTTCTTTATTATGACTATACAAAGCACCTTGAGCCGCTACGTAAACAATATTTGGATCATGTGGATCAATAGTAATGCGCGAAATGTGTTGTGTTAACTCCAATCCCACCTTCTTCCACGTTTTTCCGGCATCGGTAGATTTATAAACACCATCACCATGATGGGTCATCACACCTCGTACGGCATGCTCACCCATACCCACATAAACTACGTTAGGGTCACTCTCAGAAACTGAGACCGCTCCTACTGATCCTGTTTTGAAAAAGCCATCTGAAATATTTTTCCAGGTGATTCCAAGATCATCTGTTTTCCAAACACCTCCCCCTGTGGTGCCCATGTAGTAGGTGTTGAGATCACCGATCACACCTGTGGCCGTTACGGATCGTCCACCTCTAAATGGACCTATGCTCCTCCATTTTACAGGCTTGAAATAGTTATTGAAGTCGACCGCTATATTTACAGCAGTAGGAGTTGCATCTTTTTTATCGCGTTGTGCAACAGCCGGAAGAATAAACAAAACAGTCAGGAGGTAAGAGGCGATGGCTTTTATCATAGTCATAGTGGTATAGGCTTGAAAGATAAAAAAGTATTCGGCAAATCCGGCAGCAAATATATTTTAGCGGAGAAGGAAGTGGCTGAAAATCTGGTCATTTTGATAGAAGTGGACGAAAGCTCCCGAATTAGAGACTACTACTCGCGAAGTAAAGTTAAAATGGACTACTCACACAAGATGTGGGGTTTTCTCACCAAGGTGATAGCCTGGAATATAAATTTCTTACCTTTTGCCATTATGAATACAAAACCATCGCTCTTCCTTTGGTCCGCCTTGAAATCCGGTTTGATTGTTGGTATTTTGGATGCCATTGCTGCTTCACTCAATGCATATCTGGCCGGTGGCATTACTCCTGATCGGGTATTCATTTTCGTAGCCAGTGGTGCTTTTGGTCAGGATGCGTACGCTGGAGGTTATTCCATGGTGTGGCTTGGACTGTTGTTTCATTTCATAATCGCCTTGAGTTGGACATTCCTTTTTTTTGCCGCCTTCCCTAACGTGAAACTACTGCAGGCGAACAGAATTTTGGTAGGTATGGTATATGGTATCTTTATTTGGGTAATGATGAATTTTGCCGTGATACCACTCTCCAGTATTGCCCCAAGACCCTTTCAACTATCAGGTTCTGTTATTATGATCATGATTCATATGTTCGTGATCGGAGTACCCATTTCATTTCTGGCGAACAGCTATTATAAAGTTTCTAATTCCTGATCTGCACGTATAAGACGTTTGTGTTTTCAGCGGCAAGATTGGGAACACTCCATCACACAATCCTATCAATTGGTAAAGTCAAAACTATCGAAGAGGCAGGGCAATTGATTTAAATAGTTCCTAGTTGCCTTCTCCTTCTTTAGGATCACCTTCTAACTTATCTTTCTTTACTTCTACTCCATTAACATCATAAAAAGAGACCATTTTTGTTGAGCCACTTCGTAACCGAACACGATAGTAAATCTCTTCTTTCTTATTGGTCACTTCTTCACCTCCCATTAATTTCGCTCCGACATTTTTTGTTGTTGCTGCTGATTGTACAGCGGCCGGTAGCTGTTGGGGCTCAAGATACCTTGAGGAACTCAAAGCCGAGCCGTCTTCCTTAAAGCGAGTCCGCACAGGAATACCTTCCTGTGTATAAACAGCCACATACCTCACTTTCGCTTTCCCCTCCTTGTCCTTCGACTCCCGTTTCTCCCATCGTAAATCTGTCGCTTGAACAGTGAACGCATTTTTAACAGCATCAGGAACCTGTGCGGCATCAATTTGGGCAGCTCCATCAGCCTGCTTCCCTCCCTTTTTTTTGTCGCCCTGAGCAAAACTGGTCATTGTTACTAGAGTCACTAAAATCAAAATGGATATCTTTTTCATAATCGGACGAGTTAATTTATTTCCTCAGACTAAAATTAATGTTTGGTTTACTGCAATCCAAAGGTTTGCATAATGCCTTTGGTGGCTTACCTTGCGCTCATTCAATAAACCAAACCATGACCAAATCCAAACTGACCATCAATAGCAACGGATCGGTAAAAATTGAAGGCGACTTTGAAATCGTTGATAGTTCGGGCACAGCCTACGGCCTACAAGGACGGACAGTAGTCTCTCTGTGCCGATGCGGTCGTTCTGCCAATAAACCATTTTGTGATGGATCGCACAAAGATCACTTTGAACACCAGGCCGTTGCCTTTGAATTACCTCCTCGCAAAGTCTAACTGCTTTTCATAAGTAATCGCTATTGCTGCGGCTAACCTCAAATTCTGAGGTGTATTTCCAGTAAAAAGTATATTTTTGCGCCCGCATGAAGAAAATAGTTGAATATCGGAAGCTGTTGGGAGTAGATAAAACAGCAGGATTGAAGGAATTAAAGACTATCTACCGGAATTTTATGAAGGACTGGCATCCGGACAAGTTTCAAGACAGTCTGGAGACGAGGCATGAAGCCGAAGAAAAAAGTAAATCCTTTATTGAAGCGTATCATTTCCTCGTGAGCATCGCCCCGGAAACCCACGAACAACAATTGGAACAATACACAGAGGTGATCACGTCCTCTAAGATTGTTAACTTTCAATACAAAGGGCAAACATTAACCATAGATTTTGCAGACGGTAGCAGCTACGAATATTTTAGTCTGCCTAAAAATGTTTATGGTAAATTAGCCAGCTCGGATACACCCGACCGCTTTGCGCGAAGGCACATCTATCATTCCTATGTCTACCGAATGGTGAGTAAGGCACTCGCGATGAGCTAACTACGTTAATTCAGCTGCTTCTCCTCTGGCCATTTTACAGCATACCAAACAATCAATGAAGTAATAACACTTTCAACGATTGCTAAAAAAACATAAAAAGTATACCAGGGGGTAATTGATGTAATTGCTATCAGTGCCATGATTGCTGTAAAGAACAATCCGAAAATAATATTCAATCCTCTATTTACTTTAGGCTTTAAGATGATTGATAAGAAAACCATACAGGCAGGAATAGCCAATAGTACGGATGCCCCAAACAATTTCAGTGGGCTATTGAGCATTGATTCACCACTAATAAATCCTTCGATCTTTTTGGGAACATATAGCTCAAAATAGTCGCCATATAGGTAGCAAAACATGACAGATGTCCAAAGAGCGGCAAGCTTAATTTTAATGTTTACCTTAAAATCCTCTAACCCGTTCACGTTTGTCTTCATTTGACATTCCCTTTTTTAAAATTCAATTTTAAAAATCTAGGCGTCAGGACACCTTTGAAGTGTCAGACGTCTTACTCACAGACTTTACACCCTTAATCAAAAGCCAAAGAATGGTGGAGAGTTCTGCTACCGTAGGAAACAAACCTGTCAACTTTGAGACAATGGATTTATAATCAGGAAAGAGCAGAGTAGTACCCACTTGAATAACATAGGCTACTCCACCCAGTATCAGTAATATTCCAATTAGTCGAGGTATAAACCCAGACTTAAATGCCAATTGTCCAAAAGGTATCAGCCAAAGCCCCCAGAATATCTCAGCAACCAGTGTTGCTCGACTATTCAGCTTTAGAAACAGCATCGCCCAGTCCTGTTGTTGCTGCGCCTGGAGCGTTGCTAATACTTCACCCTTCAAAATCATTAAAGAGATAATTTCAAAGACTTCACTCACAAACACAATAGGGATCGAAACCAGCACCAATGCCACCATGACAATAGCCTGTTGTTTATTCACTTCTTTGAATAATCGATACAGTGTAAGAACAAGGAATATAAATATAGTTTGGCTAATAAGATTACTAACAATTCCTGATCTAAAGAGGAATTCGTGGGCCAGCATATTTTTGGCTGTAGCTGCGGCATCATCGGACATGTAAATTTGAGATGACACATACATGAGACCATAAGCTCCTGTGATAGCCAATGCTAAGTAGAGTAAACCAGCTCTTCTTGCAATCTTTCGTTGTAAATCTAATGTTATTTCCATTTATCTGTTTTCTTAAAATTTCTTACTCCACCTTCAATCCATTCACGGGACTAGCCTTGGCCACCTTGTTCACTTGCGTGGATACAACGAATAGCAATACAAAAATGAGTATGCTCACGGCCAGTGTTACGCTGATGTAATTCATAGGCACGTGATACTCGTACGCAATGTCAAACAGAAATTTGACGAGCGAATAACTGACGGGTATGCCAATGAGCAAAGACACGGTAAACAGAATGGTATATTGTCGTAAGATACCTTTGGCGATGTTATTGGTTTGCGCGCCCAATGCTTTGCGGATGCTGAACTCTTTGGTGCGGGCCGCCACGTTGAGGGTGACCAAGCCGTACAAGCCCAACCCTGCAAGTAAAATGGTGATGAAGGCGATGGCTTGCCAAAAGCGACTGTGACCTTTTATTTTTTCAAAATAGCCGCCCCACACATCTTCTTGGTAGCTGCCTTGAAAAGGAATTTCGGGGAAGAGTTTATTCCATTGCGCTTGAAGAGATGTATACGCTTCTCTTTCCGAGCCGCTGCGTACGCGCAGTGAAATAAAACGATAGTCTGCTTTGTCGGCTACTTTGAAGAGGATGGGGAGCATCTTAGTATCGAAATTATAGCTGTGAAAATTTTTTACTACGCCAATCACTTCGTAGCGCATGCTGTCGATTTCTATTGGTTGTCCAATAGGTTCTTGCCAGCCGAGGTTTTTCACAAATTCTTCATTGACCACTACGGATTGCTTATCCGCTTCAGGATGTAGATTGAACGCGCGTCCCTTGGTAAGCGTCAATTGCATGGTTGAAAAATAATTGGCATCTACTGCTAATTGTTGTACTTCATATTGTTTGCTGGGCGGAAGTTTAACAATAGCAGTGGTGTGATTTTTTCCAATGTGATTAGTAGACCCTGCGATGGACATAACGTTTGGATTTTGCGCCATGGCAGCGTAGATCTGTTCGTAGGCCAGTTGGTTGTGTACCTCGGCATACAATACATCGTTTTGATTGTACCCCCAATTTCGCTGGGCAACATAATCGGTATTTTGTGTAAACATCACTGCGCATGTAATGAGTATGCACGCCAGTATCAATTGAAAACCGAGCAGGATTTTATTCAATGGATTTTGCTTGCCGAATTTGGAAGAACCTTTCAGGATATTCACTACTTCAAATCTTGAAATGTATAGAGCAGGATATAGACCTGATATGAGCCCAGTAACGAATAATACGGCCACTAAGAACATCCAAAGATTGGGATGCGCCAGGGTGAAGCCCATGCTAAAGCCATTGATTTGTTCAAAGCCCGGAATGAAAACGAACATACCAATGGCCAGGCCAAACACTAATGCGAAGGAAGTAACGAAAATGTTCTCGGACAGAAACTGGGTAATGACTTTGAAACGTGTAGCGCCAATCACTTTGCGCACACCAATTTCCTTCAATCGCTTGGCAGCGGTAACAATGGCGATGTTAATATAATTGAAGCAGGCCAATGTCAATAAAAATAATGTGATGACACCGAGAATCATAACAGCCTTGGCATTAGATTCATAATAGGGTGGGCAAAGTCCATCGCGAATATCCATTGACTTTTTATAAAGCTGTGCCAGCGAAATAAATCTAAAATCGGAGATGGCTTGTTCGCTGTGCTTTTCATTTTGCAAGACTTTGTATTTGTTCATGCCCTGTTGGATGATGGCAATGTCGGTTGGGTTTTCAACTTGAATAAGGGTAGCATTAACAAATGAACTCCAATCGCTGATGTTGTATGTTGGGTTCGCGACTTTTAAATTCTCAAAATGAATGAGAAAATCAAAACTAATGGAGTGTGATTCGG
>JANMYO010000024.1:0-5450 GCA_031382175.1 Bacteroidia bacterium | reverse complement strand
GGCGGTATGGGCATGCCGATGTACGGCTTTGGCTTCGGCATGGAAGAAACGAATGGAAAGTATCCGGGCCGTGATGGAAAACAGACGCCGGCAGGTGGTTATGGTGCTTCATTGAAAGATGATTATCGCTACTTCTATGGTGCTACTTTTAATATGGCAGGCCGAGGTGAGGCAATTGCCCGAGAAGACAATTATTGTGAGATTGATCCCACAACAGTTGATAAATATGGCATTCCTGTATTACGCTTTCATTATAAATGGAGTGAACATGAAGTAAAGCAGGCCAAACATATGAAACAGACCTTTGCTGAAATTATTGATAAGATGGGTGGAGTCGTTACCTCCGGAAATTCAGATGGGCCCGAAAACGATTATGGTCTCTTAGCCCCGGGGCGAATCATCCATGAAGTAGGGACAACAAGGATGGGTGACGATCCAAAGAAATCAGTTGTTAATAAATTCAATCAGGCACATGATGTCAAGAATCTTTTTGTGGTTGATGGTGGTCCTTTCGTGTCCCAGGCCGATAAGAATCCTACATGGACAATTCTTGCACTCTCGATGAGAGCCAGTGAATTTATTATTGATGAGTTAAAGAAACAAAACTTATAGACATAAGTAGCAAGTATCAAGACGCAATAGTCTAGATACTTACTACTTGCTACTTAATACTATTGTGGACAGAAGAAAATATTTAAAGACCCTTGCTGTAGGATCTCTTGGTGCAGGCGTTTTGTTATCGTGTGAACCATCGAAAGATGCTGTCGAAGTTCCTAAGGAATTCACGATCGACCGTAATCCGCAGGAAGTAATTCGCGAACGCAACCTTCATAGCGAAAAATTCTTTGATGAGCACGAAATGAAGACCATCCATATCCTTTCAGACATTATCATTCCAAAAGATAAAACATCCGGCTCTGCCACAGAAGCAGGTGTCCCCGACTTTATTGAATTCATCGTAAAAGATATGCCCAAGCATCAAATTCCTATGCGGGGCGGATTGAAGTGGCTGGATATTCAGTGTCTTAAGCGTTTCAATTCCGATTTTGCCTCCGGCACATTACAACAACAAATTGAAATGGTTGATGCGATTGCCTATCCTGAATTGGCAAAGCCTGAGCTGCAACAAGGCGTGGCATTCTTCAACCTCATCCGTAATCTCACCGCTACAGGATTTTATACCAGCGAAATTGGAATTAAAGATATTGGCTACGCTGGTAATAAGCCGAATCAATGGGATGGAGTACCACAGGATGTCCTTGACCACTATGGAGTAAAGTATGATGACAGAACTTTGGCTGAGAGTGTTAAATTTGACGAGTAATAAGTTTTAGCAACTCATGATCTTTAAAAAAATTGTAAATCTCAAATCCATAATCGTAAATAAAAAATCATGCCTCTAAAAAAATCAACTCCCCCGCTCGCTCCGATTTCAAGAAGAAACTTTTTGAAAAATGCCGGTCTTGCGGCAGCCGCGTTTACAATCATCCCACGCTTTGTTTTGGGGAAGGGCTTTGTAGCGCCTAGTGATACGCTTTATGTGGCGGGTATTGGTGTTGGTGGTAAAGGTACCAGCGATCTTACTGAAATCGCCAAAAGCCCTCACGTTAAAGTATCATTTCTATGTGATGTTGATGATCGTATGGCGGTAGAGTCGGTTAAGAATTTTCCCCAAGCCAAATATTACCGGGATTTTCGGGTGATGTTTGATAAGGAGTTGAAAAACATTGATGCTGTGACTGTCTCTTCCCCTGACCATACCCACGCAGTAGCAGCTATGTCCGCCATCGAAAGAAAGAAACATGTCTATTGCCAAAAGCCATTGACGTATAGCATATATGAATCAAGGATGTTGACGGAAGCCGCACGTAAATACAAAGTAGTAACCCAAATGGGCAATCAATTCTCTTCTGGGGAGGGTGTGCGCATTATGAAAGAATGGTATGATGCCGGATTGATCGGTGATGTAAACAAAGTAACTGCCTGGACGAATCGTCCGGTTTGGCCACAAGGAATTCCTGCGCCAACCGGTAAATTTGATATTCCGAAAGAACTCGACTGGGATCTCTGGCTTGGCCCCGCCAAGCAAATGGATTACAATCCGGCCTACTTGCCATTTAACTGGAGAGGCTGGTGGGAATTCGGTACCGGAGCATTAGGAGATATGGGATGTCATATCCTCGATCCTGTATTCCGGATTCTTCCGATAGACTTTCCCACAGAAGTAGAATGTAGCACTACCACGTCATGGGAAGGCTTCTTTAAGGAAGCCAATTATTTGGAAAGTTGTCCTTCATCATCAATTATTCACTTGAAGTATCCGCGCAAAGACGGAAAAGGAACTCTACGATTGACCTGGATGGACGGTGGTCTCTTGCCCGAACGACCTGAAGAGCTGCTACCTGATGAAAAGTTGGGCAGCTATGATGGCGGAGTAATCTTTGAAGGCACCAAAGGTAAGATCATGGGAAATCATACTCAACCTCCTGTTCTGTTACCGACTTCAAGAATGAAGGAAGTAAACCTTTTATCAACTATTGCAAGAGTACCTGAAGGACACTATGTACAATGGGTAAATGCCTGCCTTAAAGGTTTTGGAAAAGCAGAACTTAGTTCGCCTTTCGATTATGCGGGCCCATTTACGGAAAGTGTTTTAATGGGTAACCTTGCTATTCGCAGTTATAATATAAAAACCCAATCAGCCGATGGTCAGCAGACCTTCTACCCTGGACGCAAAAAACTTCTCTGGGATGCTAAGAATATGAGGATCACCAATTTTGACGAAGCCAACGCATTTGTAAAAAGAGAATACAGACCGGGCTGGACTCTTTAAAAGAGGCAATTAACAATGTTCAATTGACAATTTGGGTAGCATAATTAATGGTATTTTATTGACAATTATCATTTGTCAATTGTCAACTGATTGATTTCTTACCTTTGCAGTCGCCCATGCTCAAAATCGATAGCCATACTCACATACTCCCTAAGAAAATGCCCAATTGGGCAGAGAAGTTTGGCTATGGAGACTTTATCTTCCTTCAGCATCACAAAAAAGGATTTGCAAAGATGATGCGGGGCAATCAGTTCTTTAGGGAAATTAAAGAGAACTGCTGGAATGCCTCGCTTCGCATTGATGAGTATGCGCCTTTCAAAACCCAGGTGCAGGTAGTTTGTACGATTCCTGTTATGTTTTCGTACTGGGCGCAACCCATGGACTGTCTGGCTCTTTCCCAATATCTGAATGACCATATCGCGGGGTTAGTTGATAAGTATCCAAAACACTACGTTGGGCTTGGTACGTTACCGATGCAGGATACAGAGTTGGCTATCAAGGAAGCAGAGCGTTGTAAAAAAATTGGTTTGAAAGGAATTCAGATCGGCTCCAATATCAATGATGAAAATCTGAACGAAGAACGGTTCTTCCCCGTTTTTGAAGCCTGCGAAAAGCTTGGGCTTGCGTTGCTGATTCATCCGTGGAATATGATGGGGGAAAAAAAAATGCAAAAGTATTGGCTACCCTGGCTGGTGGGAATGCCTGCAGAAACATCACGGGCACTCTGCTCCATGATCTTTGGCGGGGTTTTTGAAAGATTACCCAAGTTGAGAGTTAATTTTGCCCATGCCGGTGGATCTTTTTTATTTACGATTGGAAGAATTGAACATGGTTTTGACTGTCGCCCCGATTTGGTAGCCATTGATAACAATATTAATCCTAGAAAATACCTGGGAAAATTTTGGGTGGATAGCATCACGCACGATGCGTTGAGCCTGGAATATGTAATCAAACTACAAGGTTCCAAACGAATTACCCTCGGAACAGATTATCCTTTTCCGCTTGGAGATCTTACCGTAGGAAAATTTATTGACGAAATGGACGTTAGTAAAAAAGTGAAGGAAGATATCTTTTGTAATGCTACACTCGAGTGGCTTAATCTTTCAAAAAAGGATTTTCTGTTAAATAGTAAATCAACTAAGGCGTGAGGAAGGTTATCATTTTCTCGATAGGACTACTTTTAATGGTGAACCCGTTTCACTCAAAAGGTCAGGAGTCTGAAAAGGAGAAGATTAAACTTATGGAGATGCAGCGGGAAACTGAAAAGCAGCGCCAGGTTTCCATCCTGATCGATTCAGCTATTTATTTGAGCGAGCATGAAATGTATGAAGAAGCCGATGAGAAATTTCTATTTGCACTTAAAAATTCCAAAAGCATTCCTTCTGATCTAACCTATCATTTTGGCCGCAACTCATTTTACCTGGGCAAATACAAACAAAGTGTGGACTGGCTGAATAAGTATATTCAATTGAAAGGAACTACAGGGCAATATTCTGAAGCAGCGGCCGAATGGTTAAAAAAGTCGGAGGTCGAATTACTCAAAGAACAAAAGGTTCAATCAAAACAAGCCGCTGAAATCCTGTCGAAAGATTATGATATCGATTGCGGTCCTGCCGGCAAAGTAGTTTGCCCAGTATGCAATGGGGCAACTGTGATTATCAAAAGAGGGTATTTTGGAGAAACCTATAAAACCTGTCCCTATTGCTCGAAGCACGGATTCCTTTCATGTGTGGATTACAACAAACTCGTTCGTGGTCAATTAAGTCCTGCCAATAATTAACGAATCATTTCCTGCGTATATCTCCGATCCAGAGAAATGGGATACACCCAATTATTGATCAAACTAACAAATAGTGGTACTTTTGTACTCAGATTTGCACGTATGGCGCTCTACAATAAAATTAATGGTAAGCTGCTAAAAGAAAGGCTTCACGATGCCGTGGCCATAGAGAGAACTACCCTTTCATTCTATAAATACCATCTAATCGAAGATCCGAAGGTTTTTCGGGATGAACTCTATAAGGCCTGGTCAGCGCTGAGTGTGTGGGGAAGAATTTATGTTGCCAACGAAGGTATCAACGCTCAGCTTAGTATCCCCACTGAAAATTTTGAGAGGTTCAAAAAACAACTTTACGAAATTTCTTTTTTAAAGGGAGTTCGTCTAAACCTGGCGGTTGATGATGACGGGAAATCATTTTTTAAACTAAAGATTCAGGTTAGGAAAAAAATTGTTGCCGATGGACTGAAAGATGAAACGTTTGATGCTTCTGATTCCGGTGTACATCTGAATGCAACCGAATTCAATCAACTTACTAATGATGGTAGCACCGTAGTCGTTGATATGCGCAATCACTATGAAAGCGAGGTAGGTCATTTTAAAAATGCCATCCTTCCCGATGTTGATACCTTTAGAGAATCACTTCTTATTGTTGAGAATATATTGACTGACAAAAAGGAAAACAATATTGTCATGTATTGCACAGGCGGCATTCGGTGCGAGAAAGCCAGTGCCTGGTTTAAGCACAGAGGTTTTAAAAACGTTTTTCAACTGGAGGGTGGCATCATCGAATATGCGCGACAGGTGAAAGCCCAGGGGCTGGAGAATAAATTCCTTGGA
>JANMYO010000072.1:0-9462 GCA_031382175.1 Bacteroidia bacterium | reverse complement strand
CACTCCTTCTTACTGTTATTTGTCCTCCGTTCTCCGTAAACTTTATCCCATTCAGAATTAGGTTGCGAAAGATTAGATTAATCATGTTCATGTCAGCCAGCGCAATACTTCCTTCCTGAATTTGATTGACAAGATTTGTTTCTTTAAGATGAAGTGAATTAAGCATCTTGAAATTTTCATCTACCATCGTGCGCAGATTTATTTTCTCCGGTAGGATTTTCAATTTATCCATTTGCAACAAGGCCCAGTCAAGGAGATTGCTGATGAGTGTCTTGGTGTGATTAAACTGTATTCTCAATTCTTTGGTTAACTGAGTAAATTCTTCTGGCTTGAGTTGCTTATTATCAAGCAGATTCAATATGCCTAACAAGGCATTCATCGGGGAGCGAAGGTCATGTGAAATAATGGAAAAGAACTTGTCTTTCACTTGATTCAATTGTTCCAGTTCAACACTTCGTTGCTTAATTTCCTCCTGATGTGCTAAGAGTAGCTTATTGATTCGTTTTCTACGTTGCCCACTCCTGTAGATGGTAAATAACAAAATGCCCGCCAGCGCCACTACAACGACAAGAATATTTCGAATGAATTCCTGCCGCTTAATGGCAGAATCCTGTTTTGCTTTTGCCTGACTTAGGGCAGCTATTTCATAGTCTTTGACTTCTGTTTCAAATCGAAGTTGATCCTGAAAAAGATTACCCATCATTTTTTGACTAAAAAGGCTGTCACGTAAAACGGTAAAATTCTTAAAATAGGCTACCGCCTTTTTATAGTCGCCATTCTGCTCCGACAGCGAGGCTAGCTCGCGGTAGCATGCAATCTCAAGATTGCGTGCATTTAATTCCTGAGCAGACCTCAAGCTTCGTTCAAATAAACCCGCTGCTTCTGAAAATCTTTCCAGCTTTAGTAAAACCTTCCCTTTTCCAAGTTCACATTGTGCAATTCCGTAAGGATTACCAAGTTGTTTATGTATGGCATACACGGAATCGTAATAGGTAATAGACTTCTCCCAATCGTTCGTTTCATAATATAAGTTGGCCAGGTGAGATTGTATGCGGGGAATGAGTACACTGATTTCTTTTTTCCGCGCATGCGAGAGGGCCGATATGAGGTATTTTTGTGACTGCTCAAAATTTCTCATTCCAAGATAAACATCACCGAGTTCATCATCGCAGTATGCAATTCCATTGACATCATTGATCTTATCACTTATTTTTTGAGAAAGGTTCAGGTGGTTGATGGCTATTTCGTACTGACCCAATTCTTTAAAAACAACTCCAATGTTGTGTAAGGAAAAGAGCATCGTTAGCGAGTCATTCTTTTTCCGCGCCACCTGATAACTCCGTGTAAGATAGAGGTAGGCATCATCAAATTCTCCTAGCTCGCGATAGGTGTCTCCTAATGCATTTAGGGTAAAAGCAATTTTTAAACTGTCCTTAAGGGAGACGGAAGTTTGCAATCCCATGTTGTAATATTTGAGAGAAGAAGCATGGTCTCCTTCGCGCGCTTCAAGAAATGCAAGCCTCAGATAGCTTGTTCCTTTCGCCCAGTCTGACCCTATTTTCTCTGCTAATTCTACAGCCTCCTCTGCATAACGTCTTGATTTAGAATAATCGGAGTATTCATAAGCCTGAGATAGATTGATCAGAAGATCAACCTTGATGGAATCATATTGAGCTGCTTCAAATTGTTTCTGTAAGTTCTCTGCTTCATGTTGGCCAAAGGAATAAAAGCTCGACAAAAGAAGAACTGCCCAAAGACTATAGACTGTATTATTTTTGCTTTTCAATATCATGCAATAAAAATTTTCCACGCACTGCAACAAATTAATACCAGCAATGCAAGGGGTGTAAGGTATTTCCAACTTAATGACATCAATTGGTCAACACGTAGCCTGGGGAATGTCCATCGTACCCAGATTTGCATACCAACCATTAATAACACTTTTGAGATAAGCCAGAATATTCCCCAAAGATGAAATGCCATGGTGCCAGTCTCTCCGGTGGTCCAGGTGGCGAGCTTGACGCTACCGATATTGGGTAACGGTGTATTCCAACTTCCCCAAAAAAGAATAACACTAATGAAGCTCACCAATAACATCATAGCATATTCAGCAAGCATGATCACCGCCCATCGAAACCCGGAGTATTCCGTATGAAATCCTCCAACAAGTTCTGATTCAGCTTCTGGTAAATCAAAAGGAGCTCTGTTACTTTCTGCTAAGGAGGCAATAAAAAAAATAATCCACGCAATGAAAAGTAAAGGCATTCTAAAAATATTCCAGGTTAGAAAACCACCGATATAGGTGGTTGGTAAATTCCAGCTTTTAACCCCTAAAAAATAGTTTTGTTCAACTTCATGTCCTATGGGCTGTTGTAATAAAATTCCCTGCTGATACGAGATTTCCTGAAGGTCCAGACTCTGACAAATCACACAGGCACATAGAACGGACAATGCCAGTGGGACTTCATACGAAATAATTTGCGCAGCTGCACGAAGGGTACCCAGCGAGCTATATTTATTATTAGAGCTCCAGCCTGCCATCACTATACCAATGACGTCTAAGGAGAGGATAGCTAAAAGTAAAAACAAAGCAGATGAAATTGATGCTCCTTGCCAGCCCGGACTGAGTGGCAAAAAGGAAAATCCAGTAAAAATAAAAGCGAAAATGAAAAGTGGTGCAACTTTAAATATTTTCCTGTCGGCTTGCGCTGGAACAATGTCTTCTTTCTGAATTAATTTCAAAAGATCCGCAACGGTCTGAAGAATTCCATAGTAGCCGACTTCCATTGGGCCGAGTCTATCCTGCATAAAAGCGGACAGTTTCCGCTCGGCATAGACCACCAAAACGGTATAAACGATTAGAAAAGGCAATATAAAGAGTAGGGTCGACACAAGTTTAAGCAGCTAATCGGGGATAAAGATCACATATTAATAGTGACAGAATTGTTAAATATCCTCAAAAAACCTACATGTATGATTTGATTTTGAATTTTCTCAATTCCAGAGTGGATGCTTTTCGAGGTGTACGACCTCTCTGAAGAATATCCTTGTTGCGGCTTCAAAGGAATCTGTATAGTCGGAAACCATAAATGAATGAGTTGGAGAAGAGGTTTTCAGAAGATTTTCTTTTTGTAAATAATTTTTAAGGGCCTTGGCTACGATTTCAGAAGAATCTAAAATTTGAACTTTCCCGTGATAGAATTCTTCAATCTCTTTTCGGATCAACGGATAGTGGGTACACGCCAATACAAGAGCATCAATTTTATTCAATGTTGGATCGCGCAAATATTCCTCTATAATATTATGGCTGATCTTGTTATTGAAATACCCTTCTTCAATCATGGGTGCCAACAGGGGTGTAGCTACAGAGTGAAGGGAAATTCCTTGCGATGCTTCTTTTATTTTTTGGGAATAAATACCTGAATTCACGGTTCGTTTTGTTCCAATGAGTCCAATGTTTTTTCCTGCCAAGTTTTGTGTTACCCATTCTACCATGGGGTCGATCACATTAATCACCTTCACTTCTTTGTTTACGTATTCTTTCAATAGTTCATAAGCAGCCGAGCTGGCTGAGTTGCAAGCGATAACAATTACTTTGCATCCTTTTTTGAGCAGGACATCAGCAATTTTTATCGAATATGCTTGAATAGCGGCCTCTGATTTATCTCCATAGGGAAGGTGTGCCGTATCTCCAAAGTAAATCATGCTTTCTAATGGAAGCATTTGCCGGATGGCATAAGCAACGGTAAGGCCGCCAATACCGCTATCAAATATTCCAATAGGAGCTTCCTGAGATTTATTCATTTTTCAAAAATAGCGGCTCTTGACCAGATTTTGTATTATTGTGATACAATCAACCGAAAATAAAATTGTCATGGCCTACAATCTATTGAAAGGTAAAAAAGGAATCATCTTTGGAGCTCTGGATGAGAATTCAATTGCCTGGAAGACAGCGTTAAGAGTAAAAGAAGAAGGGGGAATGTTTACCCTTTCCAATGCTCCCATTGCTATGCGTCTGGGTAAGATCAATGAATTGGCTCAACAGTGCAATTCAGAGGTGATCCCTGCGGATGCAACTTCAGAGCAGGACTTGAATAACCTCTTTACTAAATCGATGGAGATACTGGGAGGGAAAATTGATTTTGTGTTACACTCGATCGGTCAAAGCCCTAATATTCGAAAGGGACGTGAGTATGGTGACCTCAACTATGAGTGGTATTTGAAGACCATTGATATCTCCGCCTTATCCTTTCATAAAGTAATGCAGTCGGCAGAAAAATTGGATGCCATGAATGAATGGGGATCCATTGTAGCATTAAGTTATATCGCAGCACAACGAAACTACCCCGACTATACAGATATGGCACAAGCCAAAGCGATGCTGGAGTCAATTGCCAGAAGCTACGGTGCAAGGTTTGCAAAACTTAAGAAAGTTCGGGTAAATACGATTTCACAATCACCCACAAAAACAACGGCAGGTGCGGGCATCTCCGGATTTGATGTGTTCTATGATTTTGCCCAAATGATGTCACCTCTTGGAAACGCCACTGCAGAGGAATGCGCCAATTATATTGTAGCCATGTTCTCTGATTTTACACGTATGGTTACCATGCAGAACCTAATGCATGATGGGGGGTTCTCTTCTTCGGGCATCACACAAGACCTTATCGATAGACTTACCAAGTAGATTGGTTGTTGATTCAGATTGTCTCGGTGTACTTAACAATGAGGGTTCATGATCGCTTTTCCTTTTTGTAAGATAAACCTTGGATTGAGTATTCTTTCTAAAAGAACAGATGGATTCCATTCCATAGAAACCTGTTTTTATCCTGTTCCGTGGACGGATATTTTGGAAATTATCCCATCGGATGAATTTGCATTTACTACTTCTGGAATTTCAATAGAGGGTGACCGGTCAACTAATCTTTGCGTAAGAGCCTATCATCTTTTGCAACCGGATTTTAATCTATCACCAGTAAAGATTCATTTACATAAAATCATTCCTATGGGAGCTGGCCTTGGCGGAGGATCTGCTGATGCTGCCTTTACCTTGACATTACTAAATCAGATATTTGAATTGAGATTGTCGATTGAACAGTTGAAGCGATATGCTTCTCAGCTCGGTAGTGATTGTAGTTTCTTTCTGGAAAGGAAACCGCAGTTGGGCGAGGGCAAAGGAGAGGAGTTAAGCGATGCTGTGGTGGACTTGGAAAATAAATTTTTGGTAATCGTTAAACCTGATATTCACGTTTCAACATCGGAAGCTTACGCTGGAGTTAAAGCTAAATCACTACAGAAAACTGTGAGGCAAGTGGTTGAGAAGCATCCGTTACCCAAATGGAGGGATAATCTCATTAATGATTTTGAAGAAAGTATTTTTGAGAGATATCCTGCCATAAAAAAAATTAAAGAATCCCTTTATTTTAATGGAGCGACTTATTCAAGCATGAGTGGCTCTGGCTCTTCTGTATTTGGTATTTTTGAGAGACCGGTGGATTTAAAATCGAATTTTCCGGGATCGACTTATTGGTCAGGAGTTTTATAAGTGGTATGATCTTCCCGTTGCTTCTTTTTGAATAAGGGATAAAATAGGACGGCACTGATGATCACAGCGGTTCCCAGATAAAATTGAGTATTCATTTTTTCCCGATCACCAAAAATAACAACGGCCATCACAATTCCATAGATTGGCTCTAGCGTCATGGTAAGCTGAATAAAAAATGTAGACAGTTTCTTCATTAATTCGATAACCGCTGTATACGCGTAGACGGAACATACCAGCGCAAGTATGCCTAGGTAAAACCAATCCAATAAGGTTGGATTGAGATGAAGCTCACCATCAGTGGAAGTAAATATTTTGTAGAGTGGAAAGAAGAGTGCTGTTGCAAACGTGGCACCCATCATTTCATAAAAAGTGATAGTGATGGAAGGTATGCGCTTCACTAATTTAGAATTTATAACGGAGAAAACAGACCCACTTAATCCTGACAAAACTCCCAATGTAAGACCAAGATGATATTGGAAATCAAAGGAAAAAATGATGTAAAGTCCTACCACTACCAGTATTCCCAAACTGATTTCAAGAGCGCTGATCTTTTTTCTATTTGCGAGTGGCTCCAGAATGGCGGTCCAAAATGAACCGGTAGCAAAGCCGACCAGACTTACTGAAACATTGGCAATGCGTGCAGAGTAAAAAAAAGCGATCCAGTGTGCGGCAACGATAAACCCGGTAAGTATAACTTTTAGGTAATCGGCATTGTTTAATTTAAACACACCATTAGTTAAGTAAATCACGAAGCCCATCCCCGCGGTAGCTATCAATGTCCTTAAGAAGACCATTTCTACGGCTGGGATTGAGATAAGCATGCCCAGAATTGCAGTGAACCCCCATAAGAAAACAATGAAGTGGAGTTTTAAATAATCAAATGTACTGGGCATCAGCGAGGAACATATTTATAGAGCATTGCAGAGATGAGCCCGAATGTGATGTTGGGCAACCATGCTGCTATCAGTGGAGACAGAGACCCTGCCTCTGCAAAGGTGCGAGACATCATAAAGAACAGGATAAACACAAACGACAGTAAAAATCCTAAAGCAATCTGAAAGCCGGTACCACCCCGACTCTTGCGTGCCGAAACAAGCACACCCATGAACACCAGCACGAAGATGGTAAACGGAGAAGAAAAACGTATTTGCTTCTCTACCTCATAGGCCTCAACGCCTGAGGCGCCCCTAAACTTTAACTTGGCAATATACTCACCAAGCTCGTTGATCGTCATGCCGTCATACTTCCGCTCATCATTCTCAAAATCTTTTGGAGAAATGGCTAAGGTTGTATCCAAACTGACACCACTCGTAGCCAATGCATGCCTGTCAGGTTTGTAGCCAACATGAAACATGCTGTCCACTTCTTTTATTCTCCAATAGTTGAGCGTCCATTTATGTTTGGTAGTGTCCCATTGAATATTGTCAGCTGTCAGTTTTTCCATTAGCCGGTTATCCTTAAATCTTTCTAGAGAAAATTGATACCCTGTGTTGGTTTGATTGTTAAAGTTTTGAAGATATAAGTAGACATCGGGTTCTATTTGTAAATGGACATTTCGTTTCTCAAAGTAATAGACTCTGTTAAAATATTGCATCTCAAAGGCTAAACGGGATTTATTGGATTGGGGTATAAGCCAGCCGTTCAGCACGAAGCTAATGATGGCAATGGCGAGTGAACCCATAAAGTAGGGGAGTAAAAATCGCGGAAAGCTTACTCCACTACTCAAGATGGCGATGATCTCCGTACGCCCGGCCATTTGAGAAGTAACAAATACGATTGCAATAAAGGCAGTGATGGGTGTCAGCAGACCTGCGATCCAAGGTATGAAATCACGGTAGTACGTGAGAATAGTCAGCACATCAAGGTTATTTTTAGAGAACTTGTCCATTTTCTCCGTGATGTCGATGACGACAATGATGGCAATGAGGATGAGTACTACGAAGAAAAAAGTAGTGAGAATTTTCTTAAGGATATACTTATCAAGGATCTTCATTTCATTCCCTAGAGTCGCTGGGAGATTATTTTTGCCATTTTATTTTTCCAGGTTACAAAGGTTCCTTCTTGTATTTTTTGCCGAGCCTGCTTTACCAGCCAAAGGTAGAAGGTAAGGTTGTGTATTGAAGCAATTTGCGCGCCTAAAATTTCTTTACTGATGATCAGATGCCTCAGGTACGCCTTTGAATAGAAAGTACTCACATGACCACCCAGCGCCACATCAATTGGGCTAAGATCATCTTTCCACTTTTCATTCCTTACATTGATAATACCCTCTGTTGTGAACAGCATGCCATTGCGTGCATTACGCGTGGGCATCACACAATCAAACATATCAATCCCTAAAGCAATGCATTCTAAAATATTTTCCGGAGTGCCCACGCCCATGAGATAGCGTGGCTTGTCCGTTGGAAGGACATCGCATACGAGTGATGTCATCTCATACATCATCTCATGCGGCTCACCTACCGACAATCCGCCAATGGCGTTACCTGATTGATTTTGGTTGGCAATGAATTCAGCTGATTGCTGTCGCAAGTCTTTAAATACACTTCCCTGAACAATGGGGAATAGCGTTTGATTGTAATCGTATTTTGACGGAGTGTTATCCACTCGTTGAATACATCGTGTTAGCCAATCATGTGTCAGGTGCATTGATTTTTTTGCGTAGTCATACTCGCAGGGGTATGGCGTACATTCATCAAACGCCATAATAATATCTGCCCCAATGGACCGTTCAATGTCCATCACACTTTCCGGACTAAAAAAATGAGTAGATCCGTCAATGTGAGATTTGAATGTCACTCCTTCTTTGTTAATCTTTCGATTATCGGATAGGGAGTAAACCTGGTACCCACCACTATCAGTAAGAATGGGGCGTGTCCATCCGTTGAACTTATGAAGGCCACCTGCTTTTTCCAGTAGCTCGATTCCGGGTCGAAGATAAAGATGGTACGTGTTGCCCAAAATGATCTTAGCATCAATGTCATTTTCTAATTCCCGCTGATGTACTGCTTTCACGGAGCCAGCCGTGCCGACCGGCATAAAGATGGGAGTTGGGATATCTCCGTGGTCCGTTGTGAGTATCCCAGCCCGTGCTTTGGAGTGTGGATCGTTAGCTTGAAGCGTGAAGGTCATGCGGCCCAAAGATAAACTAGTATTTAGCTACTTTTTCAGGATTTTTGAGATTGATTTTGTTATCCCTACCCATGTCACATCTGCCGTTATTTTCTACTGAAGGCTTTTACAGAAAGTATGGGAATCGCTTATCATCCCTATCTTTGCGATTTACTTTTAAATCAGAATCACCTTGCAAGTTGTGTTTATTGTCTGTCTCCTCTTCCTGGCGCTTCAGGTTATTTATATCTCCATCTTTCTATTTGCATTCTTGAAGAAGCAAAAGGAATCACAACTCCATCCTCAGCCTGTTTCAGTGATTGTTTGTGCTCACGATGAAGAAAGCAATCTAAAGGAATTAGTGCCGTTACTTTTGAAGCAAGATCATCCTTCGTTTGAAGTAATTGTGGTGGAGGATCGATGCAATGATGGAACCTTCGATTACTTATTAGAAGAAACAAAAAAAGACTCTCGACTAAAGATGGTGCGTGTAGTGCAAAAGCCTGAACACATCCAGGGTAAGAAGTTTGGATTGACCCTCGGCATTAAAGCAGCGCAATATGATTGGGTGCTGTTGACGGATGCTGACTGCAGGCCGTGTGGGCAGCAATGGATTAAGAAGATGAGTGAACAGTTTAGTACAGATGCAAAAATTGTTTTAGGTTTTTCTTCTTACTATCGAAGTCCCGGCTTGCTCAATTCTTTTATTCGCTTTGAGACGCTGCTTACTGCCTTACAATATATCGGGTTCGCTTTGCTGCGCAATCCTTATATGGGTGTGGGCCGTAATCTAGCTTACCGCAAAT
>JANMYO010000022.1:0-14159 GCA_031382175.1 Bacteroidia bacterium | reverse complement strand
GGAAAAATGTACGCACTGTGTAATCGATATATAAAAAATAAAATGGAAGCAGAAGATGTGCTGGTCTCCAGCTTCACGAAAATTTTTGAGCGAATTCACCAATACAAAGGTGAAGGTAGCTTCGAGGGATGGCTGAGAAAGGTCGTAGTTAATGAGTCGCTGAGCTACCTCAGGAAAAATAAAAACATGTACCTCGAAACCGATCTTGAAGCACTCCATCATGAACCCAATTTTGAAAAGATCGACACACAACTGGAGGCTGAAGATTTATTGAAAATGATCAATGATTTACCCACTGGATATCGAATAGTTTTTAATATGTATGCGATTGATGGCTTTTCACACAAGGAGATCGCCAATCATTTAGAAATCAGTGAGAATACATCCAAATCGCAATTGAGCAGAGCAAGGGCGATGCTCCAACGAAACTTGGTACTCTTAGAAAAAGAAGGAATCAAAAAAATAGATTGAATATGAGTGACCGCATAGATGAATTTTTCAAGACAAAACTAACAGACCATGCGATGGCGCCAACACCACGTGCCTGGTCAAAAGTAGAGGCCAATCTTTCAAAAAAAACTAAAGGAATAATCTGGTTCCGTGCTGCTGCACTTCTTTTTCTGGGATTACTATTAGCAACAATAGTCTGGCTTCAGTCGAAGAGGGCTGAAACCACGCCCTCTACAATAGCAAATGTTAATGTATCCGAAGAAAAAGAAACGCCACTCAAGAAATCATATGCAGAAGACGAGCCAAAGCGTAATCTTAAAAAGAAGACACAGACTACTACATCACGGCAACCCTATTTACCACAAGTTGATAAAAACACAGAAATAAAAAATCAGTTTTCACAAAAAATTGAACAATCTGGTGAAGAAGATAATATAATTGAGGTGACGGAACCGACAGCTGTAAGTCAACCAAAAGTTAAAAAGCCAATTGTCCTGGAATTTCGATTAGAGGAGGTATCAACACCAATGCCGTTGACCAAATTGAATGAACAGGAAGTCGCTGAAGTAGATTCTAAAAATGGAATACAGAAAGCAATTGGATTTGCCCTGGAGGTAAAAAATGGAGAAAGTCCTGTCATGAATCTCCGTCAGGCGAAAGAAAATCTCTTCGCACTCAATTTTAAGAAAGACAAGAAAATGATAACTAAGCAATAGTATGACAAAGCAATTTTCCATAGTACTTATCACTCTGCTGGCAATTCAAAGCACTACAATAGCACAATCCAAAGCTGCTGACTCCGTGGTGCTTCGGGTAGGCGAAGCCAGTAAAGTAATTATTGCTATCCACGACAAGAAAGATCTGGAGACCTTGAAGCATTATGATTTTCAAGCACTGATGAATGATATGATTACTAAGCTGGAAAACAATGACTCTTCCCAATTGGAAAAATCCTCCAGCCAGTATTTAAAAGATACTGTAAAGTCAGCAACAGAATTACCAATAGTCTCCTCATCCGAATCGATATCCAACACTGAAAATTGGAAAGATATAAAAAGAGAAAAAAATCATTGGCGAAGAGGAACCCATCACACTTTTAACATTGATCTGGGCACCAACAATTACTTAACCGATGGAAAATTCCCAGATGAAACCAACGAACTTTATAGCGTGCGCCCCTGGGGATCGTGGTATGTTGGGCTTAATCAAGTTATGCGGACTCGTGTTACGAGAAAATTTTTCATCGAGTGGGGTGCTGGCGTGAGTTGGTACAACTTTAAATTCCAAAACGATCGTACCATTATTACAAAGAATCAAGACGACATCTCATTCTCAGAAGATATTCGTGATTTCAATTTTACGAAGAGCAAACTAACAGCAGCCTACATCAATGCGAACCTTATACCCATGATCGACTTTGGAGGTAATCGGAGAAAGGCAAGCCTTTTCGATGGCTACCATAGTGATTCGTTTCGGATTGGAATGGGGCCTTATGTTGGATACCGTATTGATAGTTATTCTAAATTGGTCTATGAGGATCAAGGAGAAAAAAATAAAGAACATGACCACAGCAACTTTTTTCTGAATAACCTCCGCTATGGCGCACGTCTGCAGTTCGGCTTCAATGACGTAGATCTTTTCTTCAACTATGACATGAACGAACTCTTCGTAGAGAATAAAGGACCTAAGCTGAATGCCTTTAGCTTTGGAGTAACTTTTTAGAAACTGAAGTTCAGAACTTATCCTTCTTATAGAGAACCATCTCGTATTCATCCCCTTTCAGGCGCATATCCTTGCATGCTTTTTTGGAGGAAGGCCATTGGAATAATATCCAAATAAGAATAAGCATAAACAACAGGCTAAAAAATTCGTGGCCAGTCAGTAGTAAGCCAACGGCCATCAGTAGTGAGGAGGCAGACCCAGCTCCCACCCGTAATACTATAATCTCATAGTACCGGTCAAGTTTGTTTCCCAGACCTTTTTCAGCAGCATAACGGACCAGTCTCTTTCCTGCCAACAAGTGAACAGTCGTTAGGTTGAGAATACTGGCTATTGCACAGCCAATTAAAATGAATGTCACGTGCTGCTCGCTTTGGACCATTGGAATTATTTTTTTTGATTGGAATTGAAAATAAAGATAGACGAATGTCAGGAGCGGAAGAAGAACAAGCAGGTAGCAACGATTGGTTAACTTATAGAAATATTCCTTGATGGAGCTGAAATTCATTTTCGTAGTTACACTTTTAATCAAATTTAATTAATTAATTTGCTCATTGATATACGAACGAATGGAGGGAGTTTCTAATCTAAGTCGCAAAGAGCAGGTCATTCGCAAGGCCGCTGAGCTTTTTAGAACAAAAGGATACGCGGCAGCATCTATGCGCGATCTGGCACAAATGCTGGGTATTGAAGCTGCAAGCCTGTATTCACACATAAAATCCAAAGAAGAGATACTGCAAAGTCTTTGCTTTGATATGGCTGCAGAATTCAGAAAATCACTGGACGAAGTGGAGAAGCAGAAAGTCTCTGCCCGTGAGAAACTAAAAAACGGAATCATTGGCCACATTCAGGTAATGGCAAAAGACCTGACTGCTTCGGCTGTCTTCATGAATGAACACAGGCACCTTAGCCAGCCTTACCTCCGCGATTTTTTGTTATTGCGAATCAACTACATCAACCGATTTAAAACCATTATTGAAGAGGGTGTAAAAACCGGGGAATTCAAAAGTACGATCGACAAGAAACTTGCAGTGATGACCTTGTTTTCGTCCTTGAACTGGATGCCTCAATGGTACGATCCTAACAGCAATATTATTCCGGGAGAACTTGGCCAACAATTAGCGGATATGTTGGTGAATGGGTTAAAAAAACAACCTTAATCGAGGCTCCTTCGAGTCAAATCGGTTATTTCTTTGCTGAAAATAACTTTCCTATTTCTTCTTTAGTTAAATTTGCCAAACGGCTGTTAGGTAAACCTTTCGCTTACTCAGGAATCATTAATTAACCCTTTATGTACGGAGGAGGAAATACTTTTGAAAGTGTGAAAACGGAGAGTGTTGCGCTTGAAGATCCTGTCAAGTTAGGAGAGTTTGAGGCCCGGATAGAACGGGGTGAAAAAATTGAGCCAATGGATTGGATGCCACAACTCTACCGCAAGCAATTGATCCGAATGATTGAACAGCACGGTCACAGTGAAATCATTGGAGCGTTGCCGGAAGGTACGTGGATTACACGGGCGCCAGGATTTAAACGAAAGATGGCGCTGATGGCAAAAGTTCAAGACGAAGTAGGCCATGCACAACTTCTTTACAGTGCTGCCGAGACTTTAGGCAAGCCACGTGAAAAAATGATTGAAGACCTTATCAACGGGAAATCAAAATATTCTAACATATTTAATTATCCAACTTTCACCTGGGCGGATTGCTGTTTTATTTCCTGGCTGGTGGATGCAGGTGCAATTGTAAATCAACTAGCGAATGCAAAAGGAAGTTATGGACCGTATTGCAGAGCATTGGATCGCATCTGTGCAGAAGAATCCTTTCACCTTAAATATGGACATCACTGTGTAATCTATCTCGCCTCCGGCACAGAGAAGCAAAGGCAAATGTTTCAAGAGGCACTTAACCGTTGGTGGCCACCGATGATGCATTTCTTTGGACCATCTGACAAAATCTCCACGCACACCGAAGTCTTAATGAAATGGAAAGTCAAGATGGGCACCAATGATGATATGCGCAATCAGTTTCTTGATATGTATGTTCCAAAAATTTGGGAATTGGGTTTTACAATCCCTGACCCACTATTGAAAAAAAATACCGATACCGGAAAATGGGAATACACAGAGCCCGACTGGGAAGAATTCAAGCGCGTCATTAACGGAGGAGGTCCATGTAACAAGGAGAGACTTGAAGTAAGAAGAATTGCAGAAGAACGAGGCAAATGGGTGCGTGATGCTATGAAATCAAGCAAAGCAGCCTATGTTACTCCATTGGCGTAAATATGGAATCACTAGATCCACGCGTAGAAAGACTACCTGCCATAGGAGAACCAGGAATAATTAAACCGAAAGCTCCCCTCGATCAGTTTGGTACCTATGAAGTATTTGTGATGCCGAAAGAGGGCAAACCTTTTCAGCATGAAGGTATTGTTCATGCACCCAATCTGGAACTTGCATTTATATTAGCGAAGGAAGCTTTTACCAGAAGGTTTACCTGCGTATCACTCTATGTAACCGACACAAGAAATGTATACGTATCACCGCTTACAGAAGGAAGCATCAATGTTTATGATCTAATTCCTGAAACTGCCGCATCACTAAATGAGAAAAATACATTTGAAATTTATCATCTGACCAAGCGAGGCAAACAGCATATTCATATCAAAACAGTGGAAGCAGGAAGCCCGCAGGAAGCAATGTCTACCGCAAAACACCAATTGAATTCCGTAAAGCCAGTATTCAATATCTGGGCTATCTGTACATCGGATATCCGATTCACGTCTCCTGAAGAAAATGACTTATGGCTCACCTTGCCTGACAAAAAATTTCGTGATGCCGCTGAATATAAGGGAGGAGATAAACTAAAGGATTTTTTAGAAGCCAGAATTAAGTAGCCCTATTTTAAATGAAAGACATCGCACTCAAAGAGTTTCTTTATAAAATGGCGGATGATCAGCTTATTCTTGGTCATCGTAATTCTGAGTGGACCGGTATGGGGCCTTTATTAGAGGAGGACATCGCTTTTTCGTCTATGGCGCAAGATAAAATTGGCCATAGTCTCGCACTTTACACTTTGCTCCATCAGTTAGGAGAAGGTGAACCCGATTCCGTTGCCTTTACTCGCAATGCAAATCAATTTCATAATTGCGTTTTAGTAGAACTTCCCAATGGAGAGTACGACTTTAGCCTGATACGTCACTTTCTATTTGATACTTCGGAACTCCTACGGTTTGAAATGCTAAGTCAGTCTTCTTATGAACCCCTGGCCCAGGTAGCCAGAAAAATAAAAGGAGAATTACGTTATCACACATTGCACGCCAACACATGGATCAAACAGTTAGGCGCAGCTACTGAAGAGAGTATTTCCCGATTGCAGAAATCACTTGACCAACTCATGCCTTATGCTTTAGGAATATTTGAAGAGTCGCCTTACGAAAAAGAACTCATTGCCCTTGGAATCTTTGCGGGAGAAAAGGAGTTAAAAGACAGGTGGATTAGGAAAGTTGAAGCAACTATTCAGCAAACCAATCTTCAGCTCCCCGATTGGAAATTGATTCAACCACAAGTTGGTGGCCGGACAGGAAAGCATAGTGCTCATCTTCAACCGTTGCTCGATGAGATGAGTGAAGTTTTTAGAATAGATCCTACTGCAGAATGGTAACGATGAAGAATACAATAGAAGGGCTTTCCCGCATTGTAAAAGAATTCACAGTCAGGATTGGCAGTATCCCGGAAGACCAATTCTCTGCAAAATCCAATCCTAAGAAATGGAGTAAGAAGGAAGTCTTAGGACATTTAATCGATTCTGGACACAACAATCTGCGTAGATTTATTTGTGGCCAATATGAGCCAAGTCCAAAAATTACTTATGATCAGGATTTCTGGGTTACAGCCAACAACTACGGAGGCCTGCCAAAGGAAAATGTCATCCAACTGTGGAGATTGGTGAATGAACAAATTTGTGAAATACTGCGCACCATGCCTGAGCAAAATTCAAAACTCATGTGCGACACCGGAAAAAATGAAGTCCAACTGCACTCCATCGAATGGCTTGCGGAAGATTATGTAAAGCATTTGAAACATCACCTCAATCAAATTATTCCAGCTTCTTTTCCAATTAGCTATCCCTAAAGAAATGGTCGAGGAACTAACTATAACAAAAATTTATTCCTGGCTGGAGGAAGTAAAAGATCCAGAGATTCCGGTGCTATCTCTGGTCGATTTAGGTGTTGTTACCGAAGTTGAACTGGATAGCGAACGTGTGCGTGTGGAGTTGACTCCAACTTTTGCAGGTTGCCCTGCTATGGAGATGATGAGAACAGAAGTGATCGCCAAGCTAAAAGAAAAAGGAGTGCCTCAGGTAGAAGTCACGATCTCCTTTCGCATCCCCTGGTCATCTGATTTTATTTCTGCGAAAGGAAGGACGGCTCTTAAAAATTATGGCTTTGCTCCTCCGCCCTCCAGCAAAGTATTTACCGATCTTGAAATATTAGAGACTGCAATTTGTCCCCGATGTGAGGGAACACATACTGAACTCAAAACACCCTTTGGTCCCACGCTGTGTCGATCTATCTATTATTGCTGCGATTGCAAAGAAGCCTTCGAGCAGTTTAAGCCCATCTAAAAGTGAAGATCAAGGTAAAATATTATTTACTTTGCTCCTAAGTAGAGCGAACCTTTTCTGCCCTCACTCCGTATGGAGTCTTTACTGTTACTAGAAAAATGAATTATTTAGGTCTTAAGACATGTTTGGTTTGCTGGGCACTTGGCCTGTTTGCTTGCGTTGGGAGTAAAACCAAAACCGAGCAATCCAACTTTACCAAGGTTGACTCTCTCACAGAAACGTATCTCGTCCTTCAAGACAGTATGCTGCAAACCTGGAACGTAATGATCAATGACGAGAATGAGAAAAATAAGGCAATACATCAACTCATCCACCTGCTCATCGCTTCCCCGGAATTTGAAAAAGATGGTCTTGTCTCATTAGAACAACGATTAGAACAATTGGAGCGTATTCGATTCTCACAAAAAACCATATCAAACCCTCATGTGGTAGAGGAATATGATTTCGCATCCAATTCGCTAATCTCGGAACTCTTAAGTCAAATTGAATCTGCGCCAAACCTTCAAGTGAATACTGAACTTCAGATGTTAGTAGATCAAATCAAGATATCCGATCAGCGGGTCGCTCTTTATCGTTCAGACTATGATTCGGTTGCCTCTGCTTACAATTCATTTTTAGAACGGTACAAAGCGTACTTGCAGGAAATTGATCTCAATTTAAATCAAGAAAAAAGGCCACTTTTTCAAATGGCCTCAGATCGTTAGCAATTATCTTCTGCTACTGCTTCTACTTCTTCCCTTATCTCCCCAGGGTTTTTTCTTATCCGAAAATCGTTTTCTCTCCGAAGACCCTCTTGCACCAGACGATTCATCCCGGTCAGACGAACCCGGACGCGGAGGCCCCGAGATTTCAAGACGCACGGCACGTCCACGTACTTCAACACCCTCGAAGCCATTGATGACTTTCTGAGTAACATCTTTCTCTATCTCAAAGAAAGAAAAAGCTCCCTTCACGTCAATCTTTCCAATCTTATCTTTTGTTACTTCTCCAAAATCACAAACCAAACCTAACAACGCCCCTTTATCAAGGCCATCCATTGCGCCTACGTTGATGAATATACGATCACCTTTGGTATATCCTTCGCCATAGTTACCCATTTCTGAAGTTCTTACTTTTTCTCCTTTATTGATATCCGGTGCATCGCGGTAATATTCGAGGAAGCGATTGAATTCAATTGAAGCAAAACGCTTAATAATATCTTCTTTGCTCAGGTCTTTAAGCTCATGATAAACCTCGGGCATGAAGGGCTCTATCTCCTCTTCATTTACCTCCACTTCACGTACCTTGTGCATGAGGGCCAGTAATTTATTTTGGCAAATTTCATCACCTGTTGGAATAGGTATCTTTGTAAATCTGCGCTTCAAACTTCTCTCGACCTGTTGGATGCGAACTACTTCCCGTTTGGACACAATGGCTAACGAAATACCCTTTTTACCAGCTCTTGCAGTTCTTCCGCTTCGATGGGTATAGTATTCCATCTCATCCGGCATGTTCATATGAATCACATGCGTAATGTTACTTACGTCAATTCCACGAGCCGCCACATCAGTGGCTACCAACAATTGCAAAGCTTTATTCTTAAAGCTCCGCATCACTTTGTCGCGCTGCTGCTGGGTAAGATCACCATGCAATGAATCAGCATTATAACCATCCTTGATTAAATGTTCAGCAATTCGCTGTGTATCAATCTTGGTACGGCAAAAAATAACGCCAAAAATATCGGGTGTATAGTCTACAAATCGCTTTAAGGCGAGGTACTTATCGCGCTCATCAATGACAATATACTGATGATCAATATTCTCATTGCCCTGATTGCGTTCTCCCATGGTCAGTTCCTTGGGATTGTTCATGTACTTTTTGGCAATCTCACGAACTTCTCTGGGCATGGTGGCAGAGAAAAGCCACACATTCTTTTCAGTCGGTGTGGTGGAAAGAATCTCATCGATATCTTCCTTAAAGCCCATGTTTAACATTTCATCAGCTTCATCCAAAATCACATATTTAATGGTGGTGAGGTTAACCACTTTGCGGGCAAGCAAATCAATCAGTCGACCTGGAGTAGCCACAATGATTTGCGTACCCCGTCTTACCTTTTTAATCTGTTCGCTAATACTGGCGCCACCATAGACTGTAACAATGTTTAAGTTCTTTACAGTCTTAGCAAATTTTTCTAAGTCAGTGGTAATTTGAACGCTCAGTTCCCGGGTTGGTGCAAGAATTAACGCTTGTGTGGACCGATCAGAATCGTCTACGAGTTGAATAAGGGGCAATCCAAAAGCAGCAGTCTTGCCAGTTCCTGTTTGGGCCAGACCTACCAAATCTGTATTTCCTTCAAGTAAAATAGGAATTGCTTGTTCTTGTATAGGTGTCGGGGTTTCAAACCCCATTTGGCGGATCACTTCCACCTGTTCCCCGGAAAGCCCCAGGGCATCAAATGATTTCATTAATTGTCGTTATAAGTAAGCGGCAAAGGTAGCCTATTTAATCCACAATCATTTTCGAAGGGTGTTTGAAGTCGTTCACCAAACTTCCATTTGGCAAACCTCAAACCTTCTACTATAAAATTCTGTTAATGTGTAAAATCCCTTAAATTCGTAGCGATGAAAGCACTAAAAAAAATTGGGTTCTTTACCGCATTCATACTACCAGCTCTTGTATTAGTCGGTTTCTATTTGGGGGGCGCCTGGAATTTCATTGCCATCTTCTTCAGCTTCATCTTCCTCCCAATTGTTGACCAGTTGATAGGGATAGACACGCACAATGAAAACGAGGAAGAAGCCAAAATTAAAGGTGAAGAGTTCTACTACCGGTTTGTTACTTATGTCTGGACCTTCGTTCAAATGAGTTTTGTGATTTGGGGAGCCTACGCTATTAGCTCCGGCTTTATCACAACAGCTATAGAATGGAGTGGATTCATACTAAGCTTTGCATTGGTTACCGGTGGAATAGGAATTACAGTAGCTCATGAGCTAGGACATAAAAAATCCAGATTAGAAAAATTCTATAGCAAGATGCTCTTAATGACAGTCAGCTACATGCACTTTTTCATAGAACACAATCGTGGTCATCATGCACAGGTCGCAACGCCAGCTGATCCAGCCTCGGCACGAAAAAATGAAAACTTCTATTCCTTTTGGCTCCGTTCTGTTTTTATGGGGTATTCCCATGCTTGGGAACTGGAACAAGAAAGCCTAAAACGTAAAGGATTTTCTGCTTTTAGCTTAAGAAACGAAATGATCTGGTTTGCGATCTTGCCCATTATGTTTTGTGGAGTCTTGACGTTTCTGTTTAGCCTGCTTCAACAACGCTTCACCTGGGAAATACCAATCTTCTTTTTTGGCCAAAGTCTTTTTGCTTTCACACTATTGGAGTTAGTCAATTATGTAGAGCACTATGGTATCGTACGAAAGGAAATCACTCACAGCAAATACGAAAGGGTAAATCCACTTCACTCCTGGAATGCCAGTCATCTGATCAGTAATTTCTTTCTGTTTCAGTTACAACGCCACTCCGACCACCATGCCAATGCCATTAAGCGATATCAAGTGCTCAATCACTATGACAATAGTCCGCAACTCCCGTTTGGATATCCTACCATGATCCTTATCGCGCTGGTACCTCCGGTTTGGTTTTCATTAATGGACAAACGCCTCGAAGAGTGGGAAGGGAAAGTGTATAAGCCTTATCTGAATGTTGCTTAAAAAAGCAATGATTGATACTTCGAGCATTAAAAAAAATAATCATTTTTGGTTCAAGCAGTTCAGCGTAGCCCACGACCGCTCCAGCATGAAGGTAGGAACGGATGCCGTAGTTCTTGGGGCCTGGGTTGATTGCCAGGATGCTAATAATATCCTCGATATCGGAACAGGCTCTGGTGTTATTGCTCTGATGTTGGCACAACGAACCGGAGCAGAAACAAAAATTGATGCGGTTGATGTTGAGCCTGATGATTGCGATCAGGCCAATGAGAATATCTTAAACTCCCCCTGGCCCAACAAGGTCAAAGTCTATTGCAATGACATTTGTATGCTTTCCTCAGAAGGCTGCTATGATCTTATTGTCAGCAATCCCCCCTATTTTCAAAATAGTATGCTGCCTCCCTCCGACAAACGAAAAGTATCACGACATACACAGTCATTAACTCATGAAGAACTTTTACTTAGCGCTAAAAGACTTCTGAATAGTACCGGGAGGCTGGCCATTATTTTACCGTATACCGAAGGAGTCTCTTTTATTACGGAAGCTAACGACAATGGGTTTCATTGTATACGGCAAACTAACTTTAGAGCAAGAGCCGAAAAGCCAATCGAGCGGTTGTTGCTGGAGTTCTGCTTCCAACCTAAAAAGAAAATAGAGCATGAGCTAATTCATTATTCACACCTGGAAAAATGGTCAGAGGAGTATATCCAATTGACCAAAGAATTTTATACTAAAAACTGGGATTGAAAACTCTTCCCATTCATCACAAAATTAGATTAAGGAAATAGAGGATTGCCGTATCATTGCAAATTCGATTCAGTTAATATGGCAATTCTTCGACTAACCGTAGTCATTTTTATTATATCCTCCTCCGCTTTTGCGCAGTCTCCATTGGGCCTCAATATCAAGAAGGCTACCGGTCCAATCACCATCGATGGCAAAATGGACGAAGCCGATTGGGAACTGGCCGATGTAGCGGATCATTTCAAACAATACTTTCCCTTTGACTCTTCTTATGCCAAGGCACAGACCGAGGTAAGGATGACCTATGATGATCGTTTTATCTATGTTTTTGCAATCATGCATAACCTTGGTCCAAGAAAATATGTGACCCCCTCGCTTCGAAGAGATTTTCGGGGAGAGGCCAATGACGGTTTTACAATTGTTTTGGATACTTACACTGATAACACAAACGCTTTTCAATTTGGTGTAAATCCATTTGGTGTGCAGCGTGAAGGTCTGGTTTCCAACGGAGGCGCCACCAGCGATGATCTCTCACTTAATTGGGACAACAAATGGTTTTCGGAAGCAAGAGTATTGGAAGACCATTGGGTATGTGAACTGGCAATCCCGTTCAAGACAATTCGCTTTAAAGGAGGTATTTCAACCTGGAACATAAACTTTTACCGGATCGACAGTCATTATACGGAGCGATCCACCTGGTCTCCCATTCCTCGGATTTATCCTATTGTCAACCTGGCATTTATGAGAAAGTTACAATGGGACGAACCACTGAAACACCCGGGAGGCAATATTTCAATCATCCCCTATACAGCCGGTAAGGTCACTCACGATTTTGAAGAAGGAACTCCCCGTCAATCTGAAATCGCGATTGGAGGAGATGCTAAAATTGCACTCAGCTCAGCGCTTAATCTTGATCTGACCGTCAATCCGGATTTCTCACAAGTAGAAGTTGACCAACAGGTAACCAATCTGGATCGTTTTGAAATTTTCTTCCCGGAAAGAAGACAGTTCTTCCTCGAGAATGCGGACTTATTCGGCAGCTTTGGCTACAGTAACGCACGCCCTTTCTTCTCGCGTAGAATCGGTGTTACCCGCGATCCCTCTACAGGGCAAAATATTCAAAATCCCATCTACGGTGGTGCCCGAGTGAGTGGGAAAATAAATAACAACTGGAGACTGGGTGTGCTGGATATGCAAGCAGCAGAGGATAACGCTATTAATCTACCCTCTCTTAATTATGCTGTGGCAGCCGTGCAGCGCAAATTTTTTTCGAGATCTAATATTGGAGTGATGGTGATCAACAAACAATCCTTTGACACGAGTGCCTACAATCGCCTTGTCGGAGTAGATTACAACCTTGCCTCCAAAAACAATAAATGGAATGGGAAATTTTTCTACCATCATAGTTTTGATAATGCAAAAAAGGACAGTGCCTACGCCACTACCGCCAGTATCAATTATCAGATTCCCGCGTATGAGTTTTCAATCCTTTATCAGGATATTGGTGCCCATTTCAATCCCGAAGTAGGTTATGTTCGCAGAACCCGCTATAAACGTTTTGCACCAGAGGGCTATTACTATTTCTATCCTCAATCAAAAATCATTAACAATCATGGCCCGGGTTTCGACATTGACTATCAGTGGAATGATCTTTACAATACCACCGACTGGGATGCGAACATCTGGTATAAGATTAAATTTCAAAACACAGCCTCCTTCTTTACCCGTCTTCGAAGAGATTATGTTTATCTGTTCACTGACTTTGACCCAAGCGGCTCAGGCGGTATTGAACTGCCGGCAGGAACCGGGTACTATTGGAATTCCGTCATCATCAATTACCAATCCAACGCGAGAAAGAAACTCTTCTTCAATTTTCAATCTCGTCTCGGTCAATATTATAATGGGTATCGTCAAAATATAGAAGGATCCTTGAGCTACCGCCTTCAGCCCTATGCAGTGTTTTCAATGGACTTTAGTTTTAACCGTATACGATTGCCTGACCCCTATAACGATTCAGACCTGGTTTTACTTGGGCCCAAGTTTGATTTCACTTTTTCCCGAAAGTTGTTTTGGACTACTTATGTTCAGTATAATAACCAAATCAACAACATGAATATCAATTCACGGCTTCAGTGGCGATTCAGGCCGGTATCTGATTTGTTTCTCGTTTATACCGATAACTACTTTGCGCAGTCCTTCGAAAACGGAAATATCCTCTATGTCGGAGCTCCAAAATTCCGGTCTCTTGTGCTCAAATTCACGTACTGGCTCAATCTTTAGTGAAAATTACTTACTGATAATCAGTGTGTTGTAAAATTTAACATATATGTTTAAACATATATTTACATTTTGGCGTTACACTTGCAATGCAAAACGATTAAAAACTATTTTAACTATGAAAAAAATTAATGTACTCTCAGTCCTCGTCCTTTTGGCAGGAACAACATTCGCCCAGACAACCTGGACCATTGACAAACCTCACACCAGTGTTGGTTTTGCCGCTACACACATGGTGGTTGCTGAAACCGCTGGAAGCTTCAAAGATTTTGATGGTCAGGTGGTCAGCAAAGCAGAAGACTTTAACGGAGCAGCCGTAGAATTCTCCGCCAAGGTAGCGTCTCTTAGCACCGATAATGAAAAGCGTGATGGTCATTTAAAATCAGATGACTTTTTCAATGCTGAGAAATTTCCGGAGATTAAGTTCAAAGGGATTCTTTCAAAAGATGGTGGTAAGTATGTATTGAAGGGTGATCTAACCCTACGTGATGTAACAAAGCCTGCTACTTTTGACGTAGTTTACAAGGGCTCAATCAATGCCTTTGGTGGAACAAAAGCTGGATTTAAATTGACAGGCTCTATCAACCGTTTTGATTACGGATTGAAGTGGGATAAAACATTGGAGACCGGTGGATTGATTGTTGGCCA
>JANMYO010000020.1:0-8226 GCA_031382175.1 Bacteroidia bacterium | reverse complement strand
GGTCGTTGCTCTCCGGGCAGACATGGATGCATTACCAATCCAGGAATTAAATCAAGTCTCTTATAAGTCCAAAGTACCGGGTGTAATGCATGCGTGTGGGCACGATGTGCATACTTCGTCATTGTTAGGAACTGCTCAAATTCTTAATGAGATAAGAACTGAATTTGAAGGATCTGTCAAACTTATTTTTCAGCCAGGCGAAGAGAAACATCCTGGAGGTGCATCGATTATGATTGCCGAAGGCGTCTTGCAAAATCCCGAGCCTGAATTGATTATCGGTCAACATGTGATGCCGCTTATTCCGGTAGGGAAGATTGGCTTTCGAGAGGGCAAATACATGGCCAGTTCCGATGAAATTTACCTCAGGGTAATTGGCAAAGGAGGACATGGAGCAGCGCCTGAATTGACCATCGACCCAGTTGTCATTGCAGCTCATATCATTATTGCTTTACAACAAGTGGTTAGCAGAAATGCAAGCCCAAAGGAACCAACGGTATTAACTTTTGGAAAAATCACAGCGGATGGCGCCACCAATATCATACCCGATGAGGTAAGAATTGCGGGCACCTTTCGCTCTTTGAATGAAGAATGGAGACAGTCCGGCTTGAAAAGGATTCAGAAAATGGCAGAAAGCATTGCCGAGGGGATGGGAGGAAAATGCGAAGTAACTATTTCAAATGGCTATCCTTACCTTGAGAATAACCCGGAACTTACGCGAAGAATTAAAGCTGCTGCGGAACTATATGTAGGCAAGGAAAATGTCGTTGATATAGACCTTACTCTCGGTTCTGAAGATTTTGCCTATTACTCCCAAAAAATTCCTGCCTCTTTTTACCGCTTAGGCACCCGTAACGATGCGAAAGGGATTACTTCTTATGTCCATACCCCCACCTTTGACATTGATGAGGATGCTCTTAAAATAGGACCTGGACTTATGGCATGGATGGCTATTCAGGAACTATCGGATTTTAAGAAATAACTGATCTTTTACATTAAGTAATTGTTAAAACCCATCAAGGTAATTGCTGCTGATTATATTTACAGACTATCATGAAAAGCCCAGCACAGCCGGAAATTCCTTTGCCTGCCAATAGCCGTTGGAAAGTTGTGTTGCGCAATACGGCCTATATCCTAGCTGCCTTGCTTATTTTTCTCTTTGCGTTGGATCTGATGATTTCCTCACTTCAATATCTGGGAAAGACTGCTGCCGAGACAATTATTTTAGCTACCTCCAATCCCTTCACAGGACTCTTCATAGGCCTCCTTGTTACGGCAATTATTCAAAGTAGTTCAGCCACCACTTCAATGGCCGTAGCTTTAGTTGCATCAGGGTCACTTACATTACAAGGAGCGGTGCCTATTATTATGGGGGCCAACATTGGCACTACCATTACCAGTACCATCATTTCGCTGGGCTTCATTACCAAGAAAAAAGAATTTCGCAGAGCCGTGGCAGCGGGCACGTATCATGACTTTTTTAATATTCTTACCGTAGTGATTCTATTTCCGCTGGAGTATTACTATGGATTTCTTTCAGGGATGGCGCAGTATTTAGCTACTACATTTTTTAATGAACCGATTGGTCCGGTAAAAAATGATTTTTCCTTTCTTGGAAGTGGCTTTAGTCCGTTAATAAAATTACTGGTCAATGGAATAAATAACGGATTTATCATTGCGGTACTTGCTATTGCTTTGCTTTTCGGTTCCATTATTTTTTTCCGCAAGGTGCTTACTGATCTTTTGGGGTTCGGTTCTCAAGAGCGGTTTCAGCGCTTCTTTTTCAGGAGTCCTATGAAGTCATTTATATGGGGTGTCCTTACTACAGCCGCTATTCGTTCAAGCACGGTAACCACTTCGTTGGTTGTGCCCTTGGTGGCAAAGAAGGTAGTTAAGCTAAGGGCTGCGGTGCCGTTTATACTTGGTGCCAATATTGGAACAACAATTACCGCATTTATTGCCGCCACATTCAATTCAAATGCTGCTATCAGTATCGCGATCGCACACTTCTTGTTTAATTTCATCGGTGTACTTATTTTCTTCCCGATACCTTTTGTAAAGGAAATACCTATTAACCTGGCCAACGGCTTAGGGAGGCTTACACTTAAATACAGGTTAAGTGGTTTTTTATACCTTTTGATGACCTTTTTCTTTATTCCTTTTTCTCTGATTTATCTGAATAAGAATTCGGTAACGGTTCATGAACTAACGTATGAAAAGACTACGAGTAACAGTAGTCAGAAATCCTTTTACAAGATCATCATTAAAAACTATGAAAACCGACAAGTCAGCAGTTGGACGGTATATGATCGCATGCCAGAGATGGAAGAGGAGCCTCATAAGATCATCTCTGTCTATCGAAGGAAAAACATGCTATTCATTAACAATGAAGTATTTGAGTTAAACAAGCCCGGCTTTTGTAGGGATGGAGAGGATACCGGAGGTAAATATCAAATTTGTGTTCGCGAAATTATTCCACGCCTGATATTAAATCCAACCTTATCACAAGATTCGGTTTACGTTTTTGAAAAACAAGCGTACTCACCCTCTGCTGATTCTTCAACCATCTGGTCTTATATCAGTGCAAAGGATAACCTGATTGTAAGAAAGGAAAAACGCGACAAATACGGCAACGTGCTGACGCGAGAAGAACTTTCGAATCTGGAGGTTCGGTAATCCTATTTTTTTTCGCCCTCCCATCGTTCTTTTTCAGGAGCGTGGCTTCAAAGAGTTAAAATTCCTATATTGCTTCACTGCATTTTCATGGAAAACTTAAAAGACACCATCTTCAAATTCCTGCGATTGGATGGCCTGATGGGTAGCCTGACGGGCTATATGGAGGCACAAATCCAGCTTTTCAAGCTTGAGATCAGAGAAGATATTGCCAAAGCAATTTCTAAGGCAATCGTCTCTTTTGTGTTGCTGCTGTTTGGATTTTTATTTCTCCTTTTCTTCAGTTTAGGGCTTGCTCAGTATATCAATTCATTTTTTGAGGAAGTCTATGCTGGCTATTGGATAGTCGCTGGTATTTATGGTTTGGCTTTTCTGGTCTTCCTTCTATTTCGAAAAACCATTGACAGCAATTTCGAAAAATACTTTTTAGACGTTATTAAACGAAAAGACAAGTAAGGTATGGAACTGCTTGAAACACAAAGTCCGGAAAGAAGAAAGCTGCTTGAAACTTCCGAGCGGCACAAAAGAGAACTGGAAAAAGAAGTGAAGAGTGTTTCCGAGAAAACAGAAAAAGCAATTACCAATGCCCTTATTATTGGAGGATCGCTCGCGTTAACTTACTTTGTTGTTAGTCAGTTAACAAAGTCGAAAAAAACGAAATCTAAAAAAGTAAAAACTGCTAGTCTGTTGGATGAAGAAGAGACGGAGGTAGAATCTCAGTCGGCTCCCTCGCTGGTTTCGCAAATCGGTGAAAAATTAATTAGTCAGGCCAGCATTATTTTACTGGACTTGGCAAAAGAAAAATTATCAGAATACCTGACAAAAAGGAAGAATGAAAATTCTTGATATTTTACACGATCGACATAAGGTTGGGAAAAAATCCATTGCTGTGCTTATCGACCCCGACAAGGTTGAAGATCCCGCCAGCCTAACACGACTGCTTCATTTGGCCAGCGAAAATTGCGTTGATTTTCTTTTAGTGGGAGGTAGTTTAATCACCACCACCAATCTTTCTGAGGTGATTCGACAGATTAAAGAAGCGATTAATATTCCGGTGGTTCTATTCCCAGGCAACTCCATGCAAATAGACCCGGGAGCTGATGCCATCTTATTTCTTTCACTGATCAGTGGACGAAATCCCGATTTACTGATAGGACAACATGTGATTGCCGCGCCTATATTGAAGAACAACCGGATTGAGGTGATGCCCACCGGCTATATGTTAATTAACTCAGGCCGGATTACTTCGGTGGCGTACATCAGCAACACAACGCCTATCCCCGATGACAAGTATTCACTGGCTGCGTGTACCGCGCTGGCGGGTACCATGCTAGGCCTTCAACTTATCTACATGGATGCCGGCAGTGGGGCAGAGAAGGAAATCTCCCCTCGAATGATCAGTACCGTGCGTAAAGCCATTGATAAACCCCTTATTGTAGGCGGTGGAATAAATACAACAGCGAAAGCCATTGCTGCCCTTCAGGCCGGAGCCGATATGATTGTTATTGGCAATGCACTGGAAAAAAAACCCGACTTACTTATTGAAATCTCTGACAAGGTCTATGACTGGAATCAGAGCGTGGAGACAGGGAAGTAATTGCCTGAAAGTCTTGCTTTAATCGTTTTAAAAAATCTATTTTATTTTCTTCTTCGGTTTGCCTTCAACGATTTGCCTGGCGTTTAACTTACTCACCACCTTGTCTCCGGTTCTTACTTCAATTTCTTTTCGTGCATTTCCGGCAACAGCTCCGCCTTGCTTGGCAATTACTTTGCTTTCATCCAATGTGGTTGGCTTTTTCTTTTTTGAAATCTCCGAAGTGGTCGCCTCGGCCAGCATGTTCAAAACCAATTCTAAATTGGTCATATGGTCGCGAAGGTTTTCTTTTTTTAAATCTTTATGTTTCTTGTATTGCTTCACAGACTTACCGCTCCAGGCTTTGGTGATAATGTCTGTAAGAACGGCAAAGTCTATTCCTCTTTTAACTCCCCGGTTTTCCCATTCATCTGTCAATTCCTTTCGGACTTCAATACTCTTTAGGCGTTGGTTTATCCATGCTTTAGTGTAGCCCTTTGCCAGATAAGTTTCCATAGCACGGTCAAAGCTTAATTCAGGATCTTCTGTCTCTTCAATCCGTTCGTAACCAACTTGGGCAAGCCATTGTTTGAATGGTTCTGCTTTTGGAGAGGGGATAGACTGAATTAATCGCAATATTTGTGCTGTGTCTGCAACGTCTGTTTGGTAAAACTTGCCATCGGAGGATATCATTTTCAGTTGTCCGATATTTTCGGACAACTCACTTCCTTCCTTTTTCAGCTTGGTTTTCAGGTCGTTCCAGTACTTTCTTGGCCTGTCGGTACCCGTTAACGCTTCAATTACATCAATGACGGAAAAGTACCAAAGCTCTTTTTCCTCATCCCATTGGGTTCTTACTTTTTTTGATTCAAATAGTTTAATGTCACTCATAGCATTTGATTTCATTTCGCAAAGACTTCTTGCTCAAGTCCTTTTTTATATTTTCAATCAAGGATAATAAAGTTAACATCCTCATCAATTTCTTGTCTGTTAAATTGAATGGTTTGATTGTGATAGTTATCCGCAGTTAGATTCTACACGAGTTACAAACGAGGACTTATTCTTTTTTCTCGGTTGTATAGTAATTCTGTCTTGGATAATAAATTGTCTTTCCTGTATAGTCGAAGTATTCTCCACCTGGATATTTTGAATTCCAATCCAGATTTAACCAAATTCCTTTTCCATTATCAGAGATGTAATTAATCTCCTTGACTCTCGAAATACCGAAGAGCAATTGAAAAATGTTTTGAAAGTGATAATCAATTCGTTCTCTAATTATTTCTGGATCACCTTTAAAATAAACCTCAGTAAATGCGTGAGCGTTTCCAGTTTTTTCATTGAAAGCAATATTTATTCGCGCCTTCCCACCCACTGATTCAATGGCGGCCGCAATCAATATTGCGAAATCGTCACAATCTCCAGTCAAATTATTATCAATTGTCAAACTTGCATTTGAAAAATAATCTAACCCTCTCGGATCACTCACATATTTCCAGTTCTTGTAGACATGATCATAGATTTTACACACTTGGTCTATGTTGTATTCACCTGGATATTTTGCAGCTAATTCAAGTGAGAATTTTCTTGTTGTCGGGTTTTCTATATCCAAAGCCGAAACAATTTTTTTTAAATTCCTTTGTCTAGGAGAAAAAATGTTGAATAAAACAGCAACTAAAATAAATCCTCCTATTAATGAGGAAACAATTATTATTAATTTCTTGTCTTTATTCATACTTTCGATGATCTGACTATCAGAATTTAAGCATTACTATTTTCAGTTTGCTAGGTAGATTTATTTTACCGGATACAATTTGAGGTACGATAATTTTGAAGTCAAATCTCCTTTTTTATTATAACCGACTAATAATCCTGATTTCTCTTCATAATCAAATGAATAGTTCTCAACCGCTCCGTCTGGTGAGAATTGCTTTGATAAATAAGACATGCTTTTTTGTATTCTTGTGAAGTCAGCCGTTTTAGCATATTTAGGCAAATCGTCTCCTCGAACGATAACCTCTATAAATTGTGCGCTGAAACTTGCGTTGTCTTTAATTATTGCTACTCTGGCAAAGTCGTTAGATTCTCCTTTCCTCTCTTGCCCAGTCCAGAGTCCAAAAAGATATTTTACCGTTTTGTCGCTGGTTGCGCTAATAGAATAAATCCCTTCAATTGGATCAAGACTCTCTTTATTGTCATCTAAATATTTCTTGATTGATTCCTCTGTTCCTTTATATTTTTCCCACTTAATGTCCGGGTATTTAGGTGACGAAACTTTATTTGAACAAGCTGCTAAAACTATAAGAGCGACTGTTGTTAATATGTTTTTCATGGTCAGCAAGTTTTTCATTGTATACTTACAATTTCTGTTCCACTTTTTTAATCTTCTCTGGTCCTCTTGATAAACTGTACACTGCTGTTTGTCTCGTCCTGGAATAGGTTTACAGTTGGGGGTTTAGAATAGGGACAAAAATAGTTTTTGTTTTCAGTAGTTGAAATACATTTCTTTGTTCGTGCCACAAAGCGTAAGCAGGCTCTGCAGAGGTGCAACCTGTTAGGAATAGTGGCATGACCGATGAAGCAAACGGTGGCTTGTCTGTAAAGTACAGGCAAGCCACAATGCTTTTGAGGTCTACATGCCTTAGAAAACCTTTTCCACAGGCTGTGGGTCTTTGGGTCTTGGAATGAAATAGTTCTTCCATAATTTTTTTGTTGCTATGTTTTGAATGTGCACTGTTTGTGGTGTGAGCATCCCGATGCTCAAGTGTGGCCTTTCTTGGTTGTACAGCCAGACACTTTTGCTTAATGCTGCCTTAGCCTCATCAATGTTTTTAACGGAAAGATCTTCCAGATATTCTCCTTTGAGAATACCGTTAAGTCTTTCTGCAATGGCATTCTCCAGCGGATCTCCATTTTCAGTCATGCTAATATGGATGCCTTTGTCCTGCAATAGGTTTACATAGACACCTGAGCAGTACTGCAATCCCCGGTCGGAATGATGGATGAGATTTGATGGTATTAGCTTGATCTCTTTCAAGGCCATCTTCAATGCCTCCGTAGTCTCCACCGCCTCCATCGTCTGAGCCACATGGTAGCCCACCACTTTTCTTGAATAGGCATCGGTGATGAAGCTGATGTAAACAAAACCAGCCTCTATTTTCCAGTAGGTAATATCGCTCACCCATAGTTGGTTGATCCCTGTGGGCACAAGGGTTTTGATCAGGTTGGGGTATTTGCGCAGCCAGTGAAACGAGTGGGTGGTGCGTACTTGTTTTCGTTTCTTGTTGACCAATAAAAAATGGGCAGAGAGCAGATCGAACAGGGCATCCCTACCCATCTTGATCCGATGTTCAAGCATGAACGGAGACAACAATCCATAGAGCTTTCTGCCACCCATGTGGCGATGGTTTTTACGAATGTGATGCACTTGTTTGAGTACCAACTCTTGCTCAAGGCCACGTGTTTGGCTACGCCAATGATATTGGTAATAAGACTGACGGGTCACGCCAAGTAACCGACAAATCCGATCCAGGCCAACCTGTCGGAATTTGCCTTTCATCTCATGGATTACTTGGTGGCGTACTTTTTTTGGATCTCGATCTTGAGTTCTCGTTCGGCTATCTCGATCGTCAACCGATAGGCCTCTGCCAACAATTGAGCATCCTCTAGTTCCTTTTTTAGTTTGATAATATCAGCCTCGGGTTCTGTGCTTGGGAAGCTACTGGTAGGTTTGCTCATATACAAAGGTACCGTTGTTTGAGGGACCTGTCGGTACCCCAGTTCTTTGAGCCAATATGTTAGCCTGGAATTGCCGATGCTATACTTATGTTCTACCTGTCTGCGGGTGAGTGTCCCTAGCAAAAAATCTTGACACACATGCATTTTGAACTCTTCACTATACTGGCTTTGCCATTTTGAAGCGTAGCATTTTGAATATCTTTCCATTTTTAGGTTACGTTTGTGTAAACCTATTTCAGGACGAGACA
>JANMYO010000051.1:0-5438 GCA_031382175.1 Bacteroidia bacterium | reverse complement strand
CCGTCTTTGACGAGCGGCTGGGTGAAAAAATTTCTACTGAGATCATCAGCGTCTGTCACCAATGCGGCAATACCTGCGATACCCATACAAATTGTAAGAACGAAGCCTGCCATCTTCTTTTTATTCAATGTGAGGAATGCGCTTCTAACTATGATGGCTGTTGTTCCGATCAATGCAAAGAGATTATTGCCTTGCCCATTGATCAACAAAGAGAATTACGGAAAGGCAAAGCACAAGGAAGAATGGTTTTCAAAAAAGGGCGTTCAAAAAATATTAAATTCAAGGTGAGTGAAAAGCATAGCCCCACCAGCGCTTCATGATTAGAATTGGAATCATCAATGTTTCCGATAGGGCAAGTCAGGGCATCTATGAAGATATTCCCGGCAAGACCATCGTATCGATATTGAATGAATACCTTAAAAGTCCCTGGGAGAAAGAATACGCTGTAATTCCCGATGAGCAACTCCTCATTGAGCAAACGCTTATCAATATGGCCGATGCGAAGGGCTGCTGCCTGATCATTACCTCCGGAGGGACGGGCCCGGCTAAAAGAGACGTGACGCCTGAAGCAACAGAAGCCGTTTGTGATAAGCTCATGCCCGGCTTTGGAGAATTGATGAGGCAAATGAGCCTTAAATACGTCCCCACCGCCATCTTATCAAGACAGACAGCAGGCATAAGAAATCAAACTTTAATTGTAAATTTGCCCGGCAAACCAAAGGCCATCCGTCAATGCCTGGATGCTGTTTTCCCAGCTATCCCCTACTGCATCGACCTTTTAGGAGGGCCTTTTCTGGAATGCAACGAAGAAATAATGAAGCCTTTCAGGCCTGTACAAGCGTAAAAAATGGCACGAATAAAATATTACTACGACACCGAAACTTGTAAGTACGAACGGGTACGAACCAAGACCAGCGACATCGTGATTAACGCCTTAGGGATTTTATCATTGACGTTAGCCATGGCGGTGGGTATGCTGCTTCTTTACAGTAATTACTTTGAATCGCCTAAAGAACTCCTGCTCAGAAATGAAGTAAAGGAAATGGAGTTCTACTATGAAGGCTTGAACAATGAAGTAGAAAGGTTGAACAAGATTTTGGCGGACATGGAGCACCGGGATGATAACATCTACCGTGTTGTGCTGGGAGCCGAGCCCATTGAAAGCACGATTCGCGGAGCCGGTGTTGGTGGCGTGGATCGGTATTCTGACATCAAAGACAAAAATGTAATCCATGAAGACGTTATTCTTAAAATAACCGAAACGGTAGACAAACTCAGAAGGAAAGTTTACATCGAGTCAAAATCACAGGATGAAGTAGTGCAGTTAGCAGAGAAAAAAGAAAAGCTGTTTGCGGCCATCCCCGCCATTCAGCCTGTCGCCAACAAAGAATTAATTGCGCTTGCTTCCGGGTTTGGCTTACGGATTCATCCCATTTATAAAGTAAAGAAAATGCATACGGGTGTTGACTTTGCAGCAGTAATTGGCACGCCTATTTACGCCACAGCGGATGGACTCATTGACGAAGTGAATGTAAGCTTTAGCGGATATGGAAAATCAATTGAGATCGACCATGGATTTGGCTACCGTACGCGCTATGCACACATGCATGGTTTTGCCGTGCGCAAAGGACAGCGTGTAAAACGAGGAGAGTTAATAGGTTATGTTGGAGATACAGGCCTCTCTACCGCGCCACACTTGCACTACGAAGTATTCATCAATGGTGTACACGTGAATCCAATTCACTATTTTTTCAACGACCTGAATGCGGCTGAGTACGAAAAATTAATCGAACTGGCTTCGGTAGAGAATCAGTCACTGGGGATGTAGATATGCTTCGATCCAATAGAACCTTTCAGTATATATTTTCTTGAAAGGTTTTTTTATGCCCATATACAGCTATTGTACTCTGACATAAAGGGAATGTATTTAATACACATAGTCACACACAATATGTTGGCGGTAATTTTTTATGGACACTTTTGACTTCGAAATAAAAACTAAGGAAAGAGAGGACTTTAAAATTATTTCGGACCTTTTAGAATCCAATAGCATCGAGGTCAAAAAGTGGAAAGAAACAAATCAAGAGAGTTACTTGTTGACTTTTCAGCAAGACGACCTCAATGCCGACTTGATTCAATCAATTTGCGATTGGTTTGACTGCTATGAGCAGCAGGACAATATTGATCTTGGAGAGGTCGATATAAGAATTTCAATTGCAGTTAGCAGTTCAATTTCCAACTACGACAGGGACTATTCAAAAACGATATATTTGACTTACAGTTCATTGCTAAGCGACAAACCAAAGCGACAAATTGAGAAAAGTGACCCAATACAATTGGAGCCAATGCATATCAAGATCAATGATAAAAAAGTAAAATTTCTAATTGGTGCAAAAGCAGAAACGAATAAGGGGACAAATAGAAAGGAATATTACCCGTTCATCTTTCCATCAAGACCAAACAAATACCTAAGACTCGGTCGACAGCTAAGCGACAAGTTTCACAATACGCGAGAGGAAGCAATAAGCGAAGCGAAAATACTAGCAGAACAATTTATTCAGGGTCAAATCGAATTAAGAGAAAAAATGAATGGGGCAAAATAAATTTTGGGAAGTAATCAAGACGGGCTCATGTTTCAGAGCTTAGGGGTTAGGGTGGGGAAATTCTTTATATGTTTAACATTGCCAGTATTCCGACAAATGCTCTAATCGACAACGAAGGAAAAATTTTAGAGTGGAATTTGACAGGAGAGAAATTGTCAAAGATTTTCAACAAAAATTGGGTTATACCTGATGGCCAGCCGCTAGCAGAGTGCATATGCCATAGTGCTGGTTCAATCCGTCATAAACATAAACGTTGTGGCTTATTGCCCGACCCATGATTATCTATTTGGTGAAATTTAGTAAATTCGCGGCAGACTTAACGAACTATGAGCACCAAAGAAATTAAGAACGAAATACAAAAATCGTTGGACAATGTGCCTGACAGCGTACTTCAAGACATTTTAGACTTTTTAAAGCAAGCGAAGAAACAACCAGCAGACAGATTAATTCTAACAAAGAATTTTAGGAACATTTTAACGGAGGATAAAGAACTACTTGAAAGACTCGCTAAATGATTGAGTTTAGTGAGGTCGAAAAGATTCACGACATTCTAATCGAAAAATTTGGAGGAGCAAAAGGGATAAGAGACAGTGGAGCGCTCGAGTCAGCTATAAACAGACCATACCAAACATTTGACGGCCATGATCTTTATCCAGACCCAGCAGATAAAGCAGCAGCTATTTTTGAGAGTATAATTTCTAACCATCCATTTGTTGACGGAAATAAAAGAACAGCTTATGTCTTGATGAGGTTAATTCTTTTGGAGAATCAGCTAGACATTACAACGGAACAAGATGAGAAGTTTGACTTCGTTATAAAAGCGGCTAAGAGTGAATTGACGTTTGACCAAATTAGTAAATGGATTAAAGACCATTTGAGGTAGCAATGTGTAAGCAACAAGCCACAACAAAATGTATGTGTCTTGAACAAAGTCCATTTGTAAGAAACGATGATGCTTTACAAGAGATGGAAAGTCTTTCATTCCATCATTTTCTTAAAAAATCACCTTTGATAATGCAACCAGCATTCATAACTTAGCGAAGAAGTTATGAAGAAAATTATTCTCTCAATTATTCTTTTTAGTATTTATACAGCGGCTTTATCACAAGGGTGCAGCGATGCCGGTTTTTGTACCATGGGCGCCATGAAACCCGATCAGCCTTACAATAAAAAGATTGCACTCAAACTCCGTAGCATGGAATTCAGTTTCTACCGGGGCACTACAACGCTCACCCCTATTGTCTATGTAGCTACGGCCGATTTAAATTTTAGCCTTAACAGCAAAAATTCCTTCCAGGTAAAATTACCTTATCAGGCTGTGGAGGGCAGGCTGGCCAATACAAACAGTGTAGGTGATATTTCGCTGTGCTTCACGAGAAACATTTATTCTTCTGACCAGTTTGATCTCAACCTGTCAGTAGGCAGCAAAATACCAACGAATCAATCAGACAAAGCAACAAACGGTCTTCCGCTGCCCATGTACTATCAAACCAGTCTTGGAACATATGATTTTATTACCGGTCTCTCCTTAATCAACAGAAAATGGCTTTTTGCCACCGGAATTCAAATCCCACTCAATCAAAATAACAATCAATTTATCTGGAGTGCCTGGGCGGGAACAGACGAAGAGCAATATGTCAATCAATATAATCAGGCAAAAGACCTTAGAAGAGGCATTGATGTGATGCTTAGGGTAGAACGTAATTTTCGTTTTTCAAAATTTAACTTTTCAGCTGGATTCCTACCCATTTACCGGATAAAAAAGGATGAATTCACAAAATCTGGTCCGGCTGCAAACTCCCCTGAACAAAGAGTAAGTCCGCAGGAAGCAAAAGGACTGGCTCTTTCAATAATTAGTACTATCGGCTACAATTTTAATGTTCAATCTGGGGTTAAGCTCCTTATGGGCCACAAACTTATACAGCGCGATGTTAATCCGGACGGACTGACGCGTGAGCTGGTTTCTTCCTTTACTTACTTCTATCGGTTCTAATCATGCGCAGATTTTTCTTACTCCCATTGATCTGCCTTGTGCCGATGGCTCTTTGTGGCCAGTATTCTTCATTAATAAAAATCGATTCCCTGATCACTTCAGCTAATTATGCAGAAGCAAAACTGCTGGTTCTGAATTCGATATCATTAACTTCTGATGCCGCTGCTTCTGCCATTCTCCTGAATAAATCAGCTGAAATTTCAATTCTTCAGGGAAACCTGGATGAAGCTGAACAGGTTTTGAATGCAGTCAAGAGCGATGTTATTTTCATTCAGGCGATTACCAAAACTAATCTGGGCTTTCTCTACCTCAACAAGGCCCGTAATGATTTAGCCATGGAAAATCTTCAGCAAGCCCTGGTAAAATTCACCGAGGCGGGGAAACAAAATTCCCTGGAGGCTGCTCAATGTCTTTCGCATTTAAGTTCGCTGTATTTGAGTACCGGGAAATTAAACCAGGCAGAAGAGAATGGGCTGATGTCCTTGCAGGTCAGACAAAATACAGGAGGAAGAAATGGTGAAGCTATGGCTGCTTCCTATAATGATCTTGGCCTGGTGTATAGTCAAACCGATGCTGACAAGGCGCTGGAGTTTTATGAAAAAGCACTCAGCGTTTATGAAAATTTACATGGGAAAGACCATCCTAAAATTGCGATCGCTAATACCAACATCGGATTTATGTATTTGCAGCTTAAACTTTATGGCGATGCAGTGAATAATTTTGAAACCGCATTAGCTATCTGGAACAAAGTATATCCCAATGGCCACCCCAGTCAGGCGGTCGTGTTAGTTAATTTGGGACGCACGTATATGCAAATGGGTGATCAGAAAGCTGCACTTGGC
>JANMYO010000054.1:0-22396 GCA_031382175.1 Bacteroidia bacterium | reverse complement strand
TGGTGAGGTCACCGGCAATCTGAAATATCCAGGTATCATTAGCGCCACTTCTTTTGTTACCGGGTTTGGATTAACGAATGCAACCGGATATGCGACCGCCCCGGAAATTACAGGAAAAATTTACGCAGCAGACATGGCAGCTCCGACAGGTATTAACCTGACCACGGCTGTCAGCGATATGATGACAGCTTATACCGATGCGGCTGGTCGTCCCACCCCGGATTTCTCTGAACTCGGTACCGGAAATATTGGAGGACAAACTCTTATGCCCGGACTTTACAAATGGACGAATACGGTTACACTGCCCTCCAGTGTTACTATTTCAGGTGGCGCTAATGATACCTGGATATTTCAGATTGCCGGTGACCTCACCATGAGTAATGCGGTGAACATTACCCTACTAGGTGGTGCTCAGCCTAAGAATATTTTCTGGCAGGTAGCCGGTACGGTGAACATTGGAACAGGCTCTCACTTTGAAGGAATCATCTTGTCACAGACAGGGATCACATTCCAAACAGGAGCATCGATGAATGGCAGAGCCCTGGCACAGACTGCAGTAATTCTTGACGCGAATGCTATTACAAAACCATAAATAAACTTAACGAAGCGACCCTTTAGTGGGCGCTTCTTTTTTAACTAAACAAAGAATAATCTAAAATTTAAAATCATGAAAACAAGAAGACTATGGATAACCGGACTCGCTGCCTTTCTCCTGACAGCGTTTATAGGCGGTTGTAAAGATGAGAATGTGGAGAAGGTGGGTTTATGCCCGCTCGTGGTGTCAACAAACCCGGCAAACCTCGCTACTGGTGTGCCCCTCAATCAGGTAATTACAATTACATTCAATGAAGCTATGGATCCTGCCACGATCATGCCTACAGCGTTTAGTTTAACGGGCCCTGTTGGCAGTGGCCGTATTGCAGGAGGGTCGAAAAGTGCCGCTGAGATTTCAGGCTCATTAACCTACGATGCTGCAACCTATACCATGAGTTTTACACCTAGTCCAAAACTCAATTCCAACAGTACCTATACCGGTACCGTAGCAACATCAGTTAAAGATTTAACGGGCAATGCCCTGCAAGTTAGTTACGTCTGGACTTTTAGCACAGGTACAACGGTATTACCCTCTGTGGTGGCTACCGATCCGGTTAACAATGCCACGGGTGTATTCCTGAATAAAGTAGTTACCGCAACCTTTAATGCGCCCATGGATCCATTAACTATTACGGCATCAACGTTTACCCTAAAACAAGGTACAACATCCATTACCGGAGCCGTTACCTATACTGGTACAATGGCATCCTTTACACCTGCTGCTAATCTTACAGCAAACACTCTCTATACAGCAACCATTACAGCAGGGGCTAAGAATGTTGGTGGTACAGCGTTGGCAAATGCCTACGTATGGTCATTTACCACAGGTACTATTTCTGCGCCTAAAGTAAATTCCACTGACCCGCTCAGCCTGGCCACTGGCGTAGCGCTTAATAAAGTAGTCAGTGCAATTTTCAGTGAAGCAATGGATCCATTAACGATTACTGCTTCATCATTTACTGTAATGATTGGTACAAATCCGGTTTCAGGAGTTGTGGCTTATTCGGGTACGACAGCAACCTTTACACCAACCAGTAACCTTTTATCAAGTACCACATATACCGCTACGATTACAACGGCAGCCAAAAATGTGGCGGGCACCCCAATAGCGAATGACTACGTGTGGAACTTCAATACGAATGCAACATTGGGTCCATTGGTTATTAACCTGCAATCGGTAGAACGGTTCGGAATTATTGCCGGTGTGGGTGTGAGTAACGATGCCGGCTTCAGTGTTATTAATAATCTGGATGTTGGAATCTATCCTGGCGTCCGTTCATCGATAACCGGATTCCCTCCTGCAATCATAGTCGGTGGAGCAATGTACGCCTCTGATGATCTTGCCCCCCCTGGTGTGGCTGCCATGTTGTTGCAAGCGCAAAACGATTTGACAACCGCCTACAATCAAGCAGCCGGAGCAACTTTACCTGCACCGGCAGTAGCACCTGCCGATTTAGGTGGTAAAACACTTGCCCCTGGTATTTATACATCTGCAACTTCAATGTTATTACAGAATGGCGATCTTACCCTGGATGCACAAGGTGATGCGAATGCAGTTTGGATTTTTCAAATTGGATCCACATTAACCAGTATTGGTACAGCACCTTTCCCATCCCCTTCAGGTGGCAATGTGATTCTTGCTGGAGGCGCCCAGGCCAAGAATGTCTTTTGGCAGGTAAGTGCCTCAGCAACCATTGGAGACTATACCCATTTTCAGGGAACCATATTGGCCTTTTCATCCATCACGATGAATTCAGGAGCCGTTGCTGAAGGCAGAATGCTCGCCAGAAATGCAGCTGTAACGATGACCGATACGAACATTATCAACAAGCCTTAATCGGAAAAAAATATGAAAACAAACACAAACTTTAAATTAGGATCGCGCGTGGCGCGATCCTATTATAGCCTGATCTTTAGAAGTCTATTTATCAGCGCTTTGATTTTGACGGGCCTCCGGGCGCCTCTTCAGGCACAAGTGGAGGTGACCAGATACACAAAACCCACCTGGCTGTTTGGTGCAGCGGCCGGTGCCAATTTTAATTTCTATCGTGGCACTACCCAGCAGTTGAACGATAATTTAACTGTTCCCGCTGCGTTTCGTCATGGCAATGGTGTGGGTCTCTATCTCGCACCGGTGGTAGAGTATCAACGTCCTGATTCAAAATGGGGTGGCATGCTGCAAGTAGGATATGATGGGCGCAATGGCAAGTTCAAACAAGTAATCACGCCTTGTAATTGCCCGGCTGACCTATCCACTAACCTTCGCTATATTACGGTAGAGCCAAGTCTTCGCTTTGCTCCGTTCAAATCTAATTTTTATTTGTTTGGTGGCCCACGGTTGGCTTTCAATACGGCCAGTTCATTCACCTATCAGCTAGGCATCAATCCTGCTATAACAGACCAAGTGCCAACACCTGAGGTGAAAGAAGATTTCAGCAGAGTGAACAAAACATTAGTCTCGATGCAAATCGGAGCAGGTTATGATATTCCACTTTCACCAGATACTAAAGAATGGCAAACTGTACTCTCACCTTTTGTTTCTTTTCAACCTTATTTCGGACAAGACCCACGTTCTATTGAAACGTGGACGGTCAGTACATTGCGAGTGGGCGCTGCCCTTAAGTTTGGAAAAGGTAAAATGATTGACCAACCTGCAAAGGTTCAACCCATGGCGGTTGTAGTTCCGGATGTTAAATTTTCTGTTCATTCTCCGGCCAATATTCCGGTAGAGCGCAGAATACGTGAAACATTTCCGATTCGTAATTATGTGTTCTTCGATTTAGGATCTACTCAAATACCCAATCGCTATGTGTTGATCACCAAATCTCAGGTGAAGGATTTTAAAGAAGATAGGCTCGAAACATTTACGCCTAAGAAATTGTCCGGACGTGCAGCACGACAAATGACGGTCTACTATAATGTGCTTAACATCCTTGGCGAACGTATGGGAGGAAACCCTTCTGCCGTTGTCCGGTTAGCTGGTGCATCTATGCAAGGTGAAAAAGATGGATTGGCTATGGCTGAGTCTGTTAAGAAATATTTGGTAGATGTCTTTGGCATTGCACCTTCGCGAATCAATACGGAAGGTCGTACTAAGCCAAGAATTGCATCTGAACAACCAGGTGCTAAAAAAGAGTTGACACTTTTACGTGAAGGAGATCGCAGGGTGTCTATCTGGAGCGAATCGCCTGCCATCTTACAACAGTATCAGACAGGAGATAATGTATCTTTAGCACCAGTGGAACTTCTTACTGTAAACGATGCCCCTGTTGAGAGCTATTTGAAAATAAATGTGAAAGGAGCGAAAGAAGCATTTACGTCATGGTCTTTGGAAGCCAAAGACAGCAACGGAAAAATGCAATATTTTGGACCTTACACAGAGGAATATGCGAGTATCCCGGGTAGATCTATTTTGGGTACGCGCCCATCAGGTGATTATAAGATTACCATGATAGGGCAAAATGGTAAGACGGTGAGAAAGGATACCACGGTACACATGGTATTGTGGACTCCGCCTAAAGACGAAATGGGGCAGCGGTTCAGTGTCATTTATGAATTCAATGATTCTGAGGCCATCGTTGCTTACCAAAAGTACCTCACGGATGTTGTGGCACCAAAGATTCTTAAAGATGCAACCGTTATTATTCATGGCTATACCGATACCATCGGAGATGCCGCTCATAATCAGGAATTGTCAATGGCCAGGGCCAACGATGTCAGAGGCATTCTTGAAAAAAGCATGTCTGCTGCCGGCAGAACAGATGTTAAGTTTGAATCTTACGGATTTGGTGAAGACGAGAATTTGGCACGCTACGATAATAATTATCCCGAGGAACGTTTTTATAATCGCGGGGTAACAATTGATATAATCCCTAAAAAGTAATTTTTAAGGATTCACATAAAGAAAGGCTCTTTAAAGAAATTTAAAGAGCCTTTTTATTTTGAATCAACCGGACTTTGGTACAATATAAATGTATATGAAGAATGTGCTAGGTCAACATTGTTTCAAGGAGTTAATTTCATGGGTTAAATGCTGTATTGTAGAGAAAATACCATGTATTCACTCAGAAGATTCCACACAGACAGTGCTACATAATTGCTAAGGCTCATTTAAGTCTTTCATTAATTGGTACAGTATTTACTATACTCTTGACCTATGAAGTATTTAATTTTTATTGTAGAGAATGATGTTGCTCAGCAAAAAATGTTTAAGGTGCATCTTGAAGAGGTACTCGGTAAATACACGGTTAAACCATTTCCAAACCCTGCTGATTTAATTGAACATTTGAAAGAGAAACCGTTTGCTGTTGTATTAGCCCATTTCTTTGGTCCGGAAGTTAAAACGGGAGTGCACTATTTAATGGAGATGAAAAAACAGTATCCTCTCATTCCGGTCATTTATTACACTACGCACGAAGACCCTGCTCTTCGTGCAGAAGTCATGGCGTTAGGGGCAGAAGAATACATTCTTAAAGATTCTGCTTCGCTGGTAAGATTGCGAACAACGCTGGATAGCATTCATACCAATGTGATTTCAAAGAAATACCATTGGCGCAATTTAATTAAGAATGTTTTAAACATGGGCAACAATACTAATTTAATAGCTACGCTAAACTATTGAAATCAAAATTGCAATGCCCTTCCAGACTAGGGAAGCAATTGAACAATCTGTGAAATCAATGCCGATGTAGAATTTTCTCCCAGAGTCACTCAAAAGGGGATCATTCGTTACACCGCATGATTCCTATTTTGGCCATTTGAGCGTCAATTTTGGTGGAATGAAAATTGACTACACCCATTCAAGAGAACGAGACCTAAAATAAAAAATGTATGAAAGTTTACATCAAGAACATGGTCAGCTTGCGGTGCAAAATGATTGTAAAGGAGGAGTTTAAGCGCCAGGGATTGACGTACTCTGTGATTGACCTGGGAATGGTTGAAATGCCAGAAGAACTGACACTTGACCAGCGATTGGAATTAAAAGATCATTTGCTTGAATCAGGATTGGAATTGCTGGAGGATAAAAAAAGTGAGGTGATTGAACAAATCAAGAATATAGTGGTGGGAATGATTCATCATTCAGATGAGCTACCTAAAGTGAACTACTCGGATTACATCAGTGAAAAGCTAAGCTATAACTATAACTACCTATCGAACCTATTTTCCGAAGTCAAAGGAATTACCATTCAACAGTTCATTATCAAGCATAAAATTGAACGGGTGAAAGAGCTGCTTCTTTATAATGAACTTAATCTAACTGAGATATCCTATAAAATGCATTACAGCAGTGTAGCTCATTTGTCCAATCAATTTAAAAAAATTACAGGCTTCTCGCCATCCTTTTTCAAGCAGTCTCAACACAGGCGACTGGCTAATTTAGAGAATGTGTAATGGATGTAACAATTAATAGTCGTTGTATAACATATGCACAGTCTTATCTCCCCACATTTGTTGCTCATCATGGCATAAGCTGTGTCAACAATTTAAACCGAACTAAATAAAAGTAAAATGAAAATAACTAAACTAGTAACATCCCTTGCGGTAGCAGCGGCTGTGGTGATGACAGGGTGCTCCAATTTAAATCTGGATCCAACACCGTCAAATGGTAATCAAGGTAGATTATCAAATAAAACATTGAATCCGACCCAGCTCGTTAGTTCTACAACTAACATCCCCTCAGGAGGTGCTTCAACATTTGCGGTATTAGCGGGAACGACCATTACAAATGTTGGTGCTTCTGTTATTACCGGAGATATTGGTGTTAGTCCTGGAAGTGCATTGACCGGGTTTCAGCAATCACCTTATAATTCTATTTCAGGTCCTGGAACTGTTACTCCAGGTTTAGGCCTTGTGACTGGAACCATTTATGCAAGTGGGCCAGTTGCTGCACAAGCACACAATGATGCCGTTACTACCTACAATTATCTTGTAGCGCAAGTAGCTGGCACAACGTATTCCGGTGTTACGCAATTGAACGGACTTACTTTCACACCAGGTGTGTATAGTTTTGCTCCGTCTGCCAATTTGCAAGTAAATGGAACCATGTATCTTGACTTTCAAGGTAATCCTGATGCGGTCTTCATTTTTCAAATGGGAACTACCCTTGTAACCATGGCCGGTTCAAATGTAATAGCACTTAACAATAGCAATCAAACTTGCGCTGGGCCAAATGTGTATTGGGCAGTGGGTTCATCAGCAACGATTGATGGCGCTCAATTTATGGGAACTGTCGTGGCCAACACAAGCATCAGCATGACTTATGGAGCTGCTGTAACTGGCAGAATGTGGGCCTTGAATGGTGCCGTAACGATGATCACAAATACGATCTCTGCGTGCGGTGGCACGGTTACAACTCCTCCCACCATTTGCAAAGATTTTGTAACTGGTGGCGGTTGGATCAACGGAACATCAGGTGAAAAAGCAACGTTCGGAGTATCTGGTGGTATCAAGAATAATAAGTTCTGGGGACAACTTTCATTTACAGATCATGGTGCGAATAGTGTCAAGATTAAGAGTACGAGCGTTACTGCTTATATCGTAATTGATGCAGTTACACGCCAGATTGAAGGTGTAGCTAAAGTAAATGGCGAAGGCTCATTCGCTTACACCGTAGTTGTAAAAGATAACGGTGAACCCGGTCGTAACGATAGTTTCAGTTTAAAAGTCTCTAATGGTTATAGTGTTGCTGGCAATTTGCTGGGTGGCAATATCCAACTTCATAAAAAGTGTGGAGAGAAGGCTGACAAGAATGACAGCGAAAAATATGATGATAAAGACGAAGTAAAAGGACATCAGGATTGCGATAGCAACGATGATCACGCTAATAAAGGTGGACATGATAAGAACCATGATAAGCATTAAGATCAAAGAAGCTTAGCATAGCTTAATAAACCAAGAGCGCTGTTCCGATTAACCATCAGGGCAGCGTTTTTTTTACTTACCAAATCAGCAATGCGCAACAGTAACATATGCAAGACTTGACCATAAAAGTATAACCTCATTCACAAGATATCACCTCACCTTTCTGGAAGGAAGCTAATAGACGTATTATCTGATAGCCTTGAGGGATGAAGATCTGAGTTTTGAGGTAGCTCCTGATTCACTTAAAAAAAACTAAAAATGAAAATGAAAATTATTTTAACATCCCTTGCATTGGCATCGGCTGTAGTGATAACCGGATGTAAAAAGAATGATCCTTCTCCTAATACTACCGTTATACCAGTTCAAACAGTTGTACAGACTAATGTGACACTCGGTAGTGTATCAACATTAGCAATACTGGCTGGATCCAGTATTACCAGCACGGGAACAACAACCATTACTGGCGATATGGGCTTAAGCCCTGGCTCTTCTATTGGTGGATTTCCTCCAGGCATTTTGAATGGCACCCAACACATCAATGACGCGGTAGCTAATCAGGCAAAGCTTGACTTAACTACAGCGTATAATGATGTTGCCGGGCGCACCAGCACCGATATTGTGACCTTGTCAGGAAATATAGGTGGACTTACGCTTACACCTGGTTTGTACAAATCAACGTCATCACTAGCAGTATCGTCTGGTGACGTGACGTTTGACGCAAAAGGAGATGCAAATGCCGTGTTTATTATTCAGATAGCTACTACCCTTACGACAACATCTGATCGAAAAGTTAAACTGAGCGGTGGGGCATTATCTTCGCATATCTTCTGGCAAGTGGGAAGTTCTGCCACGTTTGGTACAACTTCAGTTTTTAAAGGAACGATTTTGGCAATGCAGTCAATCACCTTCAATACAGGAGCAACACTCGATGGCAAAGCCTATGCAAGTACGGGCGCCATTACCCTGTCGGGGAACACGATTGTAAAACAGTAGTCGCGATTTGGATGCCCCCAAATCATGTGCATCACACCAAACCCCAGAAATCAAAATCTTTGTAAGGAAAAATTCAATTGATTTCACTGGCTCCTGTCTTTTTAAGACTCACGAAGCGTATAGAAAAAATCGAATTTATTTCAACCTTAAAAAGTACCAACAAATGGATAAAATCGGGGAAATAACGCTCCAACTAACGTCATAAAATTCCCACATTGCCTCACTCACTATGATTTGGGAAGTGTATAACTGCTTTTAAAATCGGCACAGATATTAAAGACCTCCGCAGAGACAGAGACCCTGTACAAGAATTATCAAATCAAGTTTATCGAAGGGTAAACTTTTAACCCACCTGACTATGAGCCATGAAAAATATACAAGCTGCATCGATGCCTGTTCAACCTGTGCAATAGAATGCTCGCATTGCGAAAGTGCCTGCCTTGAAGAACAAAATGTCAAAATGCTTGCTCATTGCATAAAGCTAAATCATGATTGTGCTGCGATATGTTTTTTGGCCATCGAGGCGATGGCCAGCGGAAGCAATTTTGCCAGGCAAATCTGTGGGCTTTGTGCCGAAATATGCACTGCCTGTGCGGAAGAATGTGAGCGGCACTCTCACGAACACTGTAAAAAATGCGCGGAAGCTTGCCGTGAATGTGCCATTGAATGTAGCAAGATAAAGTAAGGCCTGACATTGAAAATTTTATTCAACAAAACAAAATAAACTAAAAATGAAAAAATCAATCCTAATGTCATCGGCTACAGCCTTGCTAGCCATTACAATGCTAAGTAGCTGCAATACGCCAGCTCAAAAAGTCGAAAACGCGCAACAAAACGTCTCTGAGGCAAATCAAGATCTCGAAGATGCAAATGAAGAGTATACCCGGGACATGGAAAACTATCGAAGAGAAACGAATGAGAAGATTGCTGCCAATAACAAAAGTATAGCAGAATTTAACTCGAGGATTCAAGACAAAAAAAATGTGGCCAAAACCGAATATCAAAATACAATTATTGCTTTGGAACAGAAGAACACTGACTTGAAAAAGCGAATGGATGAATACAAGGAGGATGGAAAGGAAAATTGGGAAAAATTCAAGATTGAATTTAACCATGATATGGAAAAGTTAGGTCAGGCTTTCAAAGACTTAACAGTTAAAAACACGAATTGAGAAAACTATAATCTACAAAAAAAATGCACAAAGAAGCTTTAGTAAAAGAAACGAAATGGTCAATTGATCAATCCCACAGTGAGATTGCTTTCAAAATAAGGCATCTTATGATCGCTCATGCAAAAGGATCATTCAAAGTATTTGATGCCAGTATTTATACAAATGCCAAGGATTTTACCACGGCTGAAATTGATCTTTGGATAGATGCCGCCTCCATTACTACAGGTGACGAAAAACGTGATGTGCATTTGAAGAGTGCCGATTTCTTTGATGTAGGAGTCCACAAGCAGATAACATTTACTTCCAGCACAATCGGGAAACCTGATAAGGATGGAGTCCATGAACTATGGGGAGAGCTCACCATGCTGGGCATTACCAAAAACATAAAGCTGGAAGTGGAATTCGGTGGAATCGTTAAAGACCCCTGGGGAAATGAAAAGGCTGGATTTACGGTTATGGGGAAAATCAAACGAAGCGATTGGGGCCTTGTTTGGAACGCCCCTATTGAAACGGGAGGATTGTTAGTAAGTGATGAAGTAAGCATCTCATGCGAAGTTGAACTTACTAAGGTAAGCCCGTCTACGCTAACCATGGAATTAGAACCCGTGCCTGCTAAACAAATTACTTTTTGAAAAATCCATAGGAGTTAGAAACAAATCGGTTCTAACTCCTATTAAAAATCCTATTGACAGAACTTGGCTATTTAGAGACTTAAAACTTCCTCAATCACTAGAACTATGAAACCAGAAATCGGCATTACGGAAAAACATCTTCACAAAAGCATTTCATTACTCTCCACCATTTTGTCAGATGAAATGACCCTGTATATTAAAACAAGAAAATTTCATTGGAATGTTTCAGGAGAAAGCTTTATGGAGTTACACAAATTGTTTCAGAGCCAATATACCGAATTGGAAGAAACTATTGACCTGGTCGCTGAGCGCATCAACAAACTCGGAGGCAAAACGATCGGAACCTCCAAGGAGTTTGCCAAACTAACAAGACTCAAAGAATCACCAGGAAAATATCCACCCCAAAAAGAAATGATGAAGGAGTTACTGAGCGACCATGAATCAGTGATCAAAGAACTTAGAAAAGACATTGAAGAATGCACCGATAAAAATAAAGATGCAGGCACCACGGATTTCCTTACCGGAATTATGGAGCAACATGAAACTACCGCCTGGATTCTAAGAAGGTACCTCAATTAAATAAAAACGCAGCATGAAAAAGATACTAGTTCCTTGTGATTTCTCTGCAACATCACTTCAGGCCTTTCAATTTGCTATAGAGATTGCCAGCAAAAGTGGAGGTCAGGTTATGCTACTTCATATAGTCGAGCTACCAGTGCTGCATGATTCCATGCTAATGCCAACACTATACTTTGAGGCCAGCTATCTCAAAGACATGGAGGCCAGCGCGAAGAAGAAATTTACAAAAATGAAAAGCAAGTACGGCAAAGAGCATATAAAAGTGTATTCATTTGTTAAACTTGGACCCATCCTTGGCACTATCAATGGCTTTGCCGAAGAGCACAAGGCTGATTTGATTGTGATGGGAACTCAGGGCGCCACGGGACTAAAAGATTTCTTTATTGGGTCAAACACTGAAAAAATTGTTCGACTTTCTTCCCTACCCGTTTTGGCCATCCGGAAATCTTTCAAGTTGAACAAAATCAAAAATATTCTTTTTCCCACCACCCTTCTCCCGGAAGAAAATCATCTGGTAAAGCATGTCAAGAAATTACAGGACTTCTTTTCAGCAACGCTACACCTTTTGCTGGTGAATACACCTAACAATCTTAACCGCACTTCAGATGAACGGGCCGTAATGGAAAAGTTTGCAAAACATCATAAGCTGGAGAACTACACCGTTAACACACGGGATAACTTCTATGTTGAGAATGCCATTATTGATTTTGTTCATGAAATAAAAGCAGATATGATTGTGATGGGTACTCATGGCCGCAAAGGATTATCCCATCTCTTTATTGGAAGTGTGGCCGAAGGTATAGTTAACCATCTGGACTGTGCGATATGGACCTATCCAATAAAGAAATAAACTATTAACCAATAATGACCTTCGTCATAAAAGGTTAGGTAAGCACGAAGTAGCTTTATATGAAACAATCAATGAAACCTATGGAAGTTCCATTTCCACCGGAAAAACCTGAAATAAAACCTACGGAGGAACCGCCCGTGAAAATTTGGCCTGTGAAGACTCCGGAGGTTATACCGGGTAAAGAGCCAGAAAGGCCAAAGGCCCCAAATGAAATTCCTGCACCTCCGGAAAGCAGAAACTAGGCAATAAGCATTTCCAAACTATCTCTAAACGTAACATACCCATGACTACAGCAAAAAAAATAGGAATATGGATGGATCATTCAAATGCTCACCTCACGGAGTTTACAGAAGATCCGATTACCACGACCACATTAACCAATGACTTTACTCATCAGGATAAAGAAAATAGCCTGGGCAGAAGCGAAAACCAGATGCACAACCGTGAGCAACATGAGCAAGCTGCCTATTATAAAAAACTGGGTGAGGTTATAAAAAAATATGAAGAGATCATTCTGTTTGGACCTACTGACGCCAAAGTTGAGCTGCTAAATGCTATCAATAAGGATCATCGCTTTGCCAATATAAAAATCTCAGTAAAGCAGGCCGATAAAATGACCAGGAATCAGCAGCATGCCTTTGTTAAAAAATACTTTTCGAAACAACCCGCACTAAAAAAAGCAACTAACCTATGAATATCCGTTCCATAGTATTATCTGCAGCAACTCTTTTCCTGGCAACTGGTTGTAGTAATCAAATTCGCGTTAAATCTGATTACGACAAAGACGTTAATCTCCGGCTTTACAAAACATTTAGCTGGCTACCGGTTAAAGATATTGAGGCTAAAAACAATCCTCTTTTATACAATGAGCTGACGGATAAGCGAATTAAAAAGGCGCTTGAGATGCAATTAACCTCAAAGAACATGAGCTATCTAAAAGAAAATGCGGACTTGAAAGTTCACTATCATATCATTGTGGACAATAAATCGATGATACAGCCCGCTGCCTATGGTTATAATTATGGTCCATATTGGATGCGCACTCAGGGGAATGTTTATCAATACCAGGAAGGAACACTCATCATTGACCTGATGGATTCAAAGAACAATAATCTGGTGTGGAGAGGATGGGGAATTTCCACGCTCAACGACAGTGATATTGAGCTGACGGAAGACAAAATTAATGAAGCTGTCTATAAAATTATGAAGCAGTTCCCTCCTACTAAGAAATAACTTGCACATCAATGTGTTTCTCAGCCAATGCAAGTTTCGGAGCCGGTGTGGTACTCACTGTCATTGGGGTTGCCTCCCTACGGAAAGCCCAACACCCATCTCAAATGCTCTTTGCAAGTATCCCTTTATTTTTTGCTGCCCAGCAAATTACAGAAGGCTTCTTGTGGCTTGCGTTGCGAAATCCCGACCATCTGATAAGGCAACAATTCCTTACTTATATTTTCTTATTCTTCGCGCAGGTAGTCTGGCCGCTGTGGGTACCCATTGCCTTACTTCTTTTAGAGAAACAATCCACCCGTAAGAATATACAGCGGCTATTGGTTGGAATAGGCGTTGTCATATCCATCTATCTGGCATATTGTCTGATGACCTATCGGGTAGAAGCCAAAATAATCGAACATCATATCTCCTACCTACAAGATTATCCTATTAAGCTCCGAGGCTACGGGGCCCTCTTCTACATCTTTGTTACCATCTTTCCACCGGTCTTTTCCCATATTAAGCGAATGTGGTTACTCGGAGTAACAATTTTACTTTCCTTTCTTTTGACTGTCGTATTTTATGAATACTATGTTATTTCCGTATGGTGCTTTTTTGCTTCTATCGTAAGTGTATCCGTATATCTTCTTATGCCGGAAGTCAAAAATGCACACCAACATTATCTGACAAAGAAAAGTAAGCCCAATTTTTACTGAAAAAAAGTAAATCTTTTAAACATACTTACCATTCAGGTCTAAAAAGTGAGAAGTAGGGCTTTCCCACTGTGTCATTAACTTCCCATCGGTCAAACAACATATCAGTTCAAGGCAGAATTTAAGCGCTAAAGCAAATTGGCACGAATATTCTATACCAACTAATAGCACTCTCAACTTTAGATCATGGAAGTTATTAAGAACAAAAAACAAGATTCCTTTAAAAATCTAAAAATCAGTTTCGCATTGATAACCTTGCTGTTGATTTCAAACGCATTGATGGCGCAGGTAGCAATAACCATTGGCCCACCACCCGCCTGGGGTCCCGCAGGATACCCTGAAGTACAATACTACTACATACCGGATGTAGAAGCCTATTATGATGTTCAATCGTCTATGTTCATTTATTATGGAACCAGTGGATGGGTTCATCGGTCTCATCTGCCTTACCGATATAGAAACTATAATCTATATAATGGATATAAAGTTGTAATGACGGGTTATCGTGGCTCTTCCCCTTATGATCATTTTAATGAGCACAAAAGGGATTACAAAAGAGGGGGCTATCAGGGCGATCGGCAAAAGACGTATGGTGAACATCCCGGAAATAAAAACTCCGGACATGATAACTCCAAGAAAAAGAAACATGATTAAAATAGAGAATTAACTGCTGAACCCCCAAACTATTCGTCAAACTAAATGAATCATGATCATGGAAAACAAGTATAAAAATGGTGAGGTTGTATTTGACCGGATGCGCCCCAACCAAAAATTGGTCATCAGCAGTTATTCCAACAATATTTATTGTTGCTTACCCCAGGAAGAAGGTGCTCAAAAGCAACTGGTCTACTTTGAAAGAGAACTGAAGGTATGCCCGCCAATTATTAAAGATCATTAATCAATTTATATTCAATTAAAATTTTCAACCCAATTAACATGTTTCGATACTCAATCACATTCTTCGCCCTGGCCATGGTGGCCGCACTTTTCGGATTTGGAGGCATTGCTCCCCGAGCAGCTTCTGTTGCGGAAACGCTATTCTATTTGTTTCTCTTTCTCTTTGTTGGTTCATTCTTATTTGGGGCGCTCATTTTTAAGAAAAAACAACAGGTAAATAAATTCTCGTAAGCAATACTAGTATGACGCCTCTAACTTCAATTATTAAAATCACACTGTTTGTCACCGTCCTCTCATCGCTGTCGGGCTGCAGGGCCGTAGTAACGGAACAACCTTCTAAACCCTCAGGTTATGATAATTCCAGCCTCACCCGGTCCAGGATTCGTTTACATTGGGGATTCCTGGAGGTGGAACCAACGCGCAAAATCCTATAAAGTATCTAATGGTCATTGGGTGAAGCCAAGAAGATCGGCTGTGTGGGTAGATGGACATTGGTTCAAACTCGTGGCGGATGGCGGTATGCACAAGGGCATTGGAGGTAATATTGAAAAGGCATTGCGCCATACGTCTATGGATATGTCTAGTTACAACCAAAAAGGTCAATTAATATCTTCTCATCACCAATGGAATTTATTGATTACTACAAAATCTTAGCAATAGATAAAAATGCTTCTGAAGAGGATATAAAAAAAGCGTATAGAAAACTAGCCAGAAAACTTCACCCCGATCTTAACCCGAATGATAAAGATGCGCAGAAAAAATTTCAACAAATAAATGAGGCCAACCAAGTATTAAGCGATCCTGAAAAGAGAAAGAAATACGATGAGCATGGAAAGGATTGGCAACACGCTGAACAGTTTGAGAAACAACGCCAGTCGCAGCAACAATCAGGATATGCAGGTGGTCAGCAGTTTTCAGATGATGACGACTTTTCAAGTTTTTTTGAATCCATGTTTGGAGGCCAGGCACGGAGCAGCCAAACAAAATTCAGGGGGCAGGATTATAACGCTGAACTAAAACTTAATTTAATAGATGCCCTTGAAACACATCAACAAACCCTCACTGTTAACGGAAAGAACATACGCATTACCATTCCGGCAGGTATTGAAAACGGACAGGTAATAAAATTGAAAGGGCATGGCGCACCGGGCGCAAACAATGGCCCTGCAGGTGATCTCTATATTACTTTTTCCATTGCAAACAATACTCTTTTTAAACGGATGGGAAACGATTTGCATACAACTGTTTCTATCGATTTATACACTGCCGTACTCGGTGGAGAAACTACAATTGATCTACTGAAAGGAAAAGTAAAGTTGACAGTAACCCCCGAAACACAACCGGGCATGAAAGTGAGGTTAAAAGGAAAAGGATTTCCAGTGTACAAAAAGGAAGGTGAGGCCGGAGACCTATATGTTACCTATGCTGTAAAATTACCGACCAAGCTTACTGAACAACAAAAAGTTCTCTTTACCGAATTATCGAAAACATAAATAACTTCTTTTATGCAATCAGAAGATATGATACTCGCCAGTGAATTTTGTATTCACCATAATATTGAGTTGTCGCTGATTTACTCCTTGCATGAATCGGGACTTGTAGAAATCACTGAGATTGAAGAGCAGAAATTTGTACAAGCAAGTCAGTTACTTCATCTGGAAAAACTAGTGCGCTTACATAGTGAAATGGGCATTAACCTGGAAGGAATTGAAACCATTACGTATTTATTGCACCGAATAGATAATATGCATCAACAAATTCAACTGCTCACCAATAAATTGAAAATGTATGAAACAGAATAATTAGGGGTTATTCAAATGGATAATAGATACTAATGAATAGACAATTACTAACATATTTTGTACTCGCTTACTTATTCTCATGGATAATTTGGTTGCCATTATATTCCCATGTTTTCGGGCTGACTAACCTACCTACGTTTCCCTTTCATCATGCCATCGGTGGATTGGGACCTTTAGTTGCTTCCTTCATCACAACGTGGATTTTTTTAAAAAAGGAAGGTATCAAAAACCTTCTGGCCAAATGCCTTCAAACCAAACCGCTAATCTATTTAACAATAGCATTGCTTAGCCCGTTTATTCTTGCCTTTCTTGCTTTAATAATAAGCTACTTCGTTGACAAAACACCAATCGATTTATCGGGGTTGCTGAGAACAAAAGAATTTCCACAATTCCACTTCATAACATTTTTCATTTACAATCTTATCTTTTTCGGCTTAGGGGAAGAAGTCGGGTGGCGTGGTTTTGCATTACCCCGACTTCAAAATAAAATGAACGCATTAACCGCAAGTATTGTCCTGACACTATTCTGGGCACTGTGGCATTTGCCTTTATTCCTTTATAGACCTGGTTATGTAACAATGGGGTTTATTGGAATTGCTGGTTGGCTTTTCAGTTTACTCACAGGCAGCATTTTATTAACGTGGCTGTATAACTCATCAAAAGGAAGCATTCTAATCTGTGCTATTTTTCATTCAACCGTTGATATTGCTTTTACTGCCGACATTACGGATAAAAATGTGATTAACTATATGGGATTTTTAATCACGGTTTGGGGTATAGTAACCATCCTGGTTTTTAAACCCAAAAATCTGGCAATCCAGGAAAGAATAAAATATGACCTTGGCTTCAAAAAAAAGAAAAGTGAAATCAATACTTAACTACAAAAGCCATTATGGCAATTATCTCCTTCCTAATTGGACTTCTTACAATTACATTGATTATAGGAAAAATAAATTTCTCTAAACAGTTTAATAAGGAAGTAGAAGAGCTCTTCTCGCGATCAAAAATTGTTTCCAACAAAACCTTTCGTTACCAACAGTTATCCGGTTTACCCGAACCTGTGCAACGCTATTTTAAACATGTTTTAAAAGATGGCCAACCGTATATTAGTTATGCACGCATCACACATGATGGGCAATTTAAAACAGGATTGGATAAAGGTTGGATAAACATCAAGGGAGAACAATATTTCACTACTTCAACGCCCGGATTTATTTGGAAGGGTACTACTCCTTTTTTCACTGCCCGCGATATGTACATTGCCGATAAGGGAAGACTAGTCGTTTCATTGGCAACACTTGTTAAAGTAGTGGATGGAAAAGGAGAACAATATAACCAAGGTGAGTTGTTACGGTGGCTTGCCGAAAGTGTCTGGTTCCCAACAAACCTATTGCCAAGCGAAAAATTGCAATGGATCCCAATCGATATGCTTCACGCGAAATTGACCTTTGATTACAAAGGCCTATCTCTGTTTTATTTGGTGACCTTTAACGATTTGGGCGAAATCATCCAACTTGAAACCAAGAGATATATGGACAAAGAAAATTTGGAAACATGGATTATTAAAGCAGCCAACTATAAAGAGATAAGTGAAATAGTTGTGCCCACTACTTTTGAAGTGCTCTGGAGATTAGAGAAAGGAGATTTCAGTTATGCAAAGTTTAATTTAAAGAAGTTGGAGTATAACATCCCACAACGGTTTTAACATAGAAGTTTAAAGACTCAACTTTGCTGCAATATGACTTCCCATAATTTTAACATACAAGGTTTAACCAATGAGCAAGTGCTTGCCTCGCGGGTAAAACACGGGTTTAATCGATTAGTCTACAAAAAAGAAAATGGGTTTTTAAATGCTATTAAAAGCCTGGCGAAAGAGCCCATGGTTATTCTCTTGTTGGTGGCATCTGCTATTTACTTTATAAGCGGAAATACAGGAGATGGACTTTTTCTCGGTTTAGCCATTGCACTAGTGGCCACTATTTCTTTGTATCAAGATTCACGAAGTCGAAATGCTTTGGAAAAACTAAAGGACTTTACCCAGCCAATGTGTAGGGTGATTCGGAATGGTAACATAGTGGAAATAAAAAGTGAAGAGCTAGTTGTAGGCGATAGTCTGATGGTGGAAGAGGGCAATTCCATTGCTGCCGATGGAATCATTGTTCATGCTAACGACTTTTCAGTAAATGAATCCATCCTTACAGGTGAATCGCTATCGGTTTACAAAGATCAATCAAAAGCAGATAATGCAATTTATCTGGGCACAACAGTTTCAAGTGGTTTAGCCATTGCCACGATCAACGCTATCGGCAACGAAACTAAGCTTGGTAAAATCGGCAAAAGCCTGGAGAACATAAAAGAGGAAAAGACACCTTTAGAATTACAAATTGGAAATTTTGTAAAGAAAATGGTGGTGGCTGGAGCAATTGTTTTCATCATCGTGTGGGTCATCAACTATTTCCAATCTTATAATGTATTAGATAGTCTGTTAAAATCACTAACACTTGCCATGAGCATTTTACCGGAAGAAATACCAGTGGCCTTAACCACCTTTATGGCACTGGGTGCATGGCGATTGATGAAGATGGGAATTGTAGTAAAGCAAATGAAAACGGTGGAGACATTGGGAAGTGCCACAGTAATTTGCACTGATAAGACCGGAACCCTTACCGAAAATAAAATGAGTCTGGCAAAGCTCTTTGTGCTGGCCACGCAAACTATTTCGGATGCGGAGAACGTAGTGGGTGACGCTGAAAAAGAAATGGTACGCCTGGCCATGTGGGCAAGCGAACCTATACCTTTTGACCCGATGGAAGTTGCCCTTCACAGCGCCTATACAAAAGTAATCCTACCTGACCAGCGGCCTGACTACAAAATGGTGCACGAATATCCATTAGTCGGAAAGCCTCCGATGATGACGCATATCTTTGAAAACAATTCAGGTAAACGCATTATCGCAGCAAAGGGAGCTCCAGAGGCTTTAATGAATGTTTCTGGTCTTACAACGGAAGAAAAGCAACAAATAGAAAATGCCATTAAAACATTGGCAACGGATGGGTATCGTGTATTGGCTGTTGGCGAATCTACTTTTAAAGGCAACAACTATCCGGCAACACAGCAGGAATTTAAATTTGCCTTCAAAGGCCTTGTTGCTTTCTATGACCCGCCAAAGAAAAATATACAATCCGTTTTAGAAAATTTTTACAAGGCTGGCATCGCGGTAAAAATTGTTACAGGCGACAATGCCGCGACCACTACAGCCATTGCTAAACAAGTTGGATTTAAGGGCTATGAGAAAAGTATTACGGGTGACGAACTCATAAAATTGTCGGACACTGAATTGCAACAAGTAGTGCTTGATACAAATGTCTTTACCAGAATGTTTCCCGATGCGAAACTAAAAATCATTAATGCACTAAAAGCGAATGCTCAAATTGTAGCCATGACGGGCGATGGTGTAAACGATGGCCCAGCCCTTAAAGCTGCTCACATTGGCATCGCCATGGGTAAGAAAGGAACTGAGATCGCCAAGCAGGCTGCTTCACTTATTCTATTGGAAGATGATCTGGCGAAAATGGTAGATGCTGTGGCAATGGGTAGGAAAATTTACACTAATCTAAAAAAAGCAATTCAATACATCATATCCATTCATATACCGATTATCCTGACAGTATTTATTCCATTGGCATTGGGATGGCTGTACCCAAATATTTTTTCACCAATCCACATTATCTTTCTAGAATTGATCATGGGGCCTACCTGCTCCATCATTTATGAAAACGAGCCGATGGAAAAGAATTTAATGATGCAAAAACCACGGCCATTAACAATTACCTTTTTCAATTTGAAAGAACTGATTACAAGTATTATTCAAGGACTGGTTATTACAGTTGGAACTTTACTCGTGTATCAATATGCCGTGCATCAAAATTTCAATGAGCCGCATACCCGAACAATGGTTTTCGTTACACTAATAAGCGCTAATGTATTTCTTACATTGGTAAATCGGTCATTTTACTACTCTATACTATCTACTATGAAGTATAAAAATAATTTAGTATTTCTGGTCATCAGCATTACACTGGTTCTTACTGCCTTGGTGTTGTACGTTAGACCCTTAACCAATTTCCTTCGCTTTGAAAGTTTGAGTGGATACGAACTAACCATTTGTATTGGGATCGGTTTCCTATCTGTTATCTGGTTTGAATTTGTAAAGTGGAGAAAGAGAATAGTCCATGAAAACAACTAGTCCTGAGAAGTAATAAAAGACAAGTAAATGCAACGAATTCTTATAACAGGAGCAACTGGAAATGTAGGCTTGGAAGTCATCAAATCGTTATCTACTCTCAACGCTGATTTGAAAGTTGTAGCGGGCGTTCGGAATATGGAACAGGACAAGAAAAAATTACTGCCTTATAAAGTAAGCCTTGTAAGATTCGACTTTACTGATAGCACCTCGTATCGTCCGGCTTTAGAAAATTGTCAGATACTATTTCTATTAAGACCTCCGCAAATTTCTAATACCAAAAAATATTTTAAGCCACTTGTAAACATTGCGAAAGAAGTTGGCATTCAACACATCATATTTTTATCGGTACAGGGGGTTGAAAAAAGTTTTATTATACCGCATCATAAAATAGAAAAACTGATTATCGATAGTAAAATTCCCTACACATTCCTGCGGCCAGCTTACTTCATGCAAAATTTCTCGATAACACTTCATAAAGATTTAGTTGATAAGCACGCAATTTTTCTTCCGGCCGGCTGTGCCAAATTTACACTTGTAGACGTTCGAGATGTAGGAGCTGTCGCAGCAAGGATTCTTGTTGTTTTGAATGCTCACGTGAATAAATCGTATGAATTGACATGTAGCAACAAATTGACCTTTAAGGAAATGGCAGAAACGTTAAGTAAAGGATTAGGTGTTAAAATTAACTACCAATCCCCCAGTCTTCTACTTTTCTACCTAACAAAGCGAAACGAAAAAGTGCCATCCATGTTTATCCTCGTTATGATCATGCTTCACTATCTCCCACGATTTCAGAAAGAACCATCTGTTACCGATTGGATAGAAAAAATAACGGGAACCCTGCCTACGACTTTCGAGAAATTTATTGCTGATCATAAAGTCATACTTACAAGCAATCATGAAAATTAACTATCCCGTTACCGATGTTCATACCTTATCGGTAGAGGAGGCTTTTCAATCCTTTCAGACAAACGTTTCCGTGAGTCATTCGAAAGTTATAACACCTTGAAATATGGTCCTTTTCGAAGCGAGCGATGTTTGGGATCGCAAGTCTCTGTATATCAAAATCCCCTTCAATACAACCCTAATGTAGAGTTTTCTCTACGCATAGTTACAATAACCCTCAATCCCAGTCATTATCTGTTTTTACAACGGCTCGACAAATGTGGATTTATTCTTTTACCCAACCCAAACGATACTGCTATTTATAAATATTCTTGTCCCACATCTTAAAATGGCAATAGAAGTTTGTAAGAAAGGTGATCTCCTAACGAAATGATAAAAATCATCCTCTCTATTGACCATAGTCACTCTACAGCTATGCAACTATCTGCAATTTGGCATACTTATTTCAGTACAAGTGGCAATGATCAACGCAAAATCAAAAATAGGTTGGATTGATCTCGCGGAAGCATTGAAGTCAGCTGCGCATCCCGACCGAATTGCGATTCTTCATCTGATGTGCAATTGTGATTGTCATCAAATGATGGTGAAAAGCATCTATGAGGCACTTCATTTGGAACAATCAATCACATCTCGCCACTTAGGTATTATGAAAAAAGGCGGACTATTGAAAAGAGAAGTAATAGATGGAAAGACGCTTTATGCGATAAGTAAAGACAGCCGGATTGCCCAAAGCATTAAAAAGCTCTTAACAGTAAGAAAATGATTGAAAAAATCATCTCATGGTCTATGCACAATCGCTTTTTTGTTTGGTTAGGGGTACTCCTGATCATCATAGGCGGAGTGTTTGCAGTAGTCACTACACCAGTAGACGCCATTCCCGATCTTTCTGAAAATCAGGTAATCATTTATACGGAGTGGATGGGTCGTAATCCCAAAATC
>JANMYO010000033.1:0-26147 GCA_031382175.1 Bacteroidia bacterium | reverse complement strand
CTAAACCCCCAACTGTAAACCTATTCCAGGACGAGACAGACTGTGCCTTGGCATGCGCGGACTTGTGCCTTCACCTTATACATAACTCAATTCAATCAATCCTTTTCGCTTAGCATAATAATCGCCTGCACTACTATACATCCAATCTTCAACTCTTTCCACAAATCCAATCCTCACCGGATTGTCATGTACGTAATCCATCTTCTGCTTTAAAATATCTGCTGTATCACATTCAATCGGATGATTGTCTTGCTGCCAAAATTGATACACCGTATTATTACTGTTTTCATTGCCGGCTTCTTTAAAAGCTGCTAACATCCACTCTCTTCTGCTTTCTGGTTCCGCTTTGATTGCTTTAAGGATTTTGACAGATGTGAATTTCTTCATGTCACGCATAATATCCTCCAACAAATTTTTTGAATTTCTTGAAATAATCATATGAACATGATTGGGCATGATCACATAGGCATGAATAAGTAAGCCCTTCTTCTGTTGACAATACTTCCAACTTTCAATCAAAATATCTTTATACACTTGCCGAGTAAATACATCGATCCAACCAACTACTGCAAACGTTACAAAGTAGCAACCATCCGGATTCCTGAATTTGTATTTGCTACTCATCTAACGCCATTCTACTTTTTCTCTATTAGATCGTTTAACATTACCTAAGCACAAGTCCCGCACATTCCATCACGCTACCCAAGACTTGCGCTAGTTAGGGATTTAGCTATTTGTCTTGAGGTTATTCCAAATCACCCAACTGGCGCAAGTCTTGGGCCGTGCTTTGGCCTGTGCTGGACTTGTGCCTTTACCTTACACATAACTCAATTCAATTAGCCCTTTTCAATCTGTAAAATAATCGCACTGCTATACATCCAATCTTCAGCTCTTCAGACTAGTCTTAAAATCAATAGGCCCTGGATAGTATCATCCAAGGCCTATATCATTGAACTTATACTTCTATCTCCTGCGCTTAGCTGATTTTTTTGAAGCTTTCTTAGCTACTTTCTTTTTAGCCACTTTTTTCTTCGTCACCTTCCTGGAAGCAGGTATCTTAGCGGTCTTCTTTACTGCTTTCCGTACTGCCTTTTTAGCGATTTTCTTCACTACTTTTTTCTTCACTTTCTTAGCAGCCTTCTTAGCCACTTTCTTCGTAGGCTTTGCCTTTGGAGCAGATGCTTTCGCAGCCTTACCGGCAGCAATGGTCTTCGCCATCAGGTTCAAAGCAGACCCGGCTTTGAACCATCCGATTTGTCCTGCATTGTACGTATGATTTACCTTGATGGTGTCTTTGCTTCCGTCCTTATGATTAAGTACTAATGTCAATTGCTTATCGGGAGCAAACGATACTAAGTCAGCAAAGTCAATGCTATCGTCTTCCTGAAATTTGTTGTAGTCTGCTTCGTTGGCAAAGGTGATGGCGAGCATCCCTTGCTTCTTTAAATTGGTTTCATGGATACGCGCAAACGATTTCACAAGGATTGCTTTAATACCCAGATGACGAGGTTGCATAGCGGCATGCTCACGCGATGAACCTTCACCGTAGTTATGATCACCCACGACAAGCGATGAAACACCGACTGCTTTATAAGCTCTTTGCGTTGCCGGTACAGGTCCATATTGACCGGTCAACTGATTCTTAACATTGTCAGTTTTTTCATTGAAGAAGTTGGTAGCTCCTGTCAGGGTATTGTCTGAGATGTTATCAAGATGCCCACGGAAACGTAGCCATGGGCCCGCCATGGAGATATGATCGGTGGTACATTTTCCTTTTGCTTTGATTAATAACTTTAGCCCTGACCAATTCTTTCCATCCCAGGGTGCAAAAGGACTAAGAGCCTGAAGGCGCTTTGACTTAGGATCTATTTTCACCTGTACTTTGCTGCCGTCTTTGGCAGGGGCAAGGTAGCCGGGGTCTTTTACATCAAATCCTCTGGGAGGAAGTTCAACTCCTTTTGGCTCATCCAATCGCACCGCTACACCATCCTCGTTCACGAGGGTATCTCTTAATGGATTGAAGGTCAGGTCACCTGCAATGGCAAAGGCGGTAGTGATCTCTGGCGAGGCAACAAACGAGTGTGTATTAGGATTTCCATCATTTCGTTTTGCAAAATTTCTATTGAACGAGGTGATGATGGAATTTTTCCGGTTCGGGTCATCGGTATGGCGAGACCACTGCCCGATGCAAGGGCCGCACGCATTGGCCAACACAACGCCACCCATCTTACCAAAAATTTCCAGATAGCCATCGCGCTCAACAGTATATCTAACTTTTTCTGAACCCGGTGTAATGGTAAATTCTGCTTTCGCTTTTAACTTTTTATCTACGGCTTGCTTTGCCAAGGAAGCGGAACGGGTAATGTCTTCATAGGAAGAGTTAGTACAAGAACCGATTAACCCCACCTCAAGTCGCTGTGGCCAGTTGTTGGACCTTACTTCATCTGCAAATTTTGAAATAGGGATAGCACGATCCGGAGTGAAAGGTCCGTTAACATGCGGCTCTAATGTTGAAAGATCAATTTCGATAACCTCATCAAAGTATTTCTCAGGGTTAGCATAGACTTCCGGATCACCTGTGAGGTGTTCTTTGATTTTATCTGCAAGATCAGCCACTTCAGCGCGTTCAGTACCTCTCAGATATTGCGCCATTTTTTCATCATAGCCAAACGTAGAGGTGGTGGCGCCTATCTCTGCGCCCATGTTACAGATCGTACCTTTTCCGGTACACGAGAGTGATTGAGCTCCAGGTCCAAAATATTCCACGATGGCCCCGGTTCCACCTTTTACGGTGAGTATACCTGCCACTTTTAAGATTACATCTTTGGAAGAAGTCCAGCCGCTAAGCTTCCCGGTTAATTTTATACCGATCAACTTTGGCCATTTTAATTCCCAGGCCATTCCTGACATCACATCGACTGCATCTGCACCACCCACACCGATAGCCACCATTCCAAGGCCACCCGCATTTACGGTATGCGAATCCGTACCGATCATCATGGCACCGGGAAAGGCATAATTCTCCAGCACTACCTGGTGAATAATTCCTGCGCCTGGTTTCCAAAATCCAATACCATATTTGTTAGAGACAGACTCCAGAAAACTAAACACTTCACCACTGGCGGTGATGGAATCTGCCAGATCCTGCTTTGCCCCGTTCTTGGCCAGAATCAGGTGATCGCAATGCACGGTGGAAGGCACCAGCACTTTGGGTATTCCTCCGGACATGAATTGTAACAGCGCCATCTGAGCCGTAGCGTCCTGCATGGCTACGCGATCTGGAGCAAAATCCACATAGGATTTGCCCCGGCCAAAAATCTGGTAGGCCTGGTCGCCATGCAAGTGGGAATAGAGTATTTTTTCAGAGAGTGTAAGAGGTTTGCCTACAGCCTTTCGTGCTTTGGCAATACGACCCGGCATTGCTGCGTAGAGGGCCTTGATCATGTCTAAGTCAAATACCATAATTTGTAGATTAATTGATGTCGCTAATCTACAAAAATGACCGGTATTTTAAGGTTCTCTATTGATAATTTGAATGGTAAAAGTCACTCACCTTTAGGAAAGGAATCACCACCAAATGAGTTTTGAAGCGACAAATTCACCAATGATTATTAAGGTTATGAAAAATTAATAATGTATCGATATCGCGAGTATCTGCGCAGGAGGCGAGGCGTGCGAAGCGATCCCCAAAACATTGGGATTGCTTCTCCCGATCGCTATCGGGATCGCAATTGACGTATAGTGGCTTTATGATTCAATAAATGCAAGAACGCCCAAAATTTGGGACTCAATACTACTTTGCATTAATGTAATTCAGGAATTCCCTCTTTACATTTTCATCTTTGAATTTGCCGGTGAAGTAGGCCGTGCCGGTTTTGCTGTTGGTATCGCCAACACCACGTGATGCCACACACATGTGATTGGCATCTACTACTACGCCTACGTTTTCCGTCTTTAATATTTTTTCCAATTCTTTCCCGATTTGCACCGTGAGCCTTTCCTGCACCTGCGGGCGTTTGGCAAAATATTGTACGATGCGATTGATCTTAGAAAGTCCTACCACTTTGCCGGAGGAGAAGTAGGCCACGTGAATCTTACCATAGATGGGGACAAAGTGGTGTTCGCAATGAGAGTAGAACGTGATGTCTTTCTCCACCAGCATCTGATCGTAGTTGTATTTGTTTTCAAAGAGTCTGGCCGCAGGCCTGTTCTTTGGATTGAGTCCGCTGAATACTTCCTTCACATACATCTTTGCTACCCTTCTGGGAGTACCCTGCAAGCTGTCATCTGTCAGGTCAAGGCCCAACGTTTCCATGATCACTCTGAAGTGACCTTCTATCTTGTCAATCTTCTCTTCATCAGAAAGATCAAACGCGTCAGTTCTCAGTGGCGTATCGTGCGATGACAACGGGTGATCGTCATCATCATCTTCGAAAGGTCTAATGGGCCGGATATTCAACGAAATTTCTTTCTGTCTCATACAACTTTATTTTAAGATCGTACTGGTTATCAATGTGCTGCCTTAATATCCGCCAGATAACGATGGCAATATTTTCAGCCGTAGGATTGAGCGTTTTAAAGTAAGCTATATCTACATTAAGGTTTTTGTGATCAAAATGTTTTAGAATATGCTCTTTAATTAAATCGCTGAGCAACTTCATATCATACACATAGCCTGTCTCAGGGTTGGGTTCACCGACAAGGGTTACAATCAATTCATAATTGTGTCCATGGTAATTGGGATTGTTACATTTCCCGAATACCTCATCATTTTTTTCATTGCTCCATGTGGAGTTGAACAGACGATGGGCTGCATTAAAATGTTCTTTTCGGGAGACGGCTACTTTCATTCCTCAAAAGAACAGGTTTTTTAGGAAAAGGTTCGAATCGTGTTCGTCTAATTATTGTATTTGTATCCTTCTCAGGTGAATTAATTCTAATAGTAGGTAGGCCTACTCAAAATAACTATACGTCAATTGCGAGCACCTGCGATGGATATGGACGGGAGCGAAGCAATTGGGATCGCTTCGCGCCTCCCGCTTCCTGCGCAGCTACTCGCGATGATGACTAGAAATTAGAGATCACGCCCCGGTCATGAGAAGGAAGGACCGGCAGCACGATGCCGAGAAATATCTCGTTTGTGGTGAATCGGGTACCTACAGAATTATTGGTAGGCATTTCAAAGGTGTAGCCCAGTTTAAAACGATCCGCGAGCCTGGCTTGCAGGAGCACTCCGTAGGCATTGAAATTTCTGGTATAGACACCTGCGGTGTACTTGGTATCGATGATCACATTAAAATTAAGATCGGTGGAAATAGGAGAACCGCTTACGCCTTTAAGGAGAGCAGAAGGCTTGAGGCGTATTCTGTCGCTGACGTAAAATACGTAAGCCCCGAAAAGGTAAAAGTGCTGATTGTACAATTGTAAATCCTGACCGCCATTGCTGATCGTGGTGCTGAGCATACGAGGAATGGATAGCCCCACAAAATACTTTTCACTTTTTAAAATAACACCCACACCAATATTGGGTTTGCTCAGATTTTCATTTTGGGTAAAAGCAGGGTCGCCTGGGTTGGAGAGATTAAGTTCATTAAAGTTATTTCTGAAATTGATGACACCTGCCTGCATACCAAAGCTGAAGGTCTTGTCTTCCAGTTTGATTCGGTAAGAGAAGGCGGCCTGGAATTCTGTGTTCTTTACATTACCGATCTTGTCCTGCACCAGCAGCACCCCGACTCCCACTTTATTATCTACCAGCGACATGTGGCTGTTCACGTTCATGGTTACCGGATTTCCCTCAAAGCCACCCCACTGGCTGCGATAGGATACGGAAGCATTTAAGTTATTGTTCAAACCCGCATAGGCCGGATTAATCACCATAGGATTATTGATGTACTGGGCATACAAGGGATCTTGCTGAGCGAAGCAGGAGAATGTTAAACCAAAGAATATAACGATGAGTAAAAAATGTTTCATGCGCTTATCGTTTTATGGTCAGGTAGCCGGTAACATCTTCTTTGCCACTGGCAAATTTTACTTTATAGAAGTAAACCCCGGAGGTCAGTTCATTTCCATTCTCATTCAGGCCAATGAATTTCTTTTGATCGTTGTCGTAGTTTTCAACTTCATAAACTTTATCGCCCCAGCGCGTATAGATAGAAACTTTGTTGGCGGGTTCTAGTATTCCAATATTTCTTAATTCAAAGAAATCATTGAGCCCATCTCCATTGGGAGAAATACCATTAAAGATAATGATTTCTGTAGGAGGAGGATCAGGGAAAGATATTTCTAAGGCCATTACTTTCGCTACCGGGTAGGTGAAGTCCTGATCGAATACTCTCACAGAGATTGACCTGCTCAAGGTGATGGCGGCTGATGAATTGACAGAAGCTAAACGACCACTAGTGGTAGGATTAGGACCGATAAATTGATAAGAAACAGTCTTGAGCGCAGCGCTATAAACACTTACTGCTGCCTTCCCGGTTAATGTTAATATGCCCGTTGCTGCATCGAATGACCTGGTAATGCCGCCTTGTGGTGTGAAACTCAAAACTTCCTGACCCACCTTGAAGTTAGCAATACTGATGACCGCAGTGCTGATCAGATCATCGTCAGCATCGGAAACAGAGATTGATGCATCCAGTACGATGGGTGTTGACTGCTGAGCAAAATTGAGTGTCGTTGCCAGCAACGTTACAGGCGCTGGATTTGTATTTTCGAAATAGGTGATGGTTCCAGCTTCATAGTAGTCGTAATTATAAAAGCCATTACCAATAATGCCATCCAGGTCTCCATCTCCATCAATATCTACAAAAGTGGCAACGCTGCCTCCCGGGACATAACTACTACTATAGTAGGAGTTGTTAATAATTGGTTGTGCGTCTGGTGAAAATGTACCATTTCCCAGATTTTCAAAACGCGTGAAGTACGTTGAGCTCGAAGAATATTTAAAACTGAAGGAAAAAATAATATCCATGTCCCCATCCTGATCCATATCTGAGGCACTTAAATTAGTTCCGGATGGGACATTCCCAAATGTATCAAAAGGTGCAGGAAGTGTTGCCGAGACAAAATCTGGCACCTGAGCAGTGCCCTGATTTTCAAAATACTCAATGTGAGATGTGTAGCGATCATTACTAATCAAAGCATCGAAATCACCATCGTTGTCAACATCCAGGAAGGCAGCCGATAGCCGATTTGCTGTTCCGTTAGTTAACGATGGAAACAGATTTGATTCCAATTGAAAATCTTCAACTTTCTTGTCAGTACCAATATTCCTGAAAAATTCAATTTTGAAATTCCGGGCAAGAAACAAATCCAAATCCTTATCTCCATCAATATCAATGAATACCGGAGCGTTAGTTTCCTCATTGTCATTAATTATACTGACCAGTGGATGCTCAGGATCGGCTACATACTCGCCATTCTGATTAATATACACAAACAGTTCAGATGTGTAGTTGTACTTGTGCCCAATAACAACATCAAGGTCGTTGTCATTGTCAAGATCAACGAACACCGGTTTTGCTTCTTCAAATACATCTACGCCTCCGAAAGGACTTATGTTCAGATCAGATTTTTCAACGTACACGAAATCGGTGACCTCAGGACTTGAATCACCAGCGGTGTTTTCAAAATACCGAAGGTTGGTATTGTGATCCTCCCAATCGCCCTCATCAAAGAATTCTGCAACAAGCAGGTCTAAATCACCATCCCCATCAAAATCAGCCGCTACCGGAGAAGAAAAATTATTGAAATCAAAATTATTCATCGGGTTGCCGGTTTTACCTACCGGATCCCAGGGGGCATTATCCTGATTAAAACTTGAGCCATCATTTCTAAAGAGCCTTAGCCTATAGCTATTTGAGCCTACAAAGGCATCCAGATCACCATCGCCATCTATATCTGCAAAGGCAAGGGAGACATTATTGAAGTTGGTGAGTTCGTCTGCAAGAAGGTTTGAGTTATAATTGAAGGCGGCATCACTAACACCGGGTACGGCTGTACCATCATTTTGATAGTACTTGACGGCAGGAAAAGAATAAAAGCCAAATTCGGGATCGTTGAAAGAGGTAAATGAACTTGCCATAAAGAGATCTACATCGGCATTTCCATCAATTTGTACGAAAATTGGAACTGCAGGAGAATACCCGTAGTTGTATTTACTCGCTCCTCCTGATCCTCGGATTCCATTAAAGGGATTAGCTGACCCTGTTTCTTCGGTAAAAATAGGAGATGATTTCGTTCCTGTGTTTCTAAAGAAAAATGTATCTCCATAACCTGCACCCAGCAGCATATCAAAGTCGCCATCTTTATCCACATCAGCAAAAGCCGGTGCCGCATAATAGCCTTTGTTGACTCCGTCCAGCGGATTATCAACTCCTTCTTGTTTTACAAATCGCTTTAAACTAGCTGGATTTAGCCCGTTATTATTCCGGAAGAATTCAATATAACCGTCATAGTTACCCACGAATACATCGAGGTCGCCATCATTATCAATGTCTACCACGGCAGCCTTGGGACGATTAATAATAACCGGTGGGGGAAGTGGATTAGCGGCATCATTGACCTCAAATGGGCCCAGGTTCTGAGCTTGTATCTCTGTGCTCAGCGAAAAAGAGAGTGCAAAGGCAGCACCCGCCCCGGCAAGCCTTAGTTGAGTGCGGAGAGATTTGAGTCGTTCAAAGAGCCGTTTTAATCGCCCGATTAGAGAGGATTGCTTTTTTTTACTGAATTTATAAAAACGCCCTGATTGCAGGGCTTTATCCAACCTGATTTTAAACTTCAGGTATTTACCCGAGGTAGTGGTGTAAAGATGTCGAAGGAGCAGGTTCCGATTCATTTTTTAAAATAAAATCAGGGAATCAAGTATAAATATATTTGAAATGATTGTCGAATGCAATAGCAGTAAATAGACTACTTTAGAACCATCGTGATAACTTTTCAAAACCTTTATAAGAATGTCTCCGCTAAAGTAAGCGAAGAGATTAAAGCCTTCTGGCTAAAGGAAGGCGCTTTGAATGACGAAAAAGGGAGGGAAGACCGGGTAAAGGAGGTGGTTTACATTATTCGCCATTCCGAAAGCGGTAGCCTTGTGGGAATTTCTACTGCACTAAAGACTAAGTTTAAAGCCCTGAATGACAATTACTTTTATGAGTTCAGATGTTATATTGGTGAAGGTCATCGCGTAGCAGGCCTGGATGCTAAACTCTCCAAATTGACTATTGATTTTCTGGAATCCATTAGCCAAGAGGATGCAGATAAGCCGATCGGAGTATTTGCTACACTAGAAAATGCGCATTTAAAAAAAGAAGCATATTGGCGCAGAGCATTTTGGCCAGAAAACCGCATGTATTTTGTCGGATACACCAGTGCCGGCAATCCAATTCGGGTTCGTTATTTTAAGGGTGCAAGGATTTAATTTGTAGAGCCATGTATTTACAAAACGAAGATAGCGTAGGATTTTCCCAAAAAGTTATAGGGCTAATAGATAAGTTAATCCTGTCCTCCAGTTCGTCCAGCATTTGCATGGCATGGATGGAATTCAATCTCAAGTCTTCAAAGCGGATGTCATCGTGGATTAATTCAGGAGCCACTCCGGTCATCATGGATAATTCCTCACGACAAAATGAGATCAGTTCTTCCTCTGTTACTAATTGGCTCATAAGCATTAATTGAATGGAAGATACAAAACAACAATTGATTTTTGAAAACTTATGGCAAAAGAAGGATAGCCCTTTTCACGCTTCAATAATTAAGTTGTGGAAAAGAAATACCCCCGGTATGCCAGCGGAGCAGTTTACCAATCGTCTTCATCAAATCGTGTTTGCTGTGGTAAATGAAAGTGGAGAAGTAGTTGGGGTTTCCACCGCTTTCAAAATCTACGTGAAGCAATTGCGAAAGTATATGTATGCCTTCCGGTGTCTGGTCGATCCTGCTTACCGAAGCCCCGGGCTGCCTTCTGCTCTTATCGTAAAGACCCGCGATTTTTTAGAAGAAATACACACATCAGACATTGAAGGTGGGGAGCAATGTATTGGAATAATTACACTGGTGGAGAATGAACATTTCCGCAAAGTAAGAAATGAGGCCATCTGGCCTGCTTCAAAAATGGTATACATTGGGAATTCTGCAAAAGGCTATCCCATTCGTGTTTACTATTTCAACAAAACACTTATCTGACTGCTGTTACGCAAAACAATGATCTTGTCAGTTTGAGTTTGTCGAAAACTGAATATTTGGTCTCTAAATCGACTTCGATCCCGATAGCTATCGGGACAGTCTGACAATCAATAAGTTGCTTTGCGTAGCATCACTTATCTGACTTTCACCGGAAGTTTTGCCAGGCATCGAATGGCAAGATTATCATTCCAGGTTGGTTCGGCATCGATAAGTTGGATGGATTGATATCGCTCTAGCAGTGCCTTGATAGTAAGTTCTGTTTGAATTCGTGCGAGCCAGTCACCCAGACAATAGTGAGCACCGCCTCCAAAGCCAAGATGCCGGTTTGGATTTCTATCCATTAAAAATTCATCCGCCTGTTCAAATATTGCTGGATCGCGGTTAGCGGAACCCAGACAGATCGTTAGTGAATCGCCTTGCTGTATTGGCTTGCCACTCACCTCACAATCTTTGCCTGCCATCCTTGCAACAATTTGTACGGGGGCATCATAACGCAGCAATTCATCGATGGCTATCGAAATTTTAGCAGGGTTTTTTCGAAGCTCCTGAAGGATTTCGGGGCGCTGAATAAGATGAAGTAATCCCGTTCCCAATAAACTCAATGACGTTTCTTCTCCTGCTATAAAAAGCAAGATGCAGGATGAGATTAATTCATTTTCGCTAAGTGCATTATCCTGCTTATTAAGCTGGACGAGACGACTAACCATTCCATTATCGGGATGAAGCTCCTTTTCTGCGATAATTTTTTCAAAGTAAATCGTGAATTTCTCAGATGCTTCGTTGATTTTAATAATGTCTTTAAAGGAGATATATAAATCGAGAGCTTTGATCATGACTGATCCTAATTCATTGAGGTAGCTATAATCATTTTCCGGGAGTCCCAAAACTTTACTGATGGTCATGACAGGAAGAGGTTTTCCCAGGTCGTTTACAAGATCCAATGAATCGCTCTGTTGCGCCAGTAAGGCATCCAGGTTACTCCTTATAATCGTTTCAACTTCACGTGAATTCCAGGCTTGATGAATAAATTTTCTGATACGTGTATGACCGGGTGGATTAAGGAATAGAATAAAGCCTTCCATTGATTTGGTGATGGAGCTGAAGTCCATATCCCTGTACTTGGAATTGCTGATACCTTTCTTCAGCCATTCAAAACGATTGCCCACGAGGAAGTCCGTACTTCTCAGGATATTTCGCGCATCATCATAGCGTGTTATAATCCATTCACCAGGCTGAGCGTTGTGAACGGGATCTTCCTCGCGCAGCCGGGCATACATGCTGTAAGGATCGGCAATGCATTTCCGGTCGAACGGCCTCCATAAAGGGCTAGTTGTCATCTATACTGGGTTAGTTAATAACTGATTTTACGAAAAACTAAACGAATGTCAGACTGAGTTTATCGAAGTCCATTTGAAGTCAAGATAGCCAGTTTTCGACAGGCTCAAACTGACACCATTGATTGTTTTGCATAAGTCAACATAATAAGATTAGTACGTTAAAATGCTTTGGGAATCGAAAAGTCATTCATGCGTTATTCTTTCTTAGGTGCCTGGGCCCAGAATGTTTTTTCTGGTGTGGATAGTGCCATTCGGAATTCCGGCTTCTCATGATTGAGGATTCCAGGTCGCAACATACCGGGTAGTACTTTTACATCATAAATTTCCTCCACGCTGTTTTCATACTTAATATAACCCACGATGCTTGTTGTAGGAAGGTGCATTACTACAATGCCGCAAAAGATGGATCGTTGGGCAATCGGCAGATCAGCGAAAGCCATACTTGTTTGCCGGAGTTTTGATAGCCCGATGAAAATATGATCACCGATTCGATCCAGCCCTCTTACAAAACCATCCAGCCGCTTGACCACTTTATAGCTTCTATTTTGAACGTCAATTTCAGCAAGTTCACCCGTGGCAGAAAGAAGCACATACACTTTGTTATCATAAATGCGGGGCGAGTGCGGCATCGGTAGATTTTCTGCTACAATCTCATTTGAATCAATATCAATCAGGCAGCCTCCAGTTCCTTTGGTCTTTCTCCAAGCTCCGGGTGAATCTGTCTTTCCCAGCACCGTAACAAATCGCGGGATGTTACCGTCCATTGCCAGCCCATTTAAGTGGCAGCAATCTTCTGGCGAGATGGTATTGATGAAGGAAGGTTTCCACAGGGGAGAAAAATTGTAGTCTTCGTTAATATAGGCGAGGCAGGAAAACCGTGTATTGACGGCCAGTAATCCTTTCGTTGTCCAGTGGAGGTCATGAATATCCACTTCTCCGGTATAATAAATGGATCGGGGAATAAACAGGCCATCATAAACGTGAGGCTGTCGTGGATAGGTTTGAGCGAGTTCTTTACTATTGGCCAGCACCACCACCTCGTTAAGGGTGGCCAATGCCATCTTGTTGCCTTGCAAGGCCATGCCCATGGGCTTTGGAAACTGACGAGGAAGTTGCACAAGATGATCGCGGTCGCTGGGACTGATGAAAATTACTTTCCCAGCCTGGTAGGTTGAGATGGCGAGAGAGCAATTGAGTTTTTGTAATAGCTCGGGAAGGTTAGGAGAGTAGGTACAGGAAAAAGGCGCAAGTTCAGAGCTCATCTGAGGGATATTTTAAGTGAAGACAAACCTCTCACCGAAAGCATATTGTTCCAGCTTGGCGGCTCCATCACTTTCATGGTCGGAAATCTTTGAAGCACTTCATGGACGGCCATTTTCCATTGCTTTTTTGCCAGCCAGGAGCCCAGACAAAAATGAATCCCCGCTCCAAAAGCGAGATGGTTTTTAGCATTGTGCGTGATATCAAAGTTACCTGGGTTTTGAAATATCTCAGGGTCATGGTTAGCTGCCCCCAGGCACGCAGTAATGGTATCATTTTTTTTGATGGCAATCCCGTTTAATTGGCAATCTTTATTGGCAATTCTTCCAACTAATTGAACCGGGGATTCAAAACGCAAGGCCTCATCAACCGCAGTATCAAGTAAATCAGGATTGGAATTAAGCAACTTACATTGATGAGGATTATTGAGCAACGCCAGTATCCCTGTTCCGATTAGATTCACTGTAGTCTCTTCACCGGCCATGAAAAGAAAGAGGCATATTGATATCATTTGTTTCCTGCTAACCCGGACATTATTCTCTTTGTGTTTCCTGATGACTTTACTAACAAGATCAACGGAAAGGTTTGCTTCGCGATAATCAAGGTATTGATTGAGATAGGCCACAAACTCTCTGGATGAAGCATCGATTTGTACCAGATCTTTATACGTTACGTAGATATCCAGGCTTTTCATTACTCCTGCTGCGATTTTTTTTAAATGCTTATAATCTTCAGTGGGCATGCCCATGATTTGAGTCATTGTCATTACGGGGAGAGGTTCCGCAAAGTCTTTGATGAGGTCGAAGTGATCTCCTTGAATTTTACCAAATAGATACTCTATGTTTTCTTTTATAATTAAATCAACATCTCGATTGTCCCAGGCTTCCATCAAAGTAGTTCGCAACTGTGTATGTTCCGGGGGGTCCATCATCACCACAAAGCTGTTGATTGCCTCAAGAATAGCTTTTAAATCCTGATCCTTATTTTCGAGGTATCTCACTTGCCTTTCCATCCAATCTAATCGGTTACCTGACCTGAAATCATTATTGTTAAGCAGGATGTTCTTCACATCGCTATACCTGGTTAAGACGATGTCTCCCGATTGAGATCGGTAAACAGGTGATTCAGTTCGGAGACGCTGATACATTGAATAAGGATCAACGCGATACGTTTCATCAAATGGATTCCAGAGTTTATCCATTCTTTTTTAGTATTTCCTGAGAGATATAGTTACTTAAGCTCCTTACCGTAGGGTAGTCCCAGAATACAAGAGCGCTAAGTTCGATTTGTAAAAAATCCTCAAGTTGATGTAAGATGTAAACAGAATTTATCGAATCTAGCCCAAAGGCACCTAAACTTTGGTCAATATTGATCTGATTAATATCGAGCTTAGTTTCAGCAGCAATGGATTTCTGTAAAAAAAGAATAATCTCCTCTAATTCAACCTGCTTCATCATGCTGAAACTCTCCTTTCAAGTATTTTATACGGTTATCGCTTCTCATTATTTTTCCGCTGGTGGTCTTTAAGATACTTCCTTTGGGCAGTAATATAATATCAAAAACACTTAACCCAAAGGACTGATAAATTGAATCGGCAATGCAATTCCTGATTTCTGCAAGTTCATGGCGGCTGCCGTCCATTTTTTTTATTTCCTGTAGCACAATGACTTTTTGTTCATCATCTTGTTCAATCGAAAATACAACACTACTCATGGACTGAATAGCGGGATGACTTCCAGAAACTACATATTCAAGATCTTCGGGAGGATACTTGAGCCCTCGTATAAGTAAGGTATCTTTTAATCTACCTATCACAAAAAGTTCATCTTTTGCAAGAATGCCAATATCTCCTGTTCGGAAGTAGCTAATCATTTTTCCATTCTCCGGAAGGTAGACAAATGCATTCGCTGTTGCTTCAGGGTCATTATAATATCCGGTTGATAGGGATGGCCCCCTCAGGCATATTTCACCCGATTTGTGATCAGCCTGCTCTTTTAAAGTCTCCGTATCAATTATTCTGACATTTACGCCAGCTATTGGTTTGCCAAGCCCAACATATTCTTCCGATTGATTTTGATTATTCTCCATCAAATAGTGGAGTGGAGAATTAATGGGTTTGCACGTTACCATGAGGGTAGCTTCTGCCAATCCATAACCAGGTGTAAATAAGTTTTCATGGAAACCACACGACTGAAATGTTGATGCGAACTTCTTCAGCGTTTGTTTTCGAACTGGCTCGGCACTGACGTAAACATGTGACAAGGAGCGTAGGTCGACACCTTGAATAACAGATTCAGGGACTTTACTTAAACATAGGTCAAAAAAGAAATTAGGCCCTCCTGTATGAGTCACACGGTACTGGCTAATCGCTTGCAACCAGTTGAGTGGATTGGAAATAACGTTTGCCGGTGAGCAAAGTATTCCGATGCAGTCATTAAAAATGGGTGTCAGAATTCCATCGATCAAACCCATGTCATGAAAATGAGGTAACCATGAAAAGCATATACTTTTTTCATGAAGCTGAAAATGATCTTTGATCGCCCGAAGGTTGTGCGACAGGCTTTCAAAAGTTATGATGACCCCCTTTGGTTTTGTAGTCGTGCCCGATGTATATTGAATTAAGGCGTTTTTATTAATCGACATTGAAGGTGTGAACCCTTCTTTTGCATTCTCCTTCAAGTCAGTTGCTAGAAAAATACTTAAAGAAACAAGTTCGGGTTCCATCAATTTTTTTATTCTGTATTCAAGGGATGACGTAGTGAGAATATAATGCGGGCGCGAGTGTGCCAGAAAGTGTTCGAAAAGAGCTTTTGTTCTTGGTCTTGGAATGGTAATGGGTATAGCTGTTGTATTGGAAAGAAAACAGGCAAATAGAGAAATGACAAAGTCCAGCCCTGGAGAATAAATAAGCAGAGCACGTTTTGAATCCTCAGTATTACCTTTCACCAGCTGTTGAGCAATTGTGCTGGAGCGTAGATAGAGTTCCTCGTAGGATAATTCCTGAATCTTTCCATGATCCTCGATAAAGAGATATGCAGTTTTAGAAGGATGGTCAGAAACCCGTTGCAGAAATAGCCGAAGCAATTCGGGTAAATGTTCAGGTAATGGCATGAGTTTAAGAATAGGGCGGATATAGATTGAAAATTGACAAATATTTTTGATAAAGTGAAATATTGTTGATTTTCATGATCTTTAAGCATTATGAGTGGGATTACAAATACCGATCTTCAGAACGCATCCGGACAAAAATCATTTGTTATCTGGTTCACGGGCCTCCCTAGTTCCGGCAAGACTACGTTGGCATTTCATCTAAAGGAAAAAATGGAGCATAAAGGGTTTCGCATTTACCTCCTGGACGGTGATCAACTGCGGACCGGACTCAATTCAGACTTAGGATTTACAGAAAAAAACAGGTCTGAAAATATAAGACGAGCGGCAGAAGTAGCAAAACTATTTGCTGATGCGGGACACGTTGTATTGGCTACCTTCATTTCTCCTTTTGAAAAAGACAGAGTCATGACAGCACAGATAATTGGTCAGGAAAGAGTTAAGCTGATTTATGTGAAGTGTCCATTGGAAGTTTGTGAGAGGCGTGATGTTAAGGGATTGTATAAAAAAGCCAGGGCTGGTGAAATAAAGCACTTTACGGGATTAGATTCTCCTTATGAGGAACCATTGAATCCGGATATGGTAGTTAATTCATTCGATAAGTCAGTTGAAGATTCAGTGAACTTTATTCTTCAACGTTTGATTTTAAACGGTAATTAATTTTTAATTAAAGCGTGCAGAACATCTCTATTGTAATTCTTTTACTGGCTGTGGTGACAGCCCTGGCCCAAATTACTGACAGAATAAAAATACCTTATCCTATACTTTTGGTATTAGCCGGAATTAGTATCGGACTAGTGCCCGGACTTCCTCACCTTGAGCTTGAGCCAGATATTGTTTTCCTGGTTTTCCTCCCCCCGGTTTTATACTCAGCCGCCTGGACTACTTCATGGCCCGACTTTAAAGCATCGATCCGACCTATTTCCCTGCTGGCCATTGGCTGCGTTCTCTTTACCACAATCCTCGTGGCGGTATTTGCTCATTACTTTATTCCAAATTTTGGTTGGGCAGAGTCGTTCGTTCTGGGGGCAATTATTTCGCCACCCGATGCGGTAGCAGCAACATCGGCTACCAAAGGGCTGAGCCTCCCTAAGCGAATCGTCACCATACTGGAAGGAGAAAGTCTTGTCAATGATGCTACCGGCCTGATTGCCCTTCGCTATGCCATCGCAGCAGTTGCCAGCGGAGGGTTTATCTTTTGGTTAGCCGGAATCAATTTCTTTTATGTAGCTGGCTTTGGTATCGTTATAGGTTTGGCTATCGGCTACCTTTTCTTCTGGATTCATAAAATAACTCCCGATAATGCCACGACCGATACTACCTTCACCTTGCTTACTCCCTATGCTGCTTATCTTGTTGCTGAACAATTTCATGCTTCGGGAGTCCTTTCTGTGGTAGCCGCTGGATTGTTTCTTTCTCCCCGTTCCTCCGTTGTATTTTCGAATCAAACGCGGCTGCAGGCCACGGCTGTGTGGGATACCATGATTTTTATTTTGAATGGAGTAATCTTCATTCTTATAGGTCTTCAGTTGCCAATGATACTTGGCAATATTCAGGAACATTCGTTAACAGCCCTTATTTTTTATGGCAGCATTGTGAGTTTGGTGACGATAATTGCCCGCATTATTTGGGTTTTTCCGGGAGCCTATATTCCCCGGTGGCTAAGCAAAGGAATCCGTGAGCGAGAACCGGAAACGAACATTAAAGGAGTGACCATTGTAGCGTGGTCGGGCATGCGCGGTATCGTATCATTGGCAGCCGCATTAGCCCTTCCAATCATGGTAGCTGAAAACCAGGCTTTTCCCAACCGGGACTTGATCATCTTCATTACCTTCTGCGTAATTTTTGCAACACTTGTCCTACAGGGATTAACGCTTAGAAGACTGATCCAATGGTTGGGTGTAAAATCAGATGACAGGCATATGAAAGCAGAAGAAGCCGGCCGGCTTCGAATAGCCTCTTCGATTATTGAGCATATTGAAGAAAATTATTCGCTGGGCTTGAGTGATGCTGTGCTGGGGCAGATTAAGAGTAAGTATGAGATTCGAATTCAGCGGATGCAGAAGGATCAGACTGCACAGAAGATGACAGAAGAGCAGATCAACGAATTTCTCCGAATTCAACAAGAGCTGATTGATCGCGAACGCGAGTTTGTGCTTGACCTAAGAAAACAGGCCTTATTAAGTGACGAAGTAGTTAGAAAGATCCAATATGAATTGGATTTGGAAGAAGCCAGACTCTCTCTGGAGAGGGGAAATTAAAAAGGGCCTGAAGGCCCTTTAACAAGATAACTTTTGGTTAGCAAAATTCATCAAACACTTCTACCAGGTGCTGTCCAATCATTTGAGCATTTCGGCCTTCAATATGGTGTCTCTCTACAAAGTGGACTAGCTCACCGTCTTTAAATAATGCAATCGCTGGAGACGAGGGTGGATAAGGCAGGGTGTATTCCCGTGCTTTGGCCACGGCTTCTTTATCCACACCGGCAAATACCGTAGCGAGGTGGCTGGGTTTCTTTTCAGAATTTTGAAGCGCCCATTTAATGCCGGGTCTGGCAGCTCCTGCAGCACAGCCGCATACTGAGTTGATTACCAGCAGAGTAGTACCCTTTTGATCTTTTAATTCTTGATCTACTGCTTCAGCTGATTTTAGTTCTTTAAACCCGGCTCCGGTCAGGTCTGAGCGCATGGGAGCTACTAATAGTTCTGGATACATATGTTCAAATTTAAGATTATACTTTTAAAACTAGATAACACCATTACATAAACCCAAGTTCCAATTTAGCTGCTTCACTCATCATATCCTGAGAATAGGGAGGATCGAATGTTAATTCCACCTTGACACTGCTTATGCCTTCAATTTCCTTTATTTTTTGCTCGACTTCTACCGGAATCACTTCTGCCGAGGGGCAGGAAGGAGAAGTAAGCGTCATCAGGATAAATACATTATTAACTGGAAACACGCTGATCTCATAGATAAGTCCGAGCTCATAAACATCCACAGGAATTTCAGGATCATAGACCGTTTTGATGGCCGCGATTACCTTATCTCTTAAATCACTGGTCGGTGATTCCGATTGTTGAAGTTCTTTATTTTCAACCAATTCACTCATGACTTCAGGGCTTCTTGTGTTTTATAGGCTACAGCATACAATCTCATTTGTTTAATCATGGAAGCAAAGCCATTTGAGCGCTGTGTGCCAATAAACCGCTCCATTCCAATCCTTTTCATAAAGTAAAGATCGGTTTCTAAAATATCTTCAGGTTTTTGATTTGATAAAATTCTCACAAGTAAACTCACTAATCCTTTTGTGATGGCCGTGTTACTGTCGGCTGAAAAATGAATTCTGTCATTTTCAAGCTTCGCGGTCAACCATACTTTCGACTGGCAACCCTTTACAATATTATCTTCTTTCTTGTCATGTTCTTTCATGGGCGGCAATTTCTGTCCTAATTCCATCATGTAAAAGACAGTCATCTCCATGTCTCCGTCTAAAAGGGAGAACTCGTTGATGATTTCGTCTTGTACTTGATTTATTGTCATTTAAAGACAGCCTTTTCAATCTTAGTTACCCTGTTCTCCAAATCAGCAATAGAATCTACTTTATCTGCAAGCTTAAGTATTGCTCTTGTGTTTTCGGCTGTTTGCAAATTGAGTTTGATAACTTCGCTCTTCACCCCACCGACTTCGCTCTTTACCCCACCAATTTCGGTTTTCACGAGCTTTATTTCTTCAATCATTTGGTCCTGCTTGAACACCATTTCAGCCAATAGTTCAATAATTTTGCCTTCATTTTTCATGACTTGAATTTCTAAATTATTTAAGGTAGATCGATTATCATTTAAAGACAGCTTTTTCAATCTTGGTTACCCTATTTTCTAAATCGGCAATAGATTCTACTCTGTCTGCGAGCTTAAGTATAGCACGAGTATTCTCAGACGTTTGTAGGTTAAGTTTAGTGATTCCATCTTCTACCTTACCAATTCCATTCTCTACCTTACCAAGCCTGCTGTTGGTTTCTTTCTGACCCTCAATAAATTCATCAAACTTGATAACTAGATCCGCCATAATCTCTACGAGTCTCTTTTCGTTTTCCATACACTCACGTTTTATTTCATGAATTTACAAATTCTTTGAAGGCCCTCAATCAATTTGTCAATCTCCGCCTTAGTATTATAAACAGCAAAGGAGGCTCTTACAGTTCCTTCAATTCCAAAGCGTTCCATTAACGGTTGTGTACAATGATGACCTGTGCGGACTGCAATCCCCTGTGTATCCAACATTTGCCCGATATCAAAATGATGAATGCCTTCTACTACAAAAGACTGGACGCTCACTTTATGGTTGGAGTTTCCAATTAATCTGATGCCCGGTTGACTTGCTAATTTTTCTTTTGCGTACTGGAGCAATTCTGATTCGTGCGCGGCTATGTTCTCTTTGCCCAATTCATTAATGAAGTTGATCGCTTCCTTCAACGCCACCACATCAGCAATGTTTGGCGTGCCGGCTTCAAATTTGTAAGGGAGATCGTTGTACGTGGTTTTGGCAAACGTTACGTTCTTGATCATCTCTCCACCGCCCATATAGGGTGGCATTTTCTCCAGGATTTCTTTCTTTCCAAAGAGGATGCCTGTGCCTGTTGGGCCATACATTTTGTGGGAAGAGATGCAATAGAAATCGCAATCAAGGTACTGAACATCAATTTCAAGGTGGGCTGCTGCCTGCGCTCCGTCAATTAGCACAACAGCATTGACTTCATGGGCAAGTCTGATAATTTCTTTGATTGGATTGATAGTTCCCAGACTATTGGAAGCATGGTTTACGGCTACAATTTTCGTCCGAGAGGATAGCAGTTTAGCATAGGCATCTAAATCAATCTCACCAATTTCGGAAACTGAAATAATTTTCAAGGACGCTTTCTTCTCTTCACAAATCATCTGCCAGGGAACGATGTTGGAGTGGTGCTCCAGCTCTGAAATGATGACCTCATCGCCTTTTTTTAGAAAGGCTCTTCCGTAGGTGGCCGCAACCAGGTTAATGCTTTCGGTAACGCCACGCGTAAATATAATTTCTTCGGTATGCTTTGCATTAATGAAATGCTGAATAGCCAGTCGGGTATCTTCATAAGCTTTCGTTGCCCGTTCGGCCAAGGTGTGTATTCCCCGATGGATGTTGGCATTATCGCGCTCATAATAATCTGATAAGGCTTTGATAACACGCTTCGGCTTTTGATTGGTAGCAGCGTTATCAAAATAAATCAGAGGCTTTCCATTCACCTGCTGATGGAGTATTGGAAATTCACTTCTGATTTTCTCAATATTCATTATTGATTTCTCTGTCAGCGTGCTCATATACTCTTGTTAAGTCTAACCGCTATCAGTTGATCCAGATAAATCTTTAGTTTTTCGTTTTTAACATCCTCCAGTACGTCTGTTGCAAAAGCATAGAGCAACATGGCTTTTGCAGAAATTTCTGAGATCCCGCGTGATCTTAAGTAGAATAAAGCTTCTTCATCTAACTGTCCGGATGTACATCCGTGAGAACACTTGACATCATCGGCCCATATCTCTAATTGGGGTTTCGTATTGATAGTGGCGGTATCGGAGACTAAAATATTTCTGTTGGATTGAAAAGCATTTGTCTTTTGAGCATGTGGACGCACAAAAATTTTACCATTGAATACACCCTTCGAGTTGCCATCCATAACCCCCTTATAGATCTCGTTGCTGAACGAGTTAGGCTTTCGATGATCAACCACGGTATGATTGTCGGTCAGCGTGTCACCGGCAAGGAGGTAAAGGCCGTGAAAATGAGATTCACACTTTTCACCATCAATCGTGATTCCAAGATTATTACGAACAATTTTTCCGTTCATCGTCAGGGTGAACGTATTTACTTTACTGGAATTGGCTTGATGGATAGATGAGTTAGATACCTGGTAGGTATTCCCCTGATCATTTTGAATCTTGCAATACTCAAGTTGTGAATTCTCTTTTAACACAATTTCTTCAGAGACATTATGAAATACTGGCTTTGCACCAATAGAATCAAATTTTTCGATAAGGGTAAGTCCACTGTTTTTCTCCACGATTGCCAATACACGAGTATTAGCAATGACTTGCGAAGCACTCGCATCAGCAATGTGTAAAATCAGGATTGGCTCTTTAACGATTGTGTTTTCAGGTACATGAATAAATACACCTTCCTGCCAAAAGGAAGTATTCATCGCTGCAAAAGGATCAAGTTCTGAATTAACTATTTTATTAAAATGATTTTCAATAAGCTCTTTTTGTGTTTGAAAGGCTTCAGAAAGCTTAATAATTTTTACTTCCGAGGATTGACTTGTCGCAGAAGAGAGTTCAGTTGAATAGGATCCATTAACAAATACTAAAACAGTGGCATCTACTCCTGGAATCAAAAAGGGTGTTATCGATCCAATGGAAGAAGCGGGATTTGTTTCTGCCCAGCTAAAGTTCTTTTCAAGACTTCTTGTAATTGGAGTGAAGCGATATTCTTCGGTTTTAGTTACCGGCAATCCAAGTTTCTCGAAATTAACGATTGCTTTTTTTCTATGCTCAACGGCTACATCAAAATCAGTGCTGTAAAAGCGGGTGAGGATTTCACTTTTTAAGTCTTTTATGGTGGCAACAGTGCTCATAGGATTAGAGTGCTACGGCTACTTCGTTTTTAATCCAATCATAACCTTTGGCCTCCAGTTCAAGCGCAAGTTCTTTGGTGCCTGACTTTACGATCTTGCCTTTATAGATAACGTGGACGAAATCAGGAACTATAAAGTCCAGCAATCTCTGATAGTGAGTTATCACAATCGTAGCATTTTCTTTCGTCCTTAATTTATTAACCCCATTGGCAACTATGCGCAATGCATCAATATCAAGGCCTGAATCAGTCTCATCAAGGATGGCAAGCTTAGGTTGCAACATGGCCATTTGAAAGATTTCATTTCTCTTCTTCTCGCCTCCTGAAAATCCTTCGTTGAGGGAACGACTCAGCAACGATTGATCGATTTCCACCAATTTCATTTTCTCCTTCATTAATGTAAGAAAGGAAACTGCATCTAATGCAGGCTGACCGCGATACTCCCGAATCTGATTGAGACTCGTCTTCATGAAGTTGATTGTACTCACCCCTGGAATTTCAACCGGATATTGAAAAGCCAGGAATATACCTTCACGAGCGCGGTCTTCAGGAGAATGCTCGAGAAGATTTTTCCCTTGAAACAAAACTTCACCCGCAGTAACCTCATAGTCTTCTCTTCCTGCCAGTACTGAAGCGAGCGTGCTTTTTCCCGATCCATTGGGACCCATGATAGCATGCACTTCTCCGGGGTTGACTTTCAAATCAATTCCATTAAGTATTTGTTTGTCAGCAACCTGAGCTTTAAGATTAGTAATTGATAACATGTTCTTGAATTTCAAGTTTTAGGTTTAAAGTTTGTTAAACCCTGTTTTTAAATTTGGTACCCTTTATTTCAGATTTGTTAAGGTAATTAGTAAATCCTCCTATCATTTACTAATTTCTTGTGATTCTTCGTTTAATTTTTGAAATGTAGTTTCGGTGATGTAATTGCGATCAAAGGCTCTATGAAGTTGTGATCTTGTTTCTCCTGCCGATCCTTTCGAGTATGATAAAAACTGGATGAACTCGTTTTTACTCCCCCTTTCAAAACCTTCAGCTATATTATCCATTATGGAACCCGAGGAGCGGTTTATTTGATCGCGCAAAGAAAAATCCTTGGCGAAGCTTCCTTCCAGAGTGAGTTTATATATCTCCTTACAAAATTGCCTTGCCTTTTGCCAAGCCTCAATATCTTCAAATGCTTTAATGGTTGCCATAAATCAGAACCCGAAACTTTAGACTCGAAACATAATATTTACCCCACACTTCCCTCCAAAGTAAGGGCAAGCAATTTTTGCGCTTCCACAGCAAACTCCATAGGAAGCTGACTCAATACTTCTTTAGCATAGCCATTGACAATCAAAGCGACAGCGGCTTCCTCTGAAATTCCTCGTTGCAGACAATAGAAAATCTGGTCTTCACCAATTTTAGAAGTTGTCGCTTCATGTTCTATTCGTGCTGAATTATTTTCAACATCGATGTAGGGGAAAGTATGGGCTCCACATTGATCACCCATCAATAATGAATCACATTGTGAGTGATTGCGGGCATTCGAGGCGCGCTTCAATACATGGACTTGTCCACGGTAGCTATTTTGTGATTTACCCGCGGAAATGCCTTTTGAAACAATTCGTGATCGGGTATTTTTGCCGATGTGAACCATCTTGGTTCCGGTATCGGCCTGTTGATAATTATTGGTAACGGCCACGGAATAGAATTCACCCACAGAATAATCTCCTTTCAATATACAGGAAGGGTACTTCCATGTAATGGCTGAACCTGTCTCTACCTGCGTCCATGAAATCTTAGCGTGATCTCCAGCACACAATCCGCGCTTAGTAACGAAATTATAAATTCCTCCTTTACCATTTTTATCTCCCGGGTACCAGTTTTGCACTGTAGAGTATTTTATCTCTGCGTCTTTCAGCGCATAGAGTTCCACGACAGCAGCATGAAGTTGATTTTCGTCCCGCATGGGGGCAGTACACCCTTCCAAGTAGCTGACATAAGAACCTTCTTCCGCAATAATTAGTGTTCTTTCGAACTGACCCGTGTTAGCAGCATTGATCCTAAAATAGGTGGACAATTCCATTGGGCAGCGCACGCCTTTGGGTATATAGCAAAATGATCCGTCTGAAAATACCGCAGCGTTAAGCGCAGCAAAGTAATTGTCATTCATGGGTACCACCGAACCTAAATATTTCCTGATCAGTTCAGGATGTTCTCTTACGGCTTCACTGAAAGAACAAAAGATAATTCCAAGCTCACCCAGCTTCCCTTTAAAGGTAGTCGCTACCGATACACTATCAATGACAGCATCCACTGCCACTCCGGTAAGTCTTTTTTGCTCTGTCAGTGAAATGCCTAGTTTTTCAAAGGTTTTAATCAGCTCAGGATCAACTTCATCAATGCTGTTGAGTTTTGCTTTTTGTTTCGGTGCAGAGTAATAGATTATTTCCTGATAATCGATAGGAGGGTGGTAAATATTAGCCCATTCAGGCTCCCTTAACTTTACCCATTTACGATAGGCTTCAAGTCTCCAGTCCAAGAGCCATGACGGTTCATTCTTTTTAGCCGAGATGAAACGAACAGTATCCTCAGTAAGTCCTTTGGGTGCTTCATCAGCTTCTAAGTTGACAGTCCAACCATGCTCATATTCTTTTGAGGTAATCTCATCCAAGACCTGGTTGTCCTTACTCATTAGGGGTTATCTATTTAGACTAATTTCAAATAAACTATCAAAAATAACAACAAAAATCGGTTTTTAAGGTTCAAGCGCAAGCAATATTTATTATTAGATGACCATCCTCAAACTACGGTCTAAACTCTCTTCCAGAGAGATCATTGTTTCTGTTCGGTCAATACCTTCTACCTGTTGCATCTTATCATGAAGAACTTCCTTAAGATGGTTGGTGTCGCGGCAATGGATTTTGATGAACATGGAATAATTGCCAGTTGTGTAATGGATGTTAGTGATCTCTGGAATGTCTTTGAGTTTAGCTAGAACCTGATCATATAAAGCGCTCTTTTCCAGATAAATACCAATGAAAGCCGTGATGTCGTAGCCTAACTTGGCATAGTTTATTCTGAGGGTATTCTTTTCAACTATACCAGCTTCTTCCATCTTATTCATTCTCACGTGAATTGTTCCCTGTGAAACAAAAACCTTTTTAGCCACTTCTGTGAATGGCTTTTTGGCATCCTGCATTAAGATCTCTAAGATTTTGAGATCTGTATTATCAATTTCATAATTTTTAGCCATGACGGGGTTTTAATTTTGAGTTATTATCAATAATAATGATTAATAATTAAATATTATACATAATTACTATTATAATAATGTTAAAAATTTAATTAAACACTTACTTTGCTGCATCAATACACAATGTAGGGTGTTGATCCCGATAGTTATCGGGAGGCAGGACAAGCCTACCAATCATAGGAGTTGTGCAATAGTTCTTTAAAATTGTAGGGTGTTGAAATTGGCAGACATACCCTCCTGTCTCGGGGGTGGGGAACCAAGGATAAACGCAGGGTAATGGGTTGACCACTAAAATGTTTTCTTATGTCCTGCAGCTAACTGCCCCGTGGAGGTTCGAGGCCTTCCCCTACAGCTAAGCCCGT
>JANMYO010000070.1:0-124217 GCA_031382175.1 Bacteroidia bacterium | reverse complement strand
GTAATACTACGGCTATTCCCAATGGTACGTTAACAGTAGATGTGGGTATACCACCAGCACCTACGTTGGCAACGGTCTTGGTCAACGGCAAATATGATCAAGGTACTCAGATCAGCTGGACGGCCGCTCAGGCAACAGGAGGCGCTAACGCAGGAGGTTCGATCACAGGAAAAGAGTACTTCATTGCGATCACTGCTGGTAAGCCAGGTCCTACGGCATTCAGTGTCGACTTGGATGGAGTTGCTACCTGGACGATGCCAGTTGATCCGGCTGATCCAACAGTAAAGGTTTCCATTAAGCAAAGTGGTACAGTAACAGTAACGGATGGAGCTTCGGCTAACCCGGCCTTTACAGCCTTTACAGCCAATGGTACCTTTGATATCTACGCTGTATTTGTAAGCAGCTCTGGAACAATTAGTGCCATTACGGTGACTCCTCAGTTAGCAGGTGTAGTGATGTTGTAATTGAAAGTTTAGAACTAGAACTAATAATGAAGAGCCGTCCCCCGACTTGTCGGGGGACGGCTTTTTTTTATGCCTTTTTACTTGGGTCACTGCGAGCTAAAGTGTATAAAACCATTTACTGAAGCATCTTTCACTACAACATAAAAACATAGGGCACCTGGAGCTCTATTAAGCTATTTGACCTATATGCCTATGTGGTTTATTTTTTATTTTGAAGTAGTTCTATTGAAATCATCTTCAAAAGTTTCGAGAGCCGGCCACGATACCTTGCAGGAAATTAGTCGTCAGGACCGCTGAATTACTTCAGCAAACAGCGGTCAGACGACTCTGTCAATTGGAAGGGTACGACCGAAGAATCTAATGCTATGTTGGAACACTTACTGAATCATCTTCAAAAGCGTGGAGAGACGGCTCTTGAGATTTCTACGATCGATAATAAAATCGAGGAAACCATGCTCTAACACAAACTCAGCACTTTGAAAACCTTTGGGCAGATCTTTGCCAATGGTTTCACGTATCACACGAGGACCGGCAAAGCCAATAAGGGCACCGGGCTCGGCAATATTAAAATCACCCAGCATAGCATACGAAGCAGTAACACCACCGGTGGTAGGGTCAGTTAACAGTGATATATAAGGAATCTTAGCTTCATCCATCAAGGCAAGCTTGGCAGAAGTCTTTGCCATCTGCATGAGCGAGAGACCAGCTTCCATCATCCGCGCTCCGCCTGAGCGGGAGATCATGAGAAAGGGAGTCCTTGTTTTAAGCGCATAATCAATAGCCCTGGAAATTTTTTCCCCCACCACGGAACCCATCGAGCCTCCAATGAAGGTAAAGTCCATACAGGCCACCACCAGGTTAAAGCCGTTTACTTTCCCGTAGGCGGTGCGAAGCGCATCTTTCAGTTCTGTCTTCGACTGCGATTCTTTAATCCGTTTAGGATAAGGCTTTGTGTCAACAAATTTTAATGGATCGCCCGATTCCATGTTGGCATCCAGTTCGGTAAACTCATTGTTGTCAAAGAGAATCTCAAAATATTCTGCAGACCCTATCCGTACATGAAAATCCTCTTCCGGCACAACGAAAGCGTTGTTCTTCAGTTCACGGGTATGAACAATTTTGCCGGCAGGCGACTTAAACCAAAGCCCGTCCGGGACTTCCCGTTTTGCTTCGGTAGGAGTAAGGATACCTTTATCGGTGCGTTTGAACCAAGGCATTTTTTAAGGTCTAGTATTCTTATGCTAAATCAATGCTGTCATCCAGGTATACATCCTGGATAGCATTCAAAATTTCAACTCCCTCTTTCATGGGACGCTGAAATGCTTTTCTTCCGGAAATTAATCCCATGCCTCCGGCACGTTTGTTAATCACTGCCGTACGCACTGCATCCGTTAAATCGCTGGCTCCTTTCGACTCTCCCCCTGAGTTGATAAGGCCCGCGCGGCCCATGTAGCAATTGGCTACCTGGTAGCGGCACAAATCAATTGGGTGATCGGAAGTAAGTTGGGTATATATTCTTTCATCTAGTTTTCCATAAGTGGACCCGCCTGTATTAAGTGCCTTATAGCCACCATTGTTTTCGGCCAGCTTCTGCTTAATGATATCTGCCTGGATCGTTACCCCTAAGTGATTGGCCTGACCGGTTAAGTCTGCCGATAAATGATAATCTTTTCCATCTTTCTTAAATGCATTGTTTCTGATATAGCACCACAAGATGGTGGCCATGCCCAACTGATGCGCTCTTTCAAATGCTTTTGCTACCTCCTGAATTTGACGTGTCGAGTTATCAGACCCAAAGTAAATGGTCGCGCCCACGGCTACCGCTCCAAGATTCCAGGCATCTTCAACAGAACCAAACATGATCTGATCAGCTTTATTGGGATAAGTAAGGAGTTCGTTGTGATTGATTTTTACAATGAATGGAATCTTATGGGCGTAGCTCCTGGATACCATGGACAAGTTTCCAAACGTAGTAGCGACCGCATTGCAGCCTCCCTCGATGGCAAGCTTCACAATATTTTCGGGGTCAAAATAAATTGGATTTTTGGCAAAAGATGCCCCAGCGCTATGTTCAATTCCCTGGTCAATTGGGAGAATAGACAGGAATCCTGTTCCTGCCAGCCGGCCGTGATCAAACATATTTCCCAGGCTCCTAAGCACCTGAGGAGACCGATTGGTCTGTACAAAGATTCGATCTATAAAATCTGAACTTGGAGTGTGAAGCTGGTCTTTTGAGAAGGTTTTGCTTTTATGATCAAGGAGGTATTTCGCATCCTTTCCCAGGATTTTAGCGATGTTTGTTTTTGCAACTTTTGCCATAAGATCGTTAAAGGTGAGGGGCAAATATAGCCCTCCCCGTTATCTCAAACAATTGAAAACCAGGGGGATTTTGACCGGAAGAAAATAAAAAACCCATTTCTAATGCATTAGAAATGGGTTTTTTAATAATGGGTTTATTTATTACTTAGCAACCACAGCCGACAATTTTTCTTTTATTCTTGCTGCCTTGCCTTGTCTTCCTCTCATATAATAAAGTTTTGCCTTGCGCACCTTTCCCGCCTTGATAAAATCAATTTTATCTATGCTTGGACTTAGCAAAGGGAAAATTCTCTCTACACCTACTCCATTGGATACTTTACGCACAGAAAATGTCTCTCCGTTTGTGCCCTTACCTCTTCTATAGAGAACTACGCCCTGGAACTGCTGGACCCTTTCTTTGGTGCCCTCGCGGATTTTCACGTGTACATTTATCGTATCTCCGGCCTTGAAGCTTAGGATATCAGCTCTTTTAGATGCCAGTTCTTGCTCAACTATTTTGATGAAATCGGCCATGACGCTCGGTTTTTTAAAATGGACTGCAAATATAGAAAAGGGAAGGCAGTAGGCAATGCTCAGATCACAAAAACCGCCATAATTCAAATTATTAGCCGTTTAATAGATTCGGCCTTCTTTTATGGGTTCTTTCGGAGGCTTTTTCGCTTCGCCATTGATCTATTTTGGCTTGGTGACCCGATATGAGCACTTCAGGCACCTTCCAGCCTTTATAATCTGCGGGCCTGGTATAAACGGGTGGGGCAAGTATCCCATCCTGAAAGGAGTCTGTAAGGGCAGATGTTTCATCAGAAAGGACTCCGGGAATCAAACGGATAATGGCATCGGATACCACGGCTGCGGCCAGCTCACCCCCTGATAGAACGTAATCTCCAATACTAATCTCGCGGGTAATCAGGTGCTCGCGGACACGTTCATCAACACCTTTGTAATGCCCACAAAGCAATATGAGATTCTGCTTCAGGCTTAGTTGATTAGCGATGGATTGTGTTAATAACTCTCCGTCAGGGCTCATGTAAATGATATCATCGTAGGCCCGTTCTGATTTAAGTTTTGTGATGCAGAGATCGATGGGCTCAATCATCATCACCATTCCTGCTCCACCCCCAAAGGCATAGTTATCCGTCACCCGATGTTTGGTTGTTGCATAATCCCGTAAGTCATGAACCATGACGGTCACTAAATCTTTTTCCTGTGCACGTTTCAAAATTGAATCACCAAACGGGCTGTCCAAAAGTCTTGGCAAACAGGTAATGATGTCAATACGCATAGGTCAAATATCTAAAAAACCTTCTGGAAGGGCTACCGTAAATTTCTTCTTTGCCTTATTAATACGCTTTACAAAAGGTCCATTTAAGGGAATTAAAACCTCCTTGGGAAGATGGTCAATGACCAGTAGCCGGTTAGGGCCACTTTGCAAAATTTCTTTGATTATGCCCAAAAAACCAAGATTTTCATCCTCTACCTCAAACCCCAGGACTTCGTCATCATAGAACTCTCCCCTTCCGGATTTTTGCCGTTGGGTTTTCGGTAAATACAAGCTACATCCTTTCAAGGACTGTGCTTGCTCGGGTGTATTGACATCTTCAAACTTAACAAACATTTTATCAACCCGGCTGTCAGAATACCGCTCAATAAAATGGGGGACAAGACGTTGGTTGAATTCTATATAGATGGTCTTGATTTTCACCATGTCTACTTCTAAATTCTCCGGGACAATGGTCACCTCTCCCTTTAGCCCGTGAGTCTTTGATATGTATCCAATTTTATAGACTTCACTTAGATTCATATGAAATAGTTCTTGCGTTATTTATAAAATAAAAAATGCCAATACAGAGCATTGGCATTTTAATTAAAATGAATTCTGAACGGTCTTATGCTTCGGCAGGAGCTTCTCCTTCAGTAGCGGCTTCCGCTGGCGCAGCATCGGCCGGTGCGGCTTCTACTACAAGTGCTTTTTTACGGATGGCCTCAGTACGTGCTTCCTTAACTTTAGTCTCTGCTGCTTTTCTTGCGTTTGCAGCCTCCTTCTTAGCTTTAGAAATCGTATCGACTTTGCCCTGAATTTTAGCTTCCTTAGACGTTAGCCATTCAGCAACTTTAGAATCTGCTTGTTCTTGTGTTACAGCACCCTTTACAACTCCGATTTGAAGGTGCTTTCTTAGCATGACACCTCTATAGGAAAGCATGCGTTTTACGGTGTCGGAAGGTTGGGCCCCATTCATAAGCCACTCAAATGCCTTCTGATCATTAAGGTTGATGGTGGCAGGGTTAGTCAGAGGGTTATAAGTCCCAATTTTTTCAATGAATTTACCATCTCGTGGTGAACGGGCATCCGTTACAATTACATCGTACAGTGCCAGTTTTTTGCGGCCTCTTCGGGCCAGTCTGATTTTAACAGCCATTTCTCTTGTGTTTTAGGTGGATCTCGTCCAATTTTTTAAGGACTGCAAATGTAGAGCTTTTTGTCATTTTGGCAATTCAAATAGCTGATAAACCACGTTAATAGAACATAAAGTTTATATTTGAACAAGCGATTATTAGGTTTTTTAAAATAAAGCCCCTTTTCTACATTTGTTTGCTTACCAAAATCCTATGGACAAATTCTCCTATATCTCCAACGCTGACGGGGGCTATGTTGATCAGCTCTATCAGACCTACAAAAAAGACCCTACCTCGGTAGACCTTACCTGGCAAAAATTCTTTGAAGGATATGAATTTTCTACCCAGCAATTTGGAGGAAATGGACACGGGTCTGTTGCAGAAGATTCTTTAAAGATAAAGGAAACGCAGGTTCGTACCCTCATCCATGCCTATCGGTCCAGAGCTCATTTAAAGTCAAATACCAATCCTGTACGCGAAAGGCGGGATCATCACGTTCCGCTTGAACACACGTTTTATGGTTTGTCTGATGCAGACCTGAGTGGGGAATTTGATGTAGGCGTGGAGATAGGCTTAGGAAGGACCACCCTAAAAAAAATTATCGAAAAACTGGAGAAGGTATACTTGGGCCCAATTGGTTTTGAGTACAGCTACATCCGCAATCAGGAAGTAATGGACTGGTTTGTCGGCAAATGCGAGAAAGAGTACTATACCTATAATCCCAGCCTCGATGAAAAGAAGGGAATTTTAAGCAAACTAAATGAGGCGGTTGTATTTGAGAATTTTCTTCATACTAAATTCCTGGGACAGAAACGCTTTTCCTTAGAGGGTGGTGAAAATACTATTCCCGCACTTCAAACAATCATTAACAAGTCGGCTGAGTTAGGTGTGAAAGAGGTAGTGATCGGTATGGCGCACCGTGGCCGATTAAATGTGCTTTCCAATATTCTCGGAAAAACCTACGAACAGATATTCACTGAGTTTGAGGGAAGTGTCAATCCAGATCTGACCATGGGAGATGGTGATGTAAAATATCACCTCGGATATGCCAGTCATATTGATACCCCTTCAGGGAAAAAGATATATTTGAAACTCACACCTAATCCTTCTCACCTTGAAGCGGTCGATCCTCTTGTTCTCGGATACACCCGCGGCCAGATTGATGATGAGTATAAAGGTGACCTGAATAAGGCCATGGCCATTTTGATTCATGGAGATGCAGCAGTCGCAGGGCAGGGAATTGTGTATGAAGTGGTGCAGATGTCTGGTCTCGAAGGTTATACAACAGGAGGAACCATTCACTTTGTTATTAATAATCAGGTTGGCTTTACTACCGACTATGATGATGCACGTACCTCCATTTATTGTACGGATGTTGCCAAGATCATTGACGCTCCTGTATTGCATGTAAATGGAGATGATGCTGAAGCTGTTACTTTTTGTTCCAAACTGGCCGTAGAGTATCGCCAGAAATTTGGTGGTGATATTTTTATCGATATGCTTTGCTACCGCAGGCATGGTCACAATGAAAGCGATGAACCAAAATTCACTCAGCCCAAACTTTACAACCTGATTGCCAAGCACCCGAATCCGAGAGAAATTTATGTGAAAAAACTTATTGAGCGGGCTGATGTGGATGCTGCACTGGCTGATGAAATGGATAAGAATTTTCGTAACCAGCTTCAGGATCGATTAAATGAGGTAAAACAAAAACCACTACCTTATAAAATTCAAAAAATTGAGGAAGAGTGGGAAAAGATGCGGAAGGCCAAGCCTGAAGATTTTGACCAATCTCCGGAAACAGGTATTAAGCAGGCAACCTATGATGCTGTTGGAAAAGCACTCACAACCATCCCGGAAGGATTCAAGCCGCTTAAGCAAATCGAGAAATTATTGAAAGACAGAAAGACTGCTTTCTTTGACAACAAAGTATTAGGATGGGCAGAGGCTGAGTTACTTGCCTATGGTTCTTTACTTGCAGAAGGCATGCCTGTGCGCATGTCAGGACAGGATGTAAAGCGAGGTACATTTTCTCATCGTCATGCCTATTTTTTTGATGCCAATACCAATGATCCTTATTGTGGACTTGATCACATTGAAAAGGATCAATTGAAATTTCATATTTACAACTCACTCTTATCAGAGTTTGGCGTATTGGGTTTCGAGTATGGCTATGCGATGTCAACGCCACACGCCTTGGTTATTTGGGAAGCCCAGTTTGGTGACTTTGTCAATGGGGCTCAGGTAATGATCGATCAGTTCTTATCAAGTGCAGAATCGAAATGGCAACGGATGAATGGATTGGTGTTGCTGTTGCCTCACGGATATGAAGGTCAAGGGCCAGAGCACTCCAGCTGCCGCCCTGAACGTTTCTTACAACTTTCAGCAGAATACAATATGATCGTTGCTAACCCGACTACAGCGGCCAATATTTTCCATCTATTAAGGAGGCAAGTCACCTGGGGATTCCGCAAACCTTGTATTGTGTTTTCGCCAAAATCACTACTGCGCCATCCCTCGGTAGCTTCACCCACTAAAGAATTTATCAAGGGGTCGTTTCAAGAAGTGATTGATGACGCAAGTGTAAGCGCTAAAGAAGTTAAAAAAGTAGTGCTTTGTTCGGGTAAAGTATATTATGACCTGTTTGAAGCCCAGCAAAAGAAGAAAACAAAAGACGTAGCCATTGTCAGGATGGAGCAGTTGCATCCTTTCCCGGAGAAGCAATTGAATGCTGTGTTGAAGAAATACAAAGGAGCAAAGCTATCCTGGACACAAGAGGAGCCGGCCAACATGGGGTGCTTATCCTACATTCAACGCATGATGGGTGGACAAGCTATCGAATATATTTCCCGTAAAGCAAGTGCTTCTCCTGCTACAGGTTACTCTAAAGTGCATAAGGCCGAGCAGGAAAAAATTGTAACCCAGGCTTTGGAAGTATAAATAACTATAGTCCTATTATTTAAAACAGAATCAGAAATGGCGTATCAAGTAAAAGTACCCACAGTAGGAGAGTCGATTACAGAAATAACCATTGCCAATTGGCTGAAAAAAGAAGGAGATCTTGTAAAGATAGATGAGGTCATCGCTGAGCTTGAATCAGACAAAGCGACCTTCGAACTGACAGCCCCTCAGGCAGGCGTGCTAAAAATTGTAAAGCAAAAAGGAGAGACTGTTCCCATTGGCGGATTAATTTGTGAAATAGAGGCCTCAACCCAATCTCCGGTAGCCGCCATTAAGAGCGATAAGACCGAAACAAAAAAATCAACACCAACTGTTGCACAACCTATGAAATCTACCGGTGGAATTAAAGAAATGAAAGTGCCCGCTGTGGGTGAATCAATCACAGAAGTGACCATCTCAACCTGGTTGAAGAAAGACGGAGACTTTGTGAAATTGGATGAAGTAATTGCAGAGGTGGAATCGGATAAGGCCACGTTTGAACTCCCTGCCGAGGCCAACGGAATTTTAAGAATCATTGCAAAAGAAAAAGACACTCTTCCCATCGGTGGCTTGATCTGCAAGATTGAAATAACAGAGGGAGCCCCGGCAACGGCAAATTTGACTGCAGTTTCACCTGTCGCAACTTCAGCACCTTCTTCAGATAAATCTTATGCTGCAGGACATCCATCACCTGCGGCTGCAAAAATTTTAGATGAAAAAGGTATTAGTACAGGACAAGTTCAGGGTTCTGGTGTGGGTGGCCGGATTACTAAAGAGGATGCGGGCAAAGCAACAGCTGGTTCGGCAAAGGATACCAAAGTACCTCTACTGTTGTCACCTCCTGTTATCGCTTCTGGTGGGGGAAGAGGAGTAAGACGCGAAAAAATGACTTCGCTTCGCAAAACGATTGCCAGACGATTGGTAGCGGTGAAAAATGAAACTGCCATGCTTACCACCTTCAATGAAGTTGATATGAAGCCAGTGATGGATTTAAGATCACGCTATAAAGAACAATTCAAAGAGAAATATGGAGTGGGACTTGGATTCATGTCCTTCTTTACCAAGGCAGTGTGTGCGGCATTGAAAGAGTTTCCTGCAGTAAACGCATCCATTGACGGAGACGAAATCGTGTATCATGATTATTGCGATGTATCCATTGCAGTTTCAACGCCACGTGGATTGGTTGTCCCGGTGATTAGAAATGCAGAGTCATTAAGCATGAATCAGATTGAAGCTGAAATTGCACGTCTTGCAGCGCGCGGAAGGGATGGTAAACTCTCCATCGAGGAAATGAATGGAGGCACATTCACTATTACAAACGGTGGTGTGTTTGGCTCGATGCTCTCCACACCCATCATTAACGCACCTCAATCGGCAATTCTTGGTATGCATAATATAGTTGAAAGACCAATTGCTATTAAAGGCGAAGTAGTGGTAAGACCTATTATGTATTTGGCGCTTTCCTATGACCACCGTATTGTAGATGGCAGAGAGTCGGTGAGCTTCCTGGTAAGAGTGAAAGAGATGCTGGAAGATCCGGGAAGATTGATTCTTGGTGTTTAATATCCTTGATTTTAAAATCTTTTTATCATGAAATACGATGTTACTGTTATTGGCTCAGGCCCGGGAGGTTATGTAGCTGCCATTCGATGTGCACAGCTCGGGCTTAAGACAGCCATTATAGAAAAATACGATACGCTTGGAGGCACTTGCTTGAATGTGGGTTGTATTCCTTCCAAGGCATTGTTAGATTCTTCTGAACATTTTCACAACGCAGCTCATACTTTTAAGGAACATGGAATTGATATTTCAGAACCCAAAGTAAATCTGACACAGATGATTAGCCGTAAGGCAGGCGTGGTAAAGTCAAATGTAGATGGCATTGCCTTCCTGATGAAGAAAAATAAGATTGATGTCTTGAAGGGAGTGGGTTCATTCATTGATAAGAACACAATCAAAATCACCGACAAAGCCGGAAAAGAGACAACCATCAATTCTGATAAAGTTATTATTGCCACAGGCTCAAAGCCTACACCACTTCCTTTTGCACCTTTTGATAAAAAAAGAATTATCTCAAGCACCGAAGCATTGGAATTGAAAGAAGTACCTAAGCATCTGATTATTGTTGGGGGTGGTGTAATCGGAATGGAGCTTGGTTCAGTCTATGCCCGTATTGGTTCAAAAGTTTCTGTAGTTGAATTTTTAGACAGTTTGATCCCTACTATGGATGGTACAATGGGTAAAGAGCTTCAGAAATCAATGAAGAAATTGGGAATCGACTTTTACCTCAGTCACAAAGTAACGGCAATTGAAAATAAGGGGAAAGAAGTGGTACTGAAAGCAGAACCCAAGAATGGTGGTGCAGTCCTTGAACTAAAAGGAGACTATTGTCTGGTGAGCGTTGGGCGTAGACCCTATACCGATGGTTTGGGCCTGGATAAAGTTGGGGTTGAATTGGTTAAAGGACAGATTGTTGTGGATGATCATCTTAAAACTAAGGTTGATACGATCTATGCTATTGGTGATGTGGTGCGAGGCGCTATGTTGGCGCACAAAGCGGAGGAAGAAGGAGTTTATGTAGCGGAAAGAATTGTGGGGCAAAAGCCTCATATTAATTACCTTCTTATTCCCGGAGTTGTGTATACCTGGCCGGAGGTAGCAAGTGTAGGTTACACTGAGGAGCAACTAAAAGAGCAAGGCAAAACTTACAAAGCGGGTAGTTTTCCCTACAAAGCACTGGGTCGTGCAAGAGCAAGCATGGATATGGATGGATTGGTAAAAATTCTTGCGGATAAAACAACAGACGAAATTTTGGGAGTTCACATCATTGGCGCTCGTGCAGCCGATATGATTGCTGCGGGTGTCGTGGCAATGGAATTCCGCGCTTCGGCAGAAGACGTTTCAAGGATGTCACATGCGCATCCAACGTATATGGAAGCCGTAAAAGAAGCCTGTCTTGCCGCGACAGCCAATCGACCTATCCACCTATGAGGTAATTTGATTTTTGACTAGAAGCATTGAAATTAAGAATGATCTGACCATCAGCGCTGCCACGATGGGTAGTAGGAAAATGTTTAGTTGCTGAGGAATCAAAGGCCAAAGCAATAAAGTTGCTGCAAGGATAATTCCAGTTACTTTGAAGTAGTTGACCAACCATTTAACAGTTTCTTTTTTCCACAACAGAAGAGCACCAATTATATGGAATGGGAAAGCCCATAGTAGATTGAAATTATTGGCTGCCGCTTTGTGATCGGTGGCAACCCAAAGCAAAAACAAAAGCAATCCAATTAAACCAACAACTAAAAATAAGGTAGTATCAAACCACTTGGAGAGTTGCTTCCTTTTCCAATTCCAGTAGGAGAGTAGTAAGGAAAAAATAAGAAATGCACCAAATACAACCCATGGATGGAAAAGACTTTTTTCTGCTTCCATCGGCCTGCCTTCAAATACCGAAATTCGTTCTTTGACGATAGGGATAAGAATATCCTGATCCTTTATGCCACAATTAATAAAAGAAGATTCAATGTAGTCTGGTAAGAACATATATTCATAAGGACTTGCTTTCTTATCCATCGGCAACCCCAAACAAATATCGATTCCAAGATCGCCCCAGGGTAACGGGCTTAGGTATAAGTCCGTCAATTCCCGAATAGTGTAGTCGGTCTTAATGAACGATCCATCAAACTGAATATTATTCCCAAGAACTTCAGCAAAGACATCACGCACCTTGGTTGCACAGTTATTATAAAAATAATCGTAGCGATAGGTTTGATTTTCAGGGAGGGCGTTCCACTGCAAATAGTCAACTACTTTTTGCTTTTGATCCTGCGTGAAGTTAAGTATCTGTTCATGAATGAATCGATTGTAATAGATATAAGCATCTCTAAAGTCGGGATATGAATATACTCCCAGCTTATAGTAGAGGAATCCTCTGGCAAAATTCAAATAGAAATTGGGCTGATTAAAATCGAAGACACCATAATTATAGACAAAATCAATTCCTTGGACTGAATCATAAACGCGTATCGCGCTATGCCCGAATGCAGCATATAATTCATTGGGGTCGGGCCCTAAGGTAATAACCGAAATTTGAGCTTTTTCACTGAGTAGGAGACTCTGAGAAAGAGAAGAAAAAGAGAGTAAAACGAGGAGGATGGGAAACAATCTTTTCATTAGACCGCAAATAAAAACGGTGAAAGATAAAACAATCAACATTCAAACGGTAATTTTGAAATGATGAATAGAAACCTTTCTGACGGTGTAAATTTTACCGCTAAGCTAAGCACTGCCAGAGTTTGGAATGCCTCGCAATTGCTATCCAGTTATTACATTTCAAGACTGTCAGGAAAGCCAAATCATTGGGGTATGCCCCTGAGTATTTCCATTGAGCCAACAACATCCTGCAATTTGCGATGCCCGGAATGCCCCAGTGGATTACGGTCTTTTTCCAGACCTATAGGGATGCTTAAGCAGGAATTATTTGAATCGGTTATTGATCAATTGGCACCCACGCTCTCGTACCTTATTTTTTATTTTCAGGGGGAACCTTATTTACATCCTTCTTTATTGGATATGGTACGTTATGCTTCGGCAAAGAAAATCTACACAGCTACTTCCACTAACGCTCATTTTCTAAATGATGAAGCAGCCCGGCAAACAGTGGAGTCTGGATTGGACCGGCTTATCATTTCTATTGATGGCGTTACGCAAGAGACCTACGAATCGTATCGGATAGGAGGTAAATTAGATAAGGTTATTAATGGTGCAGAGAACATCATTCACTGGAAAAGGAAGTTAAAATCAAAAACGCCACATGTTATTTTCCAATTTCTGGTCGTCAAACCCAACGAACATCAAATTGCTGATGTTTATCGTCTGGCGAAAGAAATAGGTGTAGATGACGTTGCGCTTAAGACGGCCCAGGTGTACGATTATAAAAATGGTTCTGAATTAATTCCTTCCATTGAAAAGTATTCACGGTATAAGAAGGAGTCAAACGGAATATATTCTATCAAAAATCAACTACTCGATCATTGCTGGAAGATGTGGCACAGTTGTGTGATTACCTGGGACGGCAAGGTTGTTCCTTGCTGCTTTGATAAAGATGCTCACTTCACTCTGGGTAACCTCAATCAAAATTCTTTTGAGAAAATATGGAGAGGCGAAAAATATGGAGAGTTTAGAAATTCGCTTTTGCGATCCCGTGAAGAAATTGAGATGTGTAAGAATTGTACTGAGGGTACGAAGGTCTGGGCTTAGATTAATTTCGAGCTTGAAATTTTCTTCTCCAGCTTCTCAAAATCGATTGCTCCACACTTGCCACAGCCTGAGGAGCAAGCACTTTTAGCCTGAAAACTTTTATAGAGAAGTCTTCCCACAAATGCCAAGGCTGATAGAAAGATAGCTGCAATGATGATTTCCTGTATCACAATTCAAAGGTAATAAGTCCTCTCCAGAACGCCTATTACAAGAAAATAATTCATGTCCGCGATCGGACGGTTCTAGTCGCAATTGGACACTAGGCAAGTGGGAAACCTTAAAAATTACCCGTTTGGGTTGAATTAAGGGTGGCACTAATCTTGACTTGTAGGAGGTAATTCAAATAAAGTTATGCTAAGAAACTATTCAAAATCGCTATTCGCGGTTTGAAATGAACTGAGTTTTGATTCTTTAGATATTTAAGAGCTGAAAGCAGAATAAAACTTTTTTATTGATCTCATCATCCCTAAGCTGTAAAAGTAATAAGCATGTTAAAAAATTATTTCATCACCGCAATACGTAATCTTTGGCGCTCTAAGGGGAGTACATTGATTAACCTCTCAGGATTGACACTCGGAGTCACCACAAGCCTTATTCTTTTTTTATTGGTCAGAAATCAGTTAGGTTTCGATGACTTCCATTCAAATAAGGAAAGAATTTATAGGGCTGTATATAGCTCGGATGGTAATCAAGGTAGAAACTATACGGCTGGTGTTCCACCTGTCTTCCCTGACGCTTTCCGGATTGATTTTCCCGAAGCAGAAGAGGTCATCTTTACTTCTTATCGCGGAAATGGAGCGCTGGTAACAATACCTCAGTCACAAGGTGTTCCTAAAAAATATGAAGAAAGCAGAGGTGTGGTTTATACTGAACCGGGCTACTTCAACATATTTGACCGAAAAGTATTGATAGGTGATGGCTTGAAAGGATTGGACGAGCCCAATGAAGTTATACTTTCAAAAAGTTATGCTCTAAAATACTTCGGTAAAGAAGATGCTATTGGCGAAGTCTTAAGTTTTGAAGGAAAGGAGTACGCGGTTAGCGCCATTGTTGAAGATAGCCCTTCAAATACAGACTTACCGTTTGATATGATGCTATCATACATCACCATTAAAAAGGAAAGAGACGAAGTGGGCTGGAATGGTATCTGGAGCGATGAGCACTGCTACTTTTTATTGAAGCAGGGAGCAAACGTCTCTGAAATTGAACGAAGAATTCCTGACTTCGTGAAGAAGTACTATGGTCAGAATAGTGATAATTCGTCCTACGCTATGCAACCATTAGCTGAGGTTCATTTTGACGATCGCTATGGCAATTACAATTACAACACCATCAGCATCCAGATGCTCACCTCGTTGGGTGTCATTGGTGTTTTTTTGATCATCACGGCTTGTATTAATTTTATTAACTTAGTGACGGCTGAATCCATCAAGCGCTCGAAAGAAGTAGGAATACGCAAAACACTCGGCAGTTCACGTGGGCAATTGATTGCACAATTTTTAGGTGAGTCAAGTCTAATAACAGTTATTGCAGTTCTGCTGTCGGTTGGTTTTGCTCAGCTTGGTCTCAGTTTCCTTAATCCCTTTCTTGACCTTCACATTGCGATGAACTTTGTCCATGATACTACGTTGTGGTTGTTTTTGCTAGGGGTTGCTGCAGTCGTGGGTATATTATCCGGCCTATATCCTTCAATGATCGTATCCGGCTTTAAGCCAATCTTTGCCATTAAAAATCAAGCGAGTAATCGAAACTCGTCAGGCTTTATACTGCGGAGAGGTCTTGTTGTTCTTCAATTTTTTATTTCACAGTTTTTTATCATTGGTACTATTGTATTGGTGAGTCAAATGAACTACTTCCGCAATATGGATCTTGGATTTAAAAAAGATGCCATCATTACTATTCCGATACCTGAAAATGAGGGTTCAGGCTTTAAAGGGGCATCGACTAAGATGCGTACGCTAAGAGACGAGGTAGCGAAAAGCGTGGAAGCGGCAAGCCTTAGTAACACACCACCTTCTTCCGGAAATGTGCAATCCACTGACTTTTCTATGGAAGGTAAAGACGATCGTTATGGAACGCAGATAAAAATAATTGACAATAACTATCTCGACTTGTACGGTTTAAAGTTAATAGCCGGTGGCAATGTTTTGGATTTAGACACAGCAAATGGATTTATAGTGAATGAAAAGCTTGCCGCTATGGTTGGCTACGCCAATCCACAAGAAATCGTGGGGAAGAATGTAAAATTTAATGGGTTGACATTACCAGTAGTTGGTGTATTAAGAGACTTTCATACGATGTCGCTTCGCGAACCCATAGAAGCCACCATCCTTTACAACCGTGTACGTAGATATGAAACCCTCTCATTAAAGATTAACCCGACCGATATTCAGCAAACAATCAAACAAGTTGAGCAAAAATGGGTGTCCACCTATCCGGACTATATCTTTTCATATAAATTTTTGGATGAGGAAATCAAAGAGTTTTATGAACAGGAGGAGAAAATGTCAACCCTATTAACGGTATTCACTTCAGTGGCCATTTTTATAGGCTGCCTTGGTTTGTTTGGCTTAGCTACTTTTATGGCCAATCAAAAAACAAAGGAGATTGGTGTACGGAAAGTACTTGGAGCATCCGTGGAAAGCATCGTTCTGATTTTCTCCAAAGAATATGTAAAGTTGATTGTGCTGGGTTTTGCGCTGGCAGCTCCTGTGGCCTGGTATGTGATGAATCAATGGCTGAGTGATTTTGCTTACAAAATTGAAATAGGACCTTCGATTTTTTTAATTGGGTTGGGGATAACCTTTTTGATTGCCCTTGTTACAGTCGGCTATCGCTCTATTCGGGCTGCTACTGTCAATCCTGTGGATTCGTTAAGGAGCGAGTAGTTGTAAATTAGGGCATCTCTAAGTTCTAAAGTCATTCTTCAGTCTGGCCTCCCTCAGAATGACGATTACTCCATAGATGATTTTAATACCAAAGGTCTTGAATGACTTTTAGCATTTCAGGATGAATAGCACAAGCGGCCACGAGCTCACCGCCAAAGAGGAAATTTCGACCTCCTTTGAAATCGGTTACTTTTCCACCGGCTTGCTCCACGATAAAAGAACCGGCCGCGACATCCCAGGCGTTGAGATTATATTCAAAAAATCCTTCCATCCGCCCGCAGGCAACATAGGCCAGGTCCGTAGCGGCACTACCTAGCCTACGGACTCCATGTGTTCTATCAAGAAATGTTTTTATAATGTCAAGGTAAACTTCCCGCTTATCAAAGTGATAATAAGGGAAACCTGTGGCGAGCAGACTTTCATTCAAGGAATGAATTGACGAAACTTTAATTTCTTTTTCATTGCAATAGGCAGGATTCCCTTCTGATGCATGAAAAGCTTCTTGCCGAGTTACCTCATAAACTACGCCTAAAACAATTTCTTCTTTTTTAGCTAATCCAATGCTGATCGCGAAAGGAGGAAGGCCATGTGTAAAGTTGGTAGTGCCATCCAATGGGTCGATTATCCATTTATAGTCATTGGTTCCAGCTGAAGTAGTTCCTTCTTCTGCAATGAAACCAGCCCCGGGCAATATTTTTTCTAATGATTCTACCAATTTTCGTTCTGATTCCTTATCTACATAGGAGACAAGATTGTTAAATCCTTCTTTTTGTTCTATGCGAAATCGATCAAAATTTTCGGATTCTATCCGAATAAATTCGCCAACACCCTGGCACAGATGCACTACGTCTTTTTCTACGTCCGATAGATTGATCATTTTTTAGTTTTATTTTTTACCAGAGACAAAAGAATAATTAGTCCGGAAACCCAGGCTGCTGTTCGGGGAATGAGTTCACCACGTTCCAAATATTCTTTCGGTAATAATTTAGTTTCGCCTTCATATAAATTAAGCATATTCATGCGGGTAACAGGGGATGCTTCATTCAGCAATGAAAATCCAATCGGTCCAGCAATGCAAAGGACGGCCAAGCCAAGCCAAACCCAGTTTATTTTTTCATCTTTCAATATTCCCAGAAAAAGAAACAAGTTGGTAATCAGGATCCATAACGATGATCCTAGATAACCTGTATGAATATTCCAACGTTGCCAGGTAGGTTGAAGCTGTACCGCATCCGCTAGAAAGATAGTTTGATTCCGAAAAGGCATTTTTAATAAAACGTACTCAATTCCCAACCAGAAGATAATAATGGTAAACTTTCCGAGCCGACTGCCAAGGCTTTGATAAGCAAATGCATATCCGATAAAGGCAAGTGTAAAGGCAATGGATTGACTGATGGCCGCAACCAAAAATTGAATTTCAAATAAGTGAGCTGCAAAAAATGAAATAGTAAGCCCTATTAAGATGAGTTCACTGAGATTCCAAAATTTTTCACCTTCTTTACCCTGATCAGCAATAGCAAAAAATGGTGCAAGGGCTACAAAAATTAATAGGGGGAAAGATTTCATAAGCCATCCTGCGGTGAATAGAATGGTACCCGTTGCAAATAAAATCCAGGGACTCAGGGCTGATTTAATCTTTTTTCCCATCGATGATAATTACAATCTCACCTTTAACTTCTTTCTGTTGAAAATGATGTAGTACCTCTTCTATCGTTCCGGTTACCGTCTCTTCAAAAACCTTTGTTAGCTCGCGTGACACCGAAACTTGCCGCGATGCTCCAAAGAATTCAGTCATTTGTTGTAATGCTTTTACCAAACGGTGGGGAGACTCATAAAGAATAACCGTGCGATCTTCCTCGGCTAATTTTTTCATGAGGGTTTGTCTTCCCTTTTTATGGGGCAAAAAACCTTCGAATACAAACCGATCCGTAGGAAATCCGGATTTCACAAGGGCCGGCACAAAGGCAGTTGCCCCAGGGAGACACTCGACTTTTAATCTTGCCTTCAATGCTTCTCTAATCAACAGAAAACCCGGATCAGAAATTCCAGGTGTGCCTGCATCACTCACCAAGGCAAAGATTTCTCCGTCCTGCATTCGCTTAATTAACCCTGTTTGTGTTTGGTGTTCATTAAAAATATGAAAGCTTTGAAGTGGCTTACTAATTTGATAATGTTTTAATAGAATTCCTGATTTACGAGTATCTTCGGCCAAAATAGTATTTACAGACTTCAACGTATCCAACGCACGGAGTGTGATATCTGCCAGGTTACCAATAGGCGTTGGAACAACGAATAATGAAGTTTTCTCGTGGTCCACGCAATCAAACTAATTTATCGATGGCGTTCGCGAGATCGTGATCCTTTCTGGTTACGCGATCTCCTGCATCGTGGGTAGAGAGTTCAAAGCTAACCGTGTTGTAAACGTTTGTCCAATACGGATGATGATTCATTTTTTCTGCAAGGAGTGCCACCTTGGTCATAAAGCCAAAAGCTTCAATAAAATCTTTAAACTTAAAAGTCTTAGTTAGACGGTTATTTTCTTCGTTCCACATAAAAGGGTTGCTTAAAGGGTTTACAAGTTAAAGTTAACAACTAAAACCAATTCCCTAGTTTAAGAATTAGCCGGATGGACAATTACAGGGCGATAATGCCTTCTATTGCGGCTGCTTTTTGATAGACAAGGATAACGGCTTGGCTGGAGGGCATCATCATTTGAATGGTAAAGCTGGTATAATTTCCATTTTTTGATTCCTTCTCCGTAGGAATGTGGAGGGGAAACATCAGGCGTACCTCTTCCTCTTTGCCTTTAGGTACAATGAATTTGAAGATGTAAAGTGAAGGCCACGCATAGTGCTGTTCTAATTTTTCACGAAACGAAGCAAACCAGGCTGCATCCATAAAATAGAAACAGGCGCCCAGCCCCTAAGACTAAGCGCCTGTTAAGAGTGATTAGTTAAAAAAACTTGTAACGCTTGTCTTCAATTTTCGCAGCGTCCTTTAGGGCCTCTGCAATATTAAATCCAATGCGACCGTCAAGAGATTGTTTGAGTTGATTCTTAAACATCGAATACTCCCCGATGGCAGGAGCGATTGTTTTATTTGACAATTCAAGGATAATGACGCCATTCTCTCCTGCAAAGGGATTTGAACGCTTCCCGCTTTCCAAAGAGAATGCTTTTCCCAGCGCCACAGGATCAAAACCAATGTTTCCCAAGGAAGTGCTATTGAGCTTCACATCACTGGAGGTACTAACGTTGGCATCGCTCCCCATTGCTTTCGCAATTTCTTCAAGACTTCCCTTTTGGGCATTCAGTTTCTCGATCAGCATTTTTCCTTTCAATTCGTTTTTTACGGCTGGGGTTATTTCATCCTTTACAATATCGATTGACTTAAATCCGGCTTCAGTTTCGCTGGTCATTATAGCTACAACATAGTTTGTCTCAAGATCGAAGACATCAGATACTTTTCCTTCCGAAGCATCTCTGAATAACCAGGTCACTATTTGACGCGCGTCACTCAGATTATTAATGCTGCGGGCAGCTGATGTGAGTTCGTTACCATCGAAAATATTTAGGTTTTCTTTTTTGGCTTTCTTTTTAAACTCATCAAGTCCTGAAAGCCCGCTGGCAAAAGTGTCTGCTTTGCGAAAAGCTTCATTTTGGGTCTCATCACTCGGTGTGATGGATCGCTCAATGGTCGCAATGGTATAAGAGGTATTATCTTTCACAGAAGTAACTTCAATAATGTGATAACCGAACTGTGTTTCAACTACATCGTTAAGTAATCCGGTCTTTTTTGCGTTGAAGACGGCAGTTTCAAAAGGTTTTACCATTTGACCAGAGCTAAAAAATCCGAGATCACCTCCACGGGAAGCCGTGCCATCACTACCAAACTCTTGTGCTTTTGCTGCAAAACTTGCCCCGCCTTTGATCTCATTAAGAATCTTCTTTGCCTTATCTTTTGCAACTTTTTTTGCTTCGACTGTTTCGTTATCCCACTTAATCAGAATATGGTTTGCTTTTGCGGTGCCCACAGTATCTGTTCCAATTTTTGACACTTTAACTACTTTATAAGTACCGTTTTCTAAAATAGGGCCAATAACTGCACCTGTTTTCAAATCTACTTTTTGATCACTTAAGAAAGTAGGTAAATTGGATACATTGTATTTTGCATACGGAGATGATCCATCTGTGTTGTTGGATGCATAGACAGAGTCCTCAGCGGTAGTCCTAAAAGTTTCCACATCACGGCTAAGTTCTTCCTTGATCACCAAAGAATCTTGAGCCGAGGCAATCACCGGAAAAACCACATAATTGAGGCTACGTAATTGTTCCACCTTATATCGTTGCTTGTATTTATTGAAGTAGTTTTTTAAATCACTATCGGTAACCTTTATCGTGGAGTCACTTACCGAGAAGTACGGAACATAGAGATACTTGACTTCGGCTACATCATTCTGAGTGTGGTAATCGCGTTCAGCTTCTGCCTCTGTAACATAATTAGTTTTGATAAGCAGATTTTCATATTTAAGTCTTTCCCGGGAAGGGGCAAGGTTTTGCTTAAACAAATCCCAACGGATGCGCGCTTCTGAAGCCGCGGGCTGAGCATCTAACGACTGCAAATATTGTATGAGCCTTGAACGATCAAAATTGCCGGAAGAATCCGTAAAAGATGCTTTTACGTTTTCGTCTACATTTTTCCCTTGCACCATATCCCATACTTCATCGGTTGAGACTTTCACGCCAACTTTTTCGTATTGCGGCATGATCGCATATTTGGCGATCAAAAAATCCCACGCTTGCTGGCGAAGAGTTGGTTGTTCGCGCTCTCCAGGCTGGCGACCAAAGCTAAGGATATAGTTATTCTCCCTCTCCTGAATGGCAGCTTGATACTCTTCAAGGGGAATACTTTTCCCTCCTATTTCGCCTACTTCATTTTTATTGCCACCGAATATCGAACGGGGTCCACTTCCAAATAAGTCGCTGCCAACAATAAAAGCAATCATTGCAATGGCTACAAAACCTACGACCACCTTGGTCATTTTTGTCCTTAACGTACTGATCAATGCCATAAAAGCTGATGATTAAAGTATAATAAAAAATAAAACGGGTCTTTACCTGAACTTAGGGGGTTTCCCAAAACTGCATAAAGAGCCGCAAATTTAACCTGTTATCTTAATTCAGCAAAGGCAGAATCCAATAAAACCGGAATTAATTTAACTGGTTTTCAGCGTGTTAGAAGGGTATCCGGATGGGCTAGCCGACTTGGTCTTCCCTATCAATGTTCAGTTTCAGTGTGTCAATCCGGTTGTCTTTGGTAGCCTGCACGGTAAGCGAAAATGGTGGAATGACGATAGTCTCACCCACTTTGGGGAAATCTTCTGCGTAGGCCAGAATCAATCCACCTAAGGTCTCGTAATCTCCGTGGGGCAATTTCCATCCGTAGCGATCATTCAAGTAGTCAATTTCATGTCGCCCGCTCAATAGATAGGTATTCTCATCGATCTTTTGCTCGTTAAGATCATCTTCGTCATGTTCATCTTCAATCTCACCAAAAATCTCTTCGATCACGTCTTCCATGCTTACAATTCCTGAAGTGCCCCCAAATTCATCTACCACTACTGCAAGACTCTTGCGATCTTTTAAGAGTTGGATCATCAGGTCATTCGCCATCATTGTTTCGGGCACGATGCTGATGGGAGTTAGTATCTCCTGAATGGTAGCGGGTTTGTTGAACAACGCAGCAGAGTGACAATAGCCAATGACATCATCAATAGATTCCTTGCAAATAATGACTTTAGAATGTCCGCTTTCGATAAACGCTTCTTTCAGTTTTTCTATTCCATCCTCCAGATTGACCGCAACTATTTCTGTACGAGGAATCATACATTCCCGCACGCGCACGGTCTTGAACTCCAGTGCATTGTCAAATATTTTTTTGTCGAGCTCAATATCCTCATTTTCATGCCTCACCTTATGCATGTTTTTTAGATAATTATTTAAATCAGTGAGGCCAAATAAAGGTTTCTCTTCGGAGTACTCAAGTCGCAAAACATGCACGATAAAAAACTTAGATAGTGACACAATTGTAAACATGATTGGCCATAAGGGGATGTAAATTAGCTGAAAGGGAATAGCAAGCGCTGCCAGCATGAGATTGGGATTAATCAGAAAAAGACTTTTAGGTAAAAACTCTGCCGTAAAGAGTATAATGATGGTAGACACAAAAGTCTGAATCAAAAGAATGCCCGGATCATTGTTGAGACTGTGAGGCAGATGAGCTACTAGAATAGGTTCAAATAGCTGGGTTGTAAAAATGCCGAACAGCACAAGGGCGAGCGTGTTTCCGATAAGTGTTGTTCCAATGAAACTCGATGGGTTTTTCGCATACTTTGACATGATCTTGGCCCAGCGTGCCCCTTGCTTTCCTTGAAGTTCAATTTGTAAGCGGTTGGCCGAGAGAAAAGCGATCTCGATTCCAGAGAAAAAGAAGGAAAAAATGAGAGAAATGACAATAGGAATGATGAGCGAGGTATCCATTTATCTCTTTTTCCGATAGGTATACGCAAAGAAGAGAATTATAGAGAACATTACCGACCAATAAGCATGACCAATGCCACGAGTCATCGTTTCGTATATCCCAATAATAATAAAAACAACTGCTAGCGAGAGCAACAGAACATCAACCAATTTCATAAAGTACAAATTTACAATTTTAGAACTCATTCGGGAAATGAGATTCCAGCGGCTAACGGAGGCTTAGTCCTTTACATCAAACTCGCCTTCCGGATTTTTAATCGAGTAAGACGACAGATCCTGATCAGCATCCAGCCCTGTTCCATAGATGACCTCGCTTTCGAGTTTGATGGTCACAAATTTTTCTGTGAAAATTCTTTTGGTTTCGGGTTTCCAAAAAAGCTCTTCGGTATTCAATTGCTGATTTTTTTCGATGTTTTTTACTTCTACTTTACCCCTGCCGCGCCATTGTTTTTGTTCATTAAAAAAGAAGGCGCTATTCGCTTTTAACGTTGAGGTTAATTTTCCAAACTCATCATAAAATTCGAGGTAGATTCCTTCAGGAAATTCGCGGTCACCATTTTGAAATTCAAATATTTTTTTGGCATTCAGCTTTACCTTTACTTGATCCGATTCAGTATAAAACATTTCTACCTCTTCTGCTTCTTGCAAAGGACCTTCATAGGGAATTGGCTTAGCTGTTTCTTTAACATCACAACCGATGAGCAGTGTGATATGTAAATAAAAGAAAAGGCGAGATAGACGTGGATACATTTTTACAACCTATTAAAAACAAAACCCTATCAAAAAAGAAGGCTAGCCCATGAGCCAGCCTTCTTTGTTATTCAATAAATTTCTTAGTCTTTGCCACGTGTGCGAAGTGTTACAGTTTCTCCGATCCAGCAGCCAATCTGCTTTTTCTCACCTTCGGTCCAGCTTAGTTCAAAAATTTCTGTAGTAGAGGGAAACTGAGATTTTGCCTGTGACATTTTTTGTGAATTGCCTGACCGTGCATACATGTCGTACGCTGCGATATATACCAGGCGATCTTCAGCCAAACTTACCTTCTTAGCACAATCGCTTGAACTGAAATAATAAAGATCTCCTATTTTTTCATAAGCCTCTTTGTTCTCCGGGTTTGCTGCTAAGGCTTTGCGATACCATTCACGGGCACTTGATTTGCTCCCCTTTGTGTTCTGAAGGTCACCCAACATCATGGTAGCTTCTGACTTATCGGCAGGAGTGGTAGCAAGGGTAAGTGCCTCGGTCAATAATACCTCAGCACGGTCCAGATTCTTATTCTTCATATACATTCTGGCCATGTTCTTACCTAGACCAAAATCAGGGCTTTCTTTATGGATAGCTTCACCAGCCTCTAACCAAAGAGGATCTTCGATGCAACCTCCGCTCAGCATGAAGGTGAATATTTTCTTCGCCAGATTGATGTCAGTAGGGTTTTTCTTGAATTTAGGCTCCAGGTTTTTCTTCACGAAAGCACAATCAACCTTCACCATGCTGATCAGAAGATCATCAACTACCGCCTTGTATCCCTTGAGTTTATCAACATCGGCTGTTTTATTTTTTTCAGTTGCTGCTTTGATTTTAACATCAATGATGCTCATTACTTTATCATAGCGTTGAAAAATCTGTTCATCGGTTACATTTTTTAATGTAGCCCAGTTAGACTTTACGGTAGTCATATACGCCACCAGATTTCCATCGGTCACATTGTTGCCACTCATTTCATATACCTTATCATAGTTTGCCAGCAAGCCCGCCATTTTCTCTTTGTCCTTTACCTGGTATTTATAAGAAGAATATACTTTGCGGTTAAGTACATTGATTTCATCTCCGCAATTTTTGATACGCTGGTCATAAATCCACAATAATGAATCGATAAGCACTTTCTTCTTAGCCGGGTCGGTCTCTTTTTCAGCCAGTTTATCATAGATGTCGGCTCCCTCTACATAAAGCTTTGTATTCCACTGTGGAGCATTAGTCAACATCCATTGCAGGGAAGAAGTGGCAGCGCGATAGTTGCCTTGCTTCAGGGCATCGCCATAAATGGCTACACACTCTTCAGCCTTGGTTTTATTTTCAGGCCATTTGAGTTCTTTGCATTGCGACCATGCCGTAGTTGTCACAACCAGTGAAGCGAAAAATAGAACTCCGGATAACAATTTCATTTTCATAGTTTTAAAAATTTCAATCAAACTTTCTTTTAATAAACCATTGATCGTTAAATGTGACACCAAAATATAATTTAAAATACTTTTCTTCAATTGTATTGGTCTGCAGATCTCCTCGTTTGCCGAATCGCACGGCTATGTCGAGACTCGAAATTCTGCTTACCGGCAGAGATAAGCCAAAATTAATGCCAAAATCTTTCACATTACTGTTATTTACCAAATAAGGATAATTATCGAGGCTTACACCTGTTCGGTATGTCATTCTTTTCAAATAGTTGCTCGGAGAGGCCAGATCAGGAGTAAATTCAAACCCCAGCGCCATTCGAAATGCACTTTTAATATTGGAGGCAGGCTGACCGTCAATTCCACGATATTGCTTATAATCTAAATAGGTGAAATCGGCCCCCAATGTCCACTGATAGCCTTTGCTCAAGGAAATACCTCCTGATATGATTTGTGGTAAAGTTATGTTTCCATCAATAGTTGCAAGGGTGACAGAATCAGTGCCTTTACTAATAGGTCTTCTCTCCAAACGCTGAGATAGCTCCGAATTTAGATTGGTCTTAAAATCATATACCGCTCCAATATTTAAACGATAATTTTTTTTGGTCAATGAATCTTTGTGATAGGCAATCCCTAATGAAAAATCAAAATCCTTGACATTGGTGCGTTCATAGATTGTGGGATAGTAAACAACTTGCTGATTAGTATTTGTCAATGAATTTGTTGTCTCATTAATGATCGAGCTAAAGAGATAGGTGGCCTTCAGACCGACAGCCAGATTTTTATGAAGGGATACTCCATTCGACCAAAAAACTTGGTTGATTCCACCTGAGCCTTTTTCCGTGACGTTTACCGTATTGGTGCTTCCTGAAATGTCATTCTGATAGTTAAGCGCATAGTTAACACTTGAATAAGGCATTAATCCAGCGGAAGTCGTCCATTTCCCAGGCTTGACAGGGAAGCCCATGATAAGGTAGTTGAGGTTTCCGTTTGAATTTACCTCTTTCGAACTGTCTCCACGTACTGTTCTTTGTTCCACCAACATACCTCCTTCAAAAACAGTAAATCGGTTGTAGACAAGAAGTGCCGGATTTTTATTGTTGAGATAATAATACTGGGGATTACTAATGCCAACTCCTGCCATACCCTGATTGTGAGAAAGACTATTGCCGTAATACTCTCCGATACCGAACGATGAGAACGCACTTCGTGCGGCTTGACCAAAAACAACGGAAGTCATACCCCCAACTAAGAAAATGCTAACAAGAATTCTTCTAAAAACTGGCATTATGGAGTAAAATCCTGTTCAAACCGCGCAAGACGAGATCAGGGGCCACAAATATGGAATCTTTCAGTTTGTTTTCAAAAAAGTGGGCGTCACCGCCACACAAAATTGTACCCAGCGTGGGGTATAGCTTTCGGTATTTTTGAATAATTCCATCCATTTCAGCAATCACTCCATTCATCACACCACTTTGCATACAGGTTTCAGTACTCCCACCAATTAATGCGGTATTATGTACCGCTGAGACTAACGGTAACCGGGCCGTAAAAGTATGCATCGCTTCAAATCGCATTCGTACTCCCGGTGAAATACTCCCTCCATGGTATTTTCCTTGGGCATCAAGAAACTCGTAATTGATACACGTGCCGGCATCAATAACCAGGCAATCCTGTTTTGGAAAAATCTCCTGCGCGCCACACACCGCTGCGATGCGATCAACGCCAAGAGTCAGCGGAGTTTCATACACAATCTTGACAGGCAGGGGAAGATCAACCTGTAGTGAAAGTTTTTTTCCTGTTGAATTTATCAACGAAAGAAACTCATCCGGAGATTGACTTACTGAGCTGAAGATACAATGCTCAAAGATTTTACCCTTGAGGATATCCCATAATTCTTTCGTAGTTGGAACCAGGAATTTTTCTATTAGATCACCACCCTCAAAAAGGGCTCCTTTAATCAAAGTATTGCCGTGGTCAATCACTAAATTCATTTAACCAAAGGTCTAAACTAGGAAAGCATGAAGCAAGCCTGGAATCATAAAGCAGAATCCGGAATTTTGCGAGCTTCCAAGTCTTATCTTTGCACCCATTCTACCAATCAGTTTCAAAATCGTAACACGATCACTACATGAAAGAACTTCTGCAAAAATTTGAGACCAAGCGACCTGAAATTGTATTTGAGTGGAAAGATGCTGAAACGGAAGCAGAAGGCTGGGTAGTGATTAATTCCTTACGCGGAGGCGCTGCCGGTGGAGGGACGAGAATGCGGGTTGGCCTCGACAAGCGTGAAGTGGAGTCGTTGGCCAAAACGATGGAAATAAAATTTACGGTCTCCGGTCCCGCAATAGGAGGGGCAAAATCAGGAATCAATTTTGATCCCAATGATGTGCGCAAGGCAGGAGTGCTTCATCGATGGTATGCTGCCGTGATGCCGTTGCTGAAATATTACTACGGAACTGGAGGAGATCTTAACGTTGATGAGATTCATGAGGTAATTCCGATGACGGAGGACGTGGGCATATGGCACCCTCAGGAAGGTGTATTTACCGGACATTATAAACCGACTGAGCCGCAGAAGGTGAACCGTATCGGCCAATTAAGACAAGGAGTAGTTAAAGTTATCGAAGATGAAAACTATACTCCTTCTCTTACCAAAAAATATACGGTAGCGGATATGTGCACGGGCTATGGTGTGGCACAGGCTGTAAAGCTCTATTATGAATTGTGGGGAGGGAAGCTTGCCGGAAAACGTGCTGTCGTTCAAGGTTGGGGCAATGTGGGCGCTGCTGCAGGTTTTTATTTATCTCAGATGGGAGTTAAAATTGTTGGCATTCTTACGCGTGAGGGTGGATTGATCAATCAAGCTGGATATTCTCATGCTGAAATTTGTGAACTGGTATTGAACCGGCAGGGCAATCGGCTCGTGACCGATGATCTTCTTTCTTTTGAGATTGTCAATCAAAAAATCTGGGATCTCGAATTTGAAATTTTTATTCCTGCGGCTGCCTCACGCCTTGTTACGAAAGAACAGGTAGATCGGATGATTGCCTCGAAAATAGAAGTGTTCTCTTGTGGTGCCAATGTTCCGTTTGCCGACCCGGAAATATTTTTTGGGCCTACCGGATTGTATGCCGATGAAAAGTTTTCTGTCATCCCTGACTTTATTGCCAACTGTGGAATGGCAAGGGTGTTTGCCTATTTTATGGAAAGCGAGACGAGTTTAGAAGACAAGGCCATCTTTGGTGACATTTCAAAGACGATTCGTAGAGGATTGGAAAAAACAAAGAATGCCAATCCATCGAAAACAAAAATTGCTCAAACCTCTTTTGAAATTGCGCTAAAGCAACTTGTTTAGTTTAATGAGGTGGGTGAACCGCAAGGTAAGGCTGAATAATCAAGTAGATAATGGCACCGGCAAAATACCCTAACATTGCTAACAGGGAAATTTTCTTCATGTACCAGATAAAGTCAATTTTTTCTATTCCCATGGCAGCTACTCCTGCAGCCGAGCCGATGATCAAAATGCTACCTCCTGTACCGGCACAATAGGCAAGATATTCCCACACCATGTGGTCTTGATAAAATACATCCATATTATACATTCCCATGCTGGCGGCCACAAGAGGAACGTTGTCAACAATTGCCGATAACAATCCAATTAAGGTAACGATAATCCGCTGGTCGCCTAGTGATTTATCCAGCCAGGTTGCAAGACTGTGAAGAACTTGCATAGACTCAAGGGCACCTACTGCCAACAAAATTCCAAGGAAGAAAAGAACACTGGGTACATCAATCCGTGCCAGCGCACCAGCCACGGTATAGTTTTTCTTTAATGCTTCGTCAAGATTCGGGTTAATCAATTCAGAAACTACCCAAAGGACTCCAAGGCCAAGCAGGATACCTATATAAGGCGGCATGTGAGTTAATGTCTTAAATACGGGAACGAAAACGAGGGCGCCAATTCCCAGGACAAGCATGAGTTTACCGGAACTCACCAATTCTTCATTGGTTTTAGTTTGGTGCTCATGAGCTTCACCCAAGGTTCCTTTCAGGGTAAAGTTGAGGTACATTAAAGGTATTAACATACAGGCCACGCTGGGTAAAAACAAGGTTAGCATAATGTTTCCTGTAGTGATTTGTCCGCCTATCCACAACATCGTAGTAGTGACATCTCCAATGGGTGTCCAGGCACCTCCTGCATTGGCCGCGATGACAATCATGCCGACAAAAAACAAACGCATCTCCCTATTGGGAATCAGTTTCCTGATAAGAGAAATCATAACAATGGTAGTCGTCAGGTTATCAAGTACCGAAGATAGAAAAAAGGTGACCCAGCAGATGATCCAAAGAAGAGTTTTAGGGTTTTTCGTTTTGATTCTGTCGGTGATAAATCGAAAACCATGATGAGCATCCACTAGTTCAACAATGGTCATGGCTCCCAAAAGGAAAAATAGAATCTGTGAAATGCTGCCTAAATGTTCTGATAGCTCAGCCGTCACATATTCTCTGTAAATGTCAGTAGAGGTTAACGCATTGAATTTTTCGCCAAGTTCCAGTTTAAGAATATTAATGTACGAAGCGTAGGACTCACTGCCGGTAACCGAATCGGAGGGTGAGGCTAATACAAAGAGTGTCCAGCACAAAACACCCGTGAGGAGGGCGGAGGCAGTTTTATTTATTTTAATAGGATGTTCGAGCGCAATGGCTAAGTATCCAACAACAAAGACGACAATGATTGCAACTTCCATAAACAAGGCTTTGGTCTATGGTAAATATAGGAGAAAAAAGTTCTTTTCGCGGACAGAAATCCCAAATATTCAGATATTGATCTCCTGTGAAACACTCTTTTAGTCCTTTTTTATGTTGAAGGCAGAATGCTTTTCCTTGTAGGAGACCATTTTAATAAGTTTTCCGCTGACCTATGAAAACGGCCACCAGCACCAGGATGGTTCCTATTATAGTGTACATTGTAAAAGGCTCATCCAGGAGAATAGTTGAAAAGGTCAGCCCAAAAATTGGGCAGAGGTATAGCCACAAGGAGGCACGTACTGCATCTGTTTTGAGCAGGCGCAGCCAAAGCTGTACTGCTACAATCGATACGGGGATAATCAACCACATAAGTGATAACCAAAAACGAAGGTCAAAATGATTCGGTTTTGTGTGAAATAAAATGGTAAAGGGAGCAATTAAAATTCCGCTAATAAAAACTTGCCAGGCATTGATGGAGGTGCGTGGTAGAGTCCAGGGGATAGTTGTATAATAGACGGATCCCAGAGAATAAGAAACCATACTTAGCCCCAAAAGGCAAAGACCTTTAACCGTGACTTCGCTTCCCTTTAGGAGGGGATAGGCTGCAATACCAACACCAATCATACCCAACGTGATACTAATCCACTCGATCGATTTTACTTTTCGCTTTATCCATACAGAAGACATAATGCTGATGAACAGGGGATTCAATACAATGGCCAGTGAAGTTATTCCTGCCGTAATGTATTGGAGAGCAATGATGAAAATTCCGAGGTAGAGTGCGGTATTCAGCGCACCGAAGATGGTAAGCTGTTTCCACTCCATACCCTGTGGCAATCTGGCGTTCTGAAAGGTATGTATATAACTCAATAGAATAACCCCTGCGAGAAGGAAGCGTAGGTTAAATAATACAAGTGGCTCAACAGAGAATAAGCCAAACTTACCGGCCACTGAAGCGGAGGCCCAAAGGATGGAGAAAAGGATTCCGGTGAGAATGGTATTAAGGAATTGTTTCTCCAACCTTGATATCTTTTAGAGGGTATTGGACTAATTGATGGCTAATCTTTGCCTGTTTATCATTCCTACCACTTAAATAATCCTTCATTCAAAAGGTTGAGTGCCTTGTCTTTTTGACTGGTTTCAACGAGAATAGATATGTTGTTGTGACTCCCGCCATACGACACCATCCGAATGGGCACTTCGCCCATGGATGCAAAGACTTCCTTTAGAATACCTTTTTTATCGGCCAGGCCGTTGCCAACAATACAAATGATTGATTGATCTTTATCCACTTCAATTGTGCCAAAACGTTCCAATTCTTCAATCAACTCTTTCAGGTACCGACTGTCATCAATGGTCAAGGATACAGCTACCTCAGAAGTGGAAATCATATCAATGGAAGTTTTATGTTTTTCAAAGACTTCGAATACTTTTCGAAGAAAGCCATAAGCCAACAACATACGAGAGGACTTAATATTAATGGCAATGATTCCATCTTTTGCAGCAATGGCTTTAAATTCTCCTTTTGATCCCTTGTTACTAATGATGGTCCCTGGTGCTTTTTCATCCATCGTATTTTTCAGGCGGACGGGCACTCCGTACTTCTGAGCGGGAACAATGGTGGAGGGGTGTAAAATTTTCGCCCCGAAGTAAGCCAGCTCTGAAGCTTCATCAAATGTCAGCTCGGCAATAGGCCTGGTTTTTTTTACAATACGCGGGTCGTTGTTGTGCATACCGTCAATGTCAGTCCAGATCTGAATTTCATCCGCACGAATAGCCGCCCCGATTAAAGAAGCCGTATAGTCGCTACCACCTCGCTTCAGGTTGTCAATTTCATTCATATGGTTGCGGCAGATATAACCTTGCGTGATGAAAATATCTGCGCTACCAAGTGCTTCGAGCAAAGGTTTCACACGCTCACCTATTTTCTCAAGCTCCGGTTCCTGATTCTCATCGATTGACATAAAATGCAGCGCGGGTAAAAGACGTGCATCGATTTTTCGCTCCTGCAGATGATGATAAAATAGTTCGGTGGAGATCAATTCACCTTGTGCGAGAAGTTCGCGATAGCTGCGATCATCAAAGCGGCCAGCTGCTAATAAGCGAAATAAACTGAAATAGCGACTTACGATCTCCTGCCCGATGGCCGTATATGCAGATGAACTAAAGAGTTCGGTAACAAAAGTTTTATAATGCTTTTCAAGCTCTCCAATTTCATGATTGGCCTTCTGAATATCTTTAGCCAGAAGGTAATCGCCCATCTTCACGAGTGCATTGGTGGTGCCGCTCAAAGCAGAAAGGACAACAATCTTTTTACCGGGCAAGGAAAGTACCAGATCACCGATTTTTTTCATCCGCTCTGGCTTGCCCACAGAGGTGCCGCCAAACTTTACTACTAACATAGATACTTGCTTTAGAAGGCAGCAAATATAAAGATCAATAGGTAATGCAGTGAATAATGAAGTTGAAAGTTGTGGCGATGATCATCTATACCGATTTCGGAAGACTTAAGAGCCGGTCAGTTTGTTGATATCAACTTCCAATTGGAGCTGGTCATTAGGTTCTATCGAGATATTTCGTTCAAACCCAACCACATTGATAAACTCTCCGGTCTTGGTTTGTTTGGTGAAGATCAGATCATACGTCCCTGCCTCCAAAAAAGCAGTTGTGAATTTATTCTTCTTCACTTTGCTGGCCGTGATTGAGTTTTTGAAGCGAATTCCGTCTACCACACTTGATTCACCAGAGTTATATTGTCCTGCTTTGTAAGCAAAGACTATTATTCGATCTGACTCCAGCAGGTTGAGGATTTTACCGGAGATGTTTCCTGTTTCAAAAGTTACCAGCGTGCGGATGGAAGGCGTAAAAATATATTGATTCTGATCATCCTTTATGATCGACTTCCTGACATCCACATCAAGGGTTAAATCCAACGTTTGGTTTGGTTTAATGGAGATTTCCCGGGTAATGATAAATTCCTGCGAAGCATTCGTTGGCATTAGTAGCACTTGTGTAGTGCCATCGGCAAACTCAATATTACACAACGGATTTCTGATCAAGGCACTTCCGTCCGAAACATTCAGGCTAAACCGGATTTCTGAAAAGGTTCCGGGCTCAACCAATTGGTCAACGATAGGAAAGGATTTTCCATCAGCAAATACCAGCAGGTTAATACCCTGAGGCTGATCAAACGCCTTTAATGATTTCCACTCTTCATTTCGCTTTATCTCAACGTTAGTAAGGACAAGATTTACCCCTTTCACATCATCAGCATCGAGGGGCGAGTCGGTAATGGAGAGTATCAACTTTCCTTTAAAACCATCATCTACCGAGCAGTTGGTGAACAGGAGTAAGAGAAACAGAAAAACAATAAGCGACAGCGTCTTCATTTTGAAAGCCTTTAGTATCAATGGGTTAAAATTAGCTAGTAGTAACCGCTGCCATGCTGGCAAATCGACAAATTGACGATTCCAGCCATAAAAAGCAGAAACCCCGTCATTTGACAGGGTTTCTTAGTTTTCATCAGTAAGTTGTAAGATACTTGTTTCGTGGGGACACGAACCAAGGTCTAGAGAAAGGAAATTATTTTTTTACCTCCTCATATTCCACATCTGATACATCATTGCCATTTCCGGCACCGGTTGGACCTCCATTGTTTTGAGCACCTCCTGTAGGATCTGCACCGGGTTGTGCATTCGCGCCTGCACCTGAGGCTGCATACATTTCCTGCGAAGCAGCTTGCCATGCAGTATTGAGTGAATTCATTGCATTGTCAATGGAAGCTAAATCCTGAGATTTATGGGCTTCTCTCAATTTCTCCAGCCCGTTGTTGATGGCACTCTTATTTCCATCAGAAAGTTTATCACCAAATTCTTTCAACTGCTTTTCCGTTTGGAAAATCAGTGAGTCAGCCTGGTTGATTTTCTCAACTTTCTCTTTCTCTTTCTTATCACTTTCGGCATTGGCTTGAGCTTCATGCTTCATCTTTTGGATTTCCGCATCGGTCAAACCGCTGGAAGCTTCAATACGAATCTTTTGCTCCTTGCCCGTGCCTTTATCTTTGGCGGCCACATGAAGAATACCATTGGCATCAATATCAAAGATTACTTCGATTTGTGGTACACCACGCTGTGCGGGTGGAATTCCATCTAAGTGGAATCGTCCGATCGTCCGGTTGTCTTTGGCCATCGGGCGTTCGCCTTGCAATACGTGAATTTCTACGGATGGCTGACTGTCAGATGCGGTTGAAAATATTTCTGATTTCTTAGAAGGAATTGTTGTGTTGGATTCGATGAGTTTGGTCATCACACCACCCATCGTTTCAATTCCCAACGAAAGTGGAGTTACATCTAGCAACAACACATCTTTTACTTCACCCGTCAATACACCACCTTGTATAGCAGCACCTACAGCAACCACTTCATCAGGATTTACACCTTTCGAAGGTTTTTTGCCGAAGAACTTTTCTACTTCTTCCTGGATCCGCGGAATACGCGTTGAGCCTCCTACCAAAATCACTTCGTCAATCTGGTTCACTGAGATACCGGAATCAGCTACTGCTTTCTTGCATGGTTCTAATGTTCTTTTGATCAAATCATCGCAAAGTTGTTCGAATTTAGCGCGCGACAATTTTTTTACTAAGTGTTCGGGTACACCATCCACTGAAGTGATATAAGGCAGGTTGATCTCTGTTTCGTTGCTGCTTGATAATTCAATCTTTGCTTTTTCAGAAGCTTCTTTCAAACGCTGCAAGGCCATCGGGTCTTTGCGCAAGTCGATATTTTTATCCGACTTAAACTCATCGGCCAGCCAGTTCATCACACGCATGTCAAAGTCATCGCCACCGAGGTGAACGTCACCGTTGGTTGACTTTACTTCAAATACACCATCACCCAATTCAAGTATCGACACATCGAACGTACCACCACCCAGGTCATACACCGCGATTTTCATCTCTTTGTTTTTCTTATCCAGACCATACGCCAAGGCAGCAGCAGTAGGCTCGTTGATAATACGCTTTACATCCAAGCCTGCAATCTGTCCGGCTTCTTTCGTAGCCTGACGTTCTGCATCATTGAAATAAGCAGGTACGGTGATAATCGCTTCGGTCACGGTCGTGCCGAGGTAATCTTCTGCAGTACTTTTCATCTTTTGCAGAATCATTGCGGAAATTTCTTGCGGAGTGTACATGCGATCTCCGATGCGAACACGAACCGTGTCGTTGTTACCGCTCTCCACTTCATACGATACCATCTTTTTCTCTCCGCTTACTTCTCCAAACTTCTTTCCCATAAAGCGTTTGATAGAAGAAACGGTATTCTTCGGGTTCGTAATGGCTTGACGTTTGGCAGGATCACCTACTTTGCGCTCGCCTTTACCGTTATCAAGAAAGCCAACGATAGAAGGCGTTGTTCTGCGACCTTCGCTATTGGCAATCACAACCGGTTCGTTGCCTTCCATAACGGCCACGCACGAGTTGGTTGTTCCTAAGTCTATTCCAATTATTTTTCCCATGATATTTTCAGTATTTAATTTCCAGTTAGCCAGACACCCTTCTCAAGGGTTATGCCAAGGACTTTTTAAGGTAAAATTGTGACACAATGGCAGGATAAAGGTATGGCTCGGGTACTCTAAATAAGCAAGTGTGCAGGCTGCTAAGCCTGTTTTGACAAATCTCCTTAACTTCGATGCCTTTATTGAAAGCCTTGAACATAGTATCCTATATAGAACATACCAATCTGAGTCCCACTCTTACCATTGGTGATATTGATAAACTTGTGGAAGAAGCAATTAATTATGGGTTCTTTGGCGTTTGCGTTCCACCCTTTTGGGCAAAGCGAGCCAAGCGAGAGATAGGCAAACAAAAAATAGCTCTTATTTCAGTAGCCGGATTTCCTCTTGGCTATAGTATGACGGAAACCAAGCTGGATGAAATCAAGAGAGCCATTGATAATGGAGTTGATGAAATTGATGTGGTGTGGAATGTAACCTCGTTTAAAACTGGTATTCCCTGGACAAAAATTGAGTTGGCCAAGTGCGGTAAGCTGGCCCATGATTATCAGAAAATAATCAAGGTAATTATTGAGACTGCGTATCTTTCCGAGGAGGAGATTGTGGAGGCGTGTAAATTGTGTGCCGATGCGGGAGCCGATTTTGTTAAAACTTCGACAGGCTTTGCACCCAGTGGGGCAAAAGCAGAACATATTGCACTGATGAGAAAATCGCTTCCTCCCGGTGTGGGCATAAAAGCTTCTGGTGGGATCAAAACGTATGAACAAGCATTGGCCATGATCGAAGCCGGAGCCGACAGAATTGGAACATCTTCAGGAATAAAAATAATTGAAACAATCCCCCAATAAACATGAGTGATTTTTTATCCAACCTCTTTCCGGCAGTTGAATCTATTCCGCCTCAGTTTAACCTGGGTTCTTATCAGGAGCAGCGAGAGTATCTCATTAACGGTGAACTTCGCACCTGGACAGGAACACTGAACTCAGTAACAAGCCCCATTTACGTAAAAGAAAGTAATGGCTATCAACAAAAAATAATTGGCAGCACACCGTTGCTTACCAAGTACGAAGCCTTAGATGCTTTGGAGTCAGCCGTGAAGGCCTACGATTTAGGACATGGAACCTGGCCCACCATGAGCGTTGTGCAGCGTATTGAACATGTTGAACGCTTCTTAACAGCTATGAGAAAGAAGCGGGAGGAAGTAGTGAAACTGTTGATGTGGGAAATTGGCAAGTCGCTGAAGGATTCTGAAAAAGAATTTGATCGCACTTGCGATTATATAGTTGATACGATCAAATCACTGAAGGAACTGGATCGCAATTCCGCCAAGCTGGTGGAAGAGCAAGGATTCATGGGCCAGATTAGGCGAGTGCCATTGGGTGTTGCGTTGTGCATGGGTCCTTTTAATTATCCATTGAATGAAACATTTACCACATTGATCCCTGCTCTTATCATGGGCAACACGGTAGTCTTTAAGCCAGCCAAATTTGGGGTGCTTCTGGTGCGCCCCTTGCTGGAAGCATTTCGCGATAGTTTTCCTCCCGGAGTAATTAATATCATCTATGGTCGAGGTCGCGATACGGTAGGGGCTATGATGGAAACGGGGAAGATTGATGTGTTTGCTTTTATCGGAACAAATAAAGGTGCTAATGATTTGAAGAAACTTCATCCGAAGCCTCACCGTCTAAAAGCAATTTTAGGTTTGGATGCGAAAAACCCTGCCATCGTTTTATCTGATGCCGACCTTGACAATGCGGTAGCAGAATGTGCGATGGGATCTCTATCCTTTAATGGCCAACGTTGCACTGCTTTAAAAATTCTGTTTGTGCACAAATCGATCGTTGAGCAGTTTATTCAAAAATTTCTAGCCGAAGTAAAAAAACTTAAACCGGGCATGCCTTGGGATACAGGTGTTGGATTAACCCCATTGCCAGAACCAGGTAAAACAGATTATTTAAAAGGCCTTGTTGATAATGCTAAGCAACATGGAGCAAGCGTAATGAATGAAAATGGTGGAGTGATGCTCAATTCGTTTTTTTATCCTGCGGTACTTTATCCGGTGAATGAGCGGATGAGTGTTTATCATGAAGAACAGTTTGGCCCTGTTATCCCCATCGTTCCGTTTGAAAATGAAGATGAGCCCATCCGCTATGTGCTGAACTCCAACTTCGGCCAACAAGTAAGTATTTTTGGTCAGGACTCAAAACGAATAGCACGTTTGATGGATGCTTTCGTCAATCAGGTGGGCCGTATTAATTTGAATACACAATGTCAGCGCGGTCCTGATTCATTTCCTTTTAATGGAAGAAAAGATTCTGCAGAAGGCACACTTTCCATTGCCGATGCGCTGAGGGTATTCTCCATTCGTACGTTGGTGGCGACTAAGGGCACGGATAACAATAAGCAAATCATCAGTACAATAATTCATAACCGCGAGTCAGCTTTTTTGAGCACTGATTACATCGTTTGATAAGTTGATTGAATGAAGCGATGTCTTTCAATTTTAGTAACCGGGAAAGTTCAAGGAGTTTTTTACCGGGCTTCTGCCCGCGATAAAGCAAACGAACTGGGACTTACCGGATTTGTCCAGAATAAAGAGGATGGGTGTGTGCATATTGTGGCCGAAGGTGAGGAAGAGCGATTGAGAGAATTTGAAAGGTGGTGCTGGCAAGGTCCACCCCGCGCCAAGGTGGAGCATGTTTTGACCGAACCAAGAGAAATAATAAACTTTACAACGTTTGAGATAATAAGATGATGGCAATAATTAGCACCAGTGTTGGATGTGTGATGGAACGAAGCAATCCCATGATATTGGGGATCGCTTCGCGCCACCCGTTTCCTTCGCAGATACTCGCGATAACGGAAGATTAGTAGTTTGCGTAACACCAATAATAATTAAGTTTAACTAACTAAGATTACTGATATGATAAATAAAGTTCTACTACTGGCGTTGATTTCTGTTTTGATTTCGTGTAACAAGAAAAATGAAATTTATTCTGTAGGTCAAATAAAAACTCCTCAAGGGGAAATTCTCATTTGGCTTTATGATGAGACACCCAATCATAAGGAAGGCTTTACCAAACTTGCCATCACCGGCTATTTTGATTCTCTGACCTTTAATCGTGTGATAAAAGATTTTGTTGCTCAAGGTGGCTGTCCTGATACACCAGAAGGTTTCTCTCGTTCCCCCTATTTATTGCAACCCGAATTTGTTGATACCATTAAGCATGTATATGGTGCTGTGGCGGCTGGCCGTGATGACAATCCCGGGAAGCTCTCAGCCATTTGCCAATTCTATATTGTCCAAAATAAAAACGGTTTGGCTCGTCTTGACGGAAATTATACCGTGTTTGGGCAAGTGTTTAAAGGAATGGATGTCATTGATGCGATTGTATCGGTGGAAAAAGATTCAACAGATAGACCTATTACACCCGTTACGCTGGACGTAAATATCATCGATCTCACAGCCGATGAGTTAAAGAACCTGGGATATACTGTTAAATAGAAGCTAAGGCTATTTCAAAGCTTTCCGCAGAAGAACGCTTCAAATATTCTTCATAGTCAAAGGGAACATCACCGCCTTGCAACAGACAACCTTCCGGTAGTGTGGGGTAAATCTCCTCATAGGTTTTTACCATGTTCATGAATACACGTCTATACACATGGGAACGATTGATTTTGCCAGGCGAGTCCAGTCCGGCAGCACCAATGAGTTCCACAAAACTTTCCACCGTATTTTTATGAAAATTAGCTACGCGTGTTTTTTTATCCTCCACGACAAGTCCCTTCATGAAATAAGGATCCTGAGTGGCAACTCCCGTAGGACAAGTATTTTTGTTGCACTCCAACGCCTGAATACAGCCGAGTGCCATCATCATCGCGCGCGCGCAATTGCAGGTATCTGCACCCAGTGCCATTGCTCTTAAAATATGAAAACCAGTAAGTACTTTTCCAGAAGCAATCACTCGCATCTGCTTACGAATGCCAAATCCACGCAACGCATCATCAACAAAGGCCAACGCATCCAGCAACGGCATTCCCACAAAGTTGGTAAACTCAGGAGGAGCGGCACCCGTGCCGCCTTCGCCACCATCAACGGTAATAAAATCCGGATAGATATTAAGCTGCACCATTGCCTTGCAGATGGAGAGAAATTCACTTTTGCGACCAACACATAATTTAAAGCCAACGGGCTTACCACCGGAAAGATCGCGCAGTTTTTTGACGAAGAGAATTAATTCAAGTGGTGTAGAGAAGGCGCTGTGAAAAGGAGGTGAGAATACCGTGGTGCCTGCTTTCACAAGACGAATAGCAGCAATTTCAGGAGTATTTTTCTTTGCCGGAAGAATTCCTCCATGGCCTGGTTTAGCTCCTTGTGAAAGTTTGATCTCAATCATTTTCACGTTGGGCTTGGTGGCATTCTTTTGAAAGGCATCCTCCGAAAAATTTCCATCTTCGGTTCGCGCACCAAAGTATCCCGTCCCCACTTGCCAGATAATATCTCCGCCTGGCTGAAGGTGATAAGGGCTCAATCCACCTTCACCTGTATTATGGGCAAAGCCACCAATCTTTGCGCCTGCATTAAGGGCGAGAATGGCATTTTGACTCAGTGAACCAAAACTCATCGCGGACACATTGAGCACGCTCATATCATAGGGCTGCTTGCAATCTTTTCCTCCAAACTTAATTTTCGGATTGTGATCCATCTTGTGAAAATCTTTGGGAGCAATCGAATGTGTTATCCATTCATACCCTTCCGCATAGACATTCAGTTGTGTTCCAAAGGGGATGGTATCAATTTGTTTTTTTGCTCGCTGATAAATAACGGAACGCTCATTGCGATTAATGGGCGCGCCATCGGTATCTGACTCAACAAAGTATTGTTGAATTTTTGGACGAAGGTCTTCAAAGACATAGCGTAAACGACCGAGTACCGGGAAGTTGCGCCTGATGGATTGGCGTACTTGAATCATATCAACGATACCGATATAGATAATGGGGACAACGATGATAAACGCAAAGAGGGCATCAATCCAGTAATAGGCCCAAACGATGATGAGTGCAGTCGTTACAATACTGCTGATGACGAAGATTTTTCTCATGGCACAGGTAGGGTTAGTGATCAAATATAAGGACTATGGGCTGTATTCCGGATGCTGGAATCCGGCTTTTTTTGGATATGAATGGCTTATTTAACGGGCAATTACTATTCATTTTCAATTTAGGCCACTTTCATTTCTACTATTCCCCGACTCTTGTGAATTTTCAAATCAAAGAATTGAAGCATGACAAAATGCATCCGGTTTTCAGCTAATTGTGCCTGGCGATTTTCAGGTAAGAAGACAGAAAGATCAAGAATAGCCTGCACAAACTGTTCTCGGTGACAGAACTCCGAAGTCCATAGATTGAATGTTGCTGCCCAGTCTCTCTGATATTTTTCAAAATGACTCTGGCCATCCCAGAGAAATTCAAGCTGACTTTGACCATACTTAAAGCGATAAATACCTGCCAAGGTGTGGTAAAAGCTATGAAGCGGCTTAAGATTCTTTGGCTGATAGGTCTTGATATGTAGACTAAAAGCATCTTCGAGTTGCAGTGGATTATTCTCCTGCTGATAGGCAATTTTTACTTTTTCTATTAATGTGAAGAGCAAAGAATTCTGTAGCGACAGTTGCGCTTCTTCGAGAAGGTAGTTTTTATCCAGCGGGAAGAATTTCCGAATCACTGAAGCAAAAGTTTTACAAAAATACTAAAATCCTGATGGAGACCAATTTAAGTATCAAGCGTTTAGATTGATGCCTTGGATCGAAGTCCATCTTGTTAAATTTTTTAATAGCCACGGCCTTAAGGCCGTGGCTATTAATTTCCAATCATAACAAAGGCACCCCAGTAAAATGGTGCTGGATATTTTTCCCTCAGTTTCTGTTGTGCCTGGGCAAAGGCCAGATGTTTATTCGTCCCCGAAAGGAGATACTTATAGAAACTACTCATCAATACCTGAGTAGCTTCATCATCTACATTCCACATACTCATGATCAGGGTTTGGGCACCGGCTACCCGAAATGCTCGCTGCAATCCATAAATACCCTCGCCATTTTTAATGGTACCCAGTCCGGTTTCGCAGGCCGATAGCACCACGATGTCCGTATCATCTAGAAACATATTCATGGATTCATAGGCCGTAAGGATTCCATCCTCGTCTTCGAGAACGTTATCAGAATTCGTGGTGGCCAGAATAAGTCCGGATAAAAAAAGTGGGTTATCCAGAAACTTATGTTGACTGGCTGATTCCACAGAAAGTTCTCCATCGTCCAGAAAGAAACCATGCGTGGCAATGTGCAGGATGGAGGGATTCTTTGCGTGTTTCAATTCAAATTCATTTGCCTGCTTTTGATAAAATGTTTTATAACTGCCAGCATGTGTTTTAAACTCGTTGGCAATATTTTCAACTTCTGCTTTTGTACCGGGTAGTGGAGGAATGCCACTGCCCCTTAAAAAACTTCGGAGTAATCCTGAGCGTAACGATCGACTAAGGGCACGAGTTGAACGCGCTGCTATACCAGTTTCTTCTTGAACTTCTCCAAGTTTTAATGTTTCATAGTCAGGGAAGCCAAAGAGATAAGCTCCTGAGTTGGATTTTTTATTGCTGGTTTGAGTAAGAATATCTCTGGTGTTGGTCATGAGCTGAATACTGAGCTCATCGGCAACAAATCTTTTTTCCTGCGGATTATAGAGCGTATTGGGGTTGATCTGATTGAATACACCGTCAGGAGAAAAGAATACTTTGTTTATCCCTTTCAAGGCTTGCTGGAGTGGCTTCCAAAATTGATTATAGGTAAGCGTATCGGTGAGCTGAAAGCGGGTTGTATTCCGATAGTAGTGTAACAACCGACCCTCCATCTCTCCCCCGTTTTTCCAGGTAACTAAATGGGGCCCATTCTTTGTTTCTGATGTTAACACCAAACCCACATAGTTTACTTTTCCCAGAAAGAAACCCTCTTCATCTGGTGAAAAAGTTCTAAAGCGAATGACTTCAACAGCCGCTTCTCCCGGCTTTAGCTTCTGCTGAACTTCTTGCCAGGAGTACACTCGCTTTGAATAAACATTTTTGAATTCAGCGGATTTTACGACCAGCTCTTTCTCCAGTACATTGGCGAGCAGCAGCAACGAATCTGTCTTTTTAAGGCTGTTCACTTCTTCTCCTCCTTCCGAATGCGCCTTCGCAATTTTCTCTTTTACCGACAGCCAGTTTTCATATTTTGCAATCAGATCCTGATCCTTACTCTGCATGATGGCCACCTTCACTTTTTGTGAGGCATAGAAGATCAACCCTTTTGTATTGAGGGCAAGATCATAAAGACTTCCCAGCGCACGGGAATTGGTGCTGAGTTTATCCAACACAAAAGAGATGTAGGCTTCCTGATCAATTTTAAATTTGCTGTAGTAGAACTTTGTTTTTTCTTCTTCACTTAGAATCGGGAAGTACATGTCAATCTGCTCATAATAGTTGGCCAGCAGTTGTTTAAAATAATCTTGCGCAACTTTCGTGTTGTTGGTTTTCCAATGGTAGAAGGATAATTTTTGTAATACCTCTCCATATCGTGGATGCTTGGTGCCGAGTTGTTTCTTTCTGAGCTTCAGAGCCTTCAGCAAATAGACTTTTGCTTCAGGTGAGTTTTTACCAAGCAAGGCTTTGCCGATGTTGAACTGGGATATTCCATACTCAAGGCTTTCTGCACCAGACTCCTTCAAAAAAATTGCTGATCCTTGTCGGTAGAGCAACAGGGCGCTGTCATAGTTACCTTCAAGGCGGAAGGTGTTCGCGATGTTGTTGTATTGAATTGCTACATCGGTACTTTGCGGTCCATTGACTGCCATTGAAACCTCCAATGACTGACGCAGCAATTCCCTCGCTCCGGCCAGTTGGCCCTTACTGATTAATACATTGGCGAGGTTGTTGAGCGTGATGGAATAAAAAGGATGGTTATTTCCATAAGCCTTACTATCGTGAAACAGTAATTCCGTGTAAATGGATATCGCTTCATCATAGAGGGATAATGAGTGCAGGGCCAGTGCCCGGTTGTTGAGTGTAGAGAAGTAAGATACCTCTGCTTCCGGATTTTCCAGTTGTGTCTGGTAGTACGCAAGGGCAGTGGAAAAAATCGTTTCGGCTTCCGGAATACGTCCTTCACTGACATACAGATTGGCCAGGTTGACGGCTACGTTTTGATAATTTAATTGATTGGTTCCACCGTTGGCGATGAGCCGGGTCAGCGATTCCCGGAACAACTTTTCCGATCGTGTGTATTCTCCTGTCAGTTGATAAATGTCCGCATACTTATTGAGTACCATGGCATAAATCGAATCTTTTTTTGGAATAGATGTTATCGTAGTGAAAGCAAGTTCCTTCGCCCTTGTCAGATTGCCCTGGTTGATGAGTACATCAAGTACAAAAATGACCGAAGCGGCATACGCTGAAGATGATTGACCAAACAGTTTTTTATCGGTGGCCAAGAGTTCATCTCCGTACGCCAAGGCCTGCTTGTATTGACCGGCTTGATTGTGCACATAGGTAAGATTATACAATAAGTTGCTGTAGTTTTTCAGATTCGCTTGAGGCTGTGCTAGTCGCAGTGTGCGCTCTCGTTCCATGTAGCTAATCGCTTTCAGATCGTTTCCAAGCGTAAGGAATGTCATCCCATAAATTTCCACCACGTGCGTGACCAGCGTGTCGCTTCGGTTTTCCAACAGCGGCTGAATTTGTGACTCAAGGGAAGCAACTTGTTCATAATGCTCTGCCTTGTAGAGAGAGTCCAGGGTTGGATAGCGTTGTTCAAGTGTTTGCCCTTTAACGGATAAGGAGGTGATGAGGATTGCTAGTAGGAAGCCAAAAAAAGTTTTCATCCATTTAAGATCAGCCTATCAGAATAAATGACTCATACATTGGTATTTATGGAAATGATAATATGACTATGTTACCCTATAGTAACCGCTCTTCTTCCAAGAATACCAGAACAAGGTAGTCTCTAAATATAAATCAAAAAATACCTATAATGTGGTATTGACATTGGTTTTCCTTCTGCCTAGTTTTAACTAGAGTAAACAAAAAGCCATGAAAACCAATCCTTTCACCCTTACGACCTTCCTTCTTTTTCTCCTGGTGCTGTTACTCCTGCCAGCCTGCAAGAAAAAGAAAGACCCGGAGCCTGTAGTCGAAACTGAGCGTGTTGCTGCTCTTCTGAAAGGATCAACACCCTGGGCCTTGAGTGATGTAACCGTGGATGGTGTTGTGTTGGACTTGTACCAAGGCCTGAAAGTAACATTCACCGATGGCGCCTACACGTCATTAAATGGTGGAGTGATTTGGCCGCCCAGTGGCACATGGCGCTTTAAAGATGAGACGGCCAAGGTGATGATCCGCGAAGATAATCTGGAGATCACCATCCTTGAGATTGACGAAAAAAGCATGAAAGTTGAATTTGTGTGGGCCAATGATGTCTTTGAAGGCGGCCGCAGTAAGGCGGTGGCGGGAAGACACGTGATGATTCTCGGTCGATAAAAAGAATTTGAAACTTATGGAACAAAACCTTAAAAAGTAACAATATGAAAAACTTCATACTCTTTATCTTACTGTTTCTGTTGGTCATCACATCCTACAGTCAGAACAAAACTCTTGGCGTGGGTGTAGCCGTTCCCAATCCCAATGCGGCATTGGATGTTGATTCTCCCACAGGCAATCAGGGTTTACTCATACCGCGACTTACCACGGTGCAAGTAAATGCCTTGGGACTTGTTTTGGGCACTGGAGATAAAGGGATGATGGTCTACAATAAAGACACCGATAATCTTCTTGTTTGGAATGGCGCTGCTTTTGGAATTTCAGTTGGTGCCACCTCAACCAATGCCAATCCCGCTGTCTTTGGAACCACGACAGGAACGGGAGCTGCCGGATTTTTCCAAAACACGAATGCCGCCAATACCAGTTCGGCTTTATATGGAGTTACTAACGGAACGGGCCTGGCCATTGCCGTGCGGGGAGACATCACCAATGCAGCCAATACCTCTGCAGCAGTATATGGGAGCACGGTGGGCAGTGGCGTAGGACTTTATGGTATCAGTACAGGAAGTGGTGCTGCCATTCAAGGTTACACGACTACCGGAGCAACGGCTATTTACGGACAGCGCGATGGTGCCACCAATGGTAATGCCGGATTATTCAGCATCACCAATGCAGCAAATGCTTCTCCTTCATTGCAGGTAAGTACGATTGGAACGGGGAATACCGGTTTTTTTACAAACAGCAACGCAGCAAACCTCTCAGGTACTCTCCTTTCAACAACAAATGGTAGTGGAGCGGCAGGTGTTTTTCAAATCACAAATGGGGCAAGTCCCGGAGCAGGAATTTATGCTACTACCCAGGGATCCGGGCCTAGTGTTAAGGGCGAAAATTTTGGTACAGGCCAAGCCGGACAATTTGTTATCAGTAATGCTGCTAATTCATTTGCTGCGGTAGATGCAACAACAACGGGTACCGGTCGGGCTGGCAATTTTCAGATAAATAATCCAAGCAGTAATGCAATATCTCTTAGATCATTTACAAATGGTACAGGGCGTGCGGGGAATTTTGTCATTAGTAATCCGGCCAATGCCAGCAACGTAATTGATGCTACTACAAATGGAACCGGTACCGTAATAGTGGCTAATCATAATGGAGTGTCCGGGTATGCAGGTGTCTTTCAGAATATAAATCCGGCTAATAATAATCCTTCCTTGTTTGCCAGCACCGCTAGTAATGGAGCAGCTTTCCATGCGGATACTGATCTTGGAGGTAATGCTGTGGAGGGACTAACGTTTGGAGCAGCAACGGGTAAAGCAGGTTTTTTTCAAAATATAAATGCAGCAAACCCAAGCCCTACATTATATGCTGAAACCAACGGCACAGGCAATGCCATTACAGCAATCGGGAAAGTACAAGCCACGCAGTTTATTGGCGATGGAAGTTTGCTTACGAATCTTCCGCCCATGTCATTTCCTTTTACAGCAACTAATACAACCGCACCAAACGGTAGTTCATTGTTCGACCTTATTACTAACTCGGCTAACCCGGCAGATGGTGTTACGGTCGCAAAATTTTCAAACTTAAATGCAAGTACCACTTCAAATGTATTGACAGTTAGCAATGCAGGACAGGGTTCAACAGTTGTGGTAAATAATACTGGCCCATTAGGAACTGGAATTTTTTCAAATTTATCAAATTCAGCTAACTCTCTGCCGGCAATAAGAGGAACAACTACCGGCACTGGCAGGGCAGGGCAATTTATTATAAATAATACCGCAAGCGCAGAGCACGCACTTTTTGGTCGTACAAATGGTACAGGGGCTGGAGTGTATGGTGAAAATATTGGAACAGGAAATGGCTTTGCAGGATTGTTTAAAGTAACAGTTGCCACCAATAATTTTCCATCATTCCAAGCTGAGACAGTGGGTGGAGGGGGTGCTGGGTTCTTCTTTGTTAATAACGCATCCAATTCCACAGCAGCATTGGTGGGCCAGACTATTGGCAGTGGCCCGGCAACACAAGGCTATACTACTGGCACAGGAAACGCAGGATATTTTGAAATTGCAAATGCTACGAACACTTCTGCTGCATTGGCTTCAACAACTAACGGAATTGGTCAGGCAGCATCCTTCAGTATTACTAATGCCTCTAGCGCGGCATCTGCTATTTATGCCAACACAAATGCGCTAGGAAATGGCATTTATGCAATTTCTACAGGAAGTGGAACAGCCGGAAGGTTTGAGATCGCCAACGCGACAAGTGGTGTAGCTACAATTGATGTGAAAACGAATGGCACAGGTAAAGCTGGAAATTTCATTATAACGAATGCTGCCAGTGCAGCCCTCGCCATAGATGCAACTACGGTTGGCATCGGCACTGCGGGTCGTTTTAATATTAATAACACCGCAAGTTCTAGTAGTGCTTTAATCGCGCAAACGAATGGAACAGGTACAGTCATTTTCGCAAATCATACAGGTGCTTCTGGAGACATTGCAATTTTTCAATCCACATCTGCCAATGTTGCTCGCATCGACAAAACGGGCAAGGGCATTTTCAATGGAGGAACGCAAACGGGTGGTGCAGATGTAGCCGAAATGTTTGATGTGGAGGGGGGCAGAGAAAGTTACGAACCCGGTGATGTGCTTGTCATTTCTGAAACTAGTGATCGAACCGTGAAAAAAAGTTCTTCTCCCGGCTCTACCAAAGTAGTTGGTGTATATGCCACCAAGCCTGGAGTAACCTTAACTGAAAAAGGGATTGATGAAAATTTGGATCAACTCGTGCCTATGGGCGTGATTGGTGTTATTCCTACCAAAGTGTGCAATGAGAATGGCGCTATAAAAAGAGGTGATTTGTTAGTGACTTCCTCACGGTTGGGTCATGCAATGAAAGCGATCTCCCTCTATGGGGATGGTGTATTTCCATCGGGAACCATCATTGGAAAAGCACTTGAGAATTTTGAAGCAGGTGAAACAGGGTTGATCAAGGTATTGGTGAATGTGAAGTAGAATAAAAAAAATTAACATGAGATATTTAATCGCAGCCTTGTTCTTAAGCTCCACACTAACCCAGGCCCAGTTTGTAAACAACACGGGGATTGGAATTGTGAACTCAGCCCGCCTCTCGGTGAATGGAGATTGGGTAAATGCAAGTAGCACAGCCTTCAAGAACAATGGAGAGATTGTAACCACCGAAGACTGGACTAACAACGGAAGTTTGGATGCAGCCAGCACAGGAGGCTTTTTATTAAAATATACAACCGATAAGACCTTTACACCCGGTGGCAGCGATTTTGGCTTCCTGGCAAAAGAAGGAGCAGGCAATGCCAACATTGTTGGACCGGTTTCAGTAAAAGACAGTCTTGCCATCCGCGGTGGGTTGATTACACCGGTGAGTCCAACGGATCTTATTTCAGCAGGTGGAGTAGTGACCAGTGTACCGGGTTCATTCATTGAGGGTGGTAAGATGGTCCGCACCGGAACGGGTAACTTATTTTTTCCTATCGGCAAAGCCGGAGTATCCTTGCCTATTACGTTTATCAATGTCAATGGTGCCAGCCCCAGTGTATCACTCACCATTGAAGATGCACCGCTCGGCTATACGGGTGGAGCAGGCGTAAATGCACTCATTAATTTCCCCTACGTGTGGAAGACGACTAAAGCCAATGTCAGCGACTCTGCCGCGTATGTTGAAATTGAATATCCAAATAATCTTCCCTCAGCCACAGATCTTGTAGTAGTAAGAAAGATAAATGGTCAGAATAAATATGAAGGCATGGGTGCGCGGAAGATTACCACCGTTGGTAATACGATAAAGGTGCGCAGTTACTCACGCGGCTTACAAGGTACTTTTTCGATTGCCACCGGGTATGCAGGCAACCGATTTACGGATTCCGTTGCATTGGTTTCTTTTTATGAAGCTACGGGTGGAGACAACTGGATCAAAAGGAATAACTGGACAGCCACCAGCATTGATGCATGGGAAGGTATCACGGAAACGGGAGGACTGATCACAAATATTAACTTGCCTAATAATAAAATTGAAGGACCGATCCCTTCCGAACTCGCAGACATAGCTGCATTGGAAACTATTAATTTGTCAGGCAATGCCATTACCAAACTACCTGTCTTCACCGGCTCCACTGGAATTATTTCACTGAATGTATCCAATAACAAATTGGACTTTGCATCACTGGAAGAGAATGCAGGTATCACGGGCATAAACTATTCCAATCAAGCCGAAATAGGTACACCACAGGATGTGCTTGTTGATGTGGGTGAACCCTATGGTTTCAGTTCTGTAACTGATGGACCCAGCAACCAATATCAGTGGAAAAGAAATGGTACTGCCGTTCCTAGTGGCAACAGTGATAATTTTCAGCTTGTCGCCATTAGTCGCGCTAACATGGGTACCTACATATGTGAAGTCACAAATCCAAAAGTTCCCGGGTTGACAATCTCATCTGCATCTCACCGTGCCAGAGCGATTGCTTCGATTGCAGGTAAACTTCAGCTAAACCCCACCACTCCGGTAACACCAGGCCAGGTTCTTTTATTAAAGATTAATCCACCCGGCTCGGCCTATGATACCACTATGGTACAAAATGTAAAAACGGATGGCACCTATAACTTAGAGCAAGTTGTATTGGATGATTACATACTGGTAGGACAGGGAGACAAAGTGCTATACGATCAATATTTTCCTACCTACTTTGATGGCACTCCTTTCTGGGAAGAAGCCGATACCCTATTTCTCAACGAAGTAAGAACTGGGGTGGATATTACGTTACGCCCTTTTCCTACTACCAAGCCCAATGGAAACGGAGAACTCTTTGGTGTCTTCAGTGAGAATAATCCGGGTGGAAGGGAAGAATCGGACAAACGTGTGGGTGGCGCCAGCTGCTCGGTGCGCAGAGCAAAAGGAACAGGCCGTCCTGGTAAGACATTGGCAGAAGGAGATATTGTTGATTTCTTATACACGGATGCCAATGGAGAATTTAGTTTTAAGAATTTAGAGGAGGGTACCTATCTTATCAACTTTCAATATCCGGGTATCCCGATGGATGTTAATTCAGATATCAACATCAACATTGGCACAAAGGAGAAAAGACAAAATGTACAGAAGGTAGAGGCTGTGGCCACGGGAGGAAAAATCACCGTGAAACGTTTACTGATTGTGGGACTAGAAGATGAGCTTCAAGATAGGGTCGGTATTTTCCCTAATCCAACGACTGATGAACTAGTGATTACCCTGCTGCACGGTGGCGGAGAAGTAACCTTGGTTGACTACTTAGGTAGAGAAAGGATGAGAAAAGTTCTTCAGAAAGAAGCAGAAACTCTTGATGTGCGTAAACTGGAGACAGGAGTTTATGTGCTGAGCATTTTCCAAAATGGAAAAGAGATTAGCCGGTCGAGAGTGGTAAAGGAATAGTTTAGGACATCGTAACAAAAAATCAGGAGCTGATTTAATAACTCCTGATTTTTTGTTTGCCCACTCTAGCGAGAAATTTCAGCGTTTAATAACGATCCATAAAAAATAGCATTCATTACTATCTTATTGGGGCCAAACCAAAAAGAGCGGAAGGCTAAGTTTTCCGTAAAACCAATCACCCTGCCTTTGCCGAGAACACTAATTCCAACTCCGGAAGTATTTTTCAGTTTTTCATAATTGGGTTTGGAAATATAGCCACTCATCAGTGCCGCATTGCCATAGGTTAAAGGGTTCGCATAAACTCCTTTTGCTTTTTCCATGAACAGGTTATTGGGTTTAAACATGGCAACTTTTGAAGAGGAATAACCATAGAATAATGGATTGGTCAAATCTACATCGGCTTCAAAGATGGCTCCGCTGGTTTCCTGCGCTCCTTTATTTTCCTGAATGTCACCATAAGGTTTTGGTTTGGGAAGATCCTTCTTTTCTTCTTCTTTCTTCATATCAAATTTGGCAAGGCCTGCAGTAGTTAACCAACTCAAAGCATTTTCAAAGCCAATGATTACGCCACCATTCTGCACCCAGGTTTTTAGTTTTTCCTTGGCAGCGTCAGCGATTCCTGTATAGGTTCCTCCGGGGAAAATAATAGTGGTATAACGGTTTATATTTTGAGTATTAAATACAGAGGTTGGAATCAGCGTCACCGGAATATGAAATCGAGTGTCCAACAGATGCCAGAGTTCCCCTGCATCCGTGGGAGAGACTCCTCCTTCTACCAGCATGGCTACCTGTGGTTTCTTTAAGGTTTGAAATGAACTGCTCCCTAAACTCACGCCACTGAAATCAAGACCCGTGGCTAAGGCATAAACATCGATCATATCTTTTTCAGCCACCTCTTTCATGTAAACTTCAATTTGATCGGGAGTAAGTTCCTGATTATCGACAGGTATAAGGATGGCGCCACGTTCAAACCGTTTGCCATTGGCATTGAAAATCTCACTGGAAACTTTGATACGAATTCCCTTACTGAGCAATTTATAAATCGCGCGTGGAGCATAATATCCAAAGGACTCAAACACGTATGCATAATCACCGTTGCCGATTATTTTTCCTGTTGGCGGAGCCAATTCATTGATTTTCTCACCAAGCGCTGGAGCAGCTTTAAGTTCATCGTATTCCAGTCCAAAAGCCAGCGGTAAAGTCCAACTGGAGATGTCGTAAAAAATACTGTCTTTGAATTTCAACTGTTTATCAAACATTCCGCGGATGATTTTGTATTGCGGCTGATTAAGTGGAATAATATAACTGGAACCAGTTTCAAAAACTTTTCCGTTAATCGTTTGCGAGCTGGTGACATTGTATACATCAATTTTTTGTCGCTGCGCCATTTCGATAAAATGAAATGATTTTGCTTTGTCTTTCGAGGAGCCGAAGACATATCCTTTGATTGGATCTTTAGCAGCTTCGACCGCTGCATTCTTATAAAAGTCACGTTGGTAGTTAAGCAACTCCTCATGAAGTTCATTGACGGCTTTCAAGGAACTTAGCATGGTGGTGAAGTGATTCCGAATGGTGAAAGAGAAATGCAAAATTCCATTCGCACTTTCCTGCGCATGACCTCTCGAACTAGCTTGTTCAAATAAAATTCCGATGGCTCCCTGTGCATCCGGATAAGTGGATCCTTTTCCATAATAGAAATCATCATACCCTTCTTGTGTAAAGTAAAACGATCCAATTTCATCCAGTGCTTTGGCATGATATGCTGCAATTTTTCTGGTGAGTTCCTGGTTTTTTTCAGGAGTGATCGGGTTTACGCGGGAAGGAACTCCCGGCATAAAAAAGAAAGTAGCATCCGTTCCTTGTTCGTGATGATCGGTAAGTACATTGGGTCTCCATTGTTGATATTTTTTGATCCTCGCCTGCGATTCAGGTAATTGTGCCACCAGCCAATCCCGGTTGAGGTCAAACCAATAATGGTTGAATCGACCCCCGGGCCAGGCTTCATTGTGCTCGTTGTCGAGCGGATCAACAGAAACCATTTTACTTTTCCGTGAATTAACCCAGGAAGAGAAGCGCTGCAAGCCATCGGGATTGAAACTTGGGTCAAAAAGGATTACCGTGTTATCCAGGTATTTTTCAATTTCAGGCCCCTGGGCTGCGGCCAGATGGTACGCCATGATAAGGCCTGCATTGGCTCCGCTAGCTTCATTTCCATGAATGCTACATCCGAGGTAAAAAACAAGCGGCATATTTTTTATATCCAGTGATGAGGACTTCGCAGGATCGCTAAGCTGAAGGTGCTGGTTTCGGATAGCTTCAATATTTTGATGATTCTTGGGAGAAGTGATTGTCAAGAGGAGCAAGGGACGTGCTTCGTACGTAAGTCCTGTTTGTTCTATCGAAATTCTATCAGAAGCTTTGTCCAGCGCATACATATAATTAACCAACCTATCGTGGCTTACATGCCATTCACCTACCTCATGTCCAATGATGGACTTTGGTGTGGGAATCGTGGCATCATACTTTATTGCCGGAGGCAGGTAATAGGTAAGATCCACCTGCGCCTTGGCAGTTAAAATTGAAGTTATGACGAGAATTATTACGCTGATGATTTTTTTCATGATGAAGCAGGTTTAATCTTCCGTTGAAAAATAATTGTTTTTTAGCTTAAGCTCCAACTATTAAAGTATAAGCGGTTCAAAGCAGCTATTTAAATTGTTAACGATTACGTTTGATAGTGTTTGGCAAGCTCAATTTTGGAATTCGTTACATATTCAATTAGAAATAGTTTTCAAAAATACTTGAAAGAGACTCCAAGAGGGCCTCTTTTCTTTTACAAAAGAATGCCCTACCTTCATTCATGCTCAAAGCCTGGATAGGAGGTTCAATACTGGTTTTTCTTATTTTGACCGCCCCTTCATGCCGGCAAGCGCCTGCAGACGAGGCTTCTTTTGCTACGGAGCCTCAGGTAACAATCGACCTTGACGATATTCGAAAGAGAGGCTACCTCGAAGCTTTGGTAGACAATACCTCTGTCAGCTACTTCATTTATAAGGGCGGCCCTATGGGTTATGAATATGAATTATTAAAACGCCTGGCAGATCATTTAAAAGTAGACCTAAAGATTAAACTCATCACAGGTATTGAGGAGGCATTTGATTTACTTAATAAAGGAGAAGGAGATATATTGGCCTTTCCATTGACGATAACAACCGATAGACAACACTACGTAGCCTTTACCAATACATTCTTCAATACCTGTCAGGTGCTGGTTCAAAAGAAGCCGGCCAATTGGCGAATGCAACCTCCTCAGATGGTCGATAAAAAATTGATTCGTAATCCGGTACAATTAATTGGAAAGGAAATTCATGTCATTAAAGGTTCTTCTTTTCAAAAACGATTGGAAAACCTTTCACAGGAAATTGGCGGTCAAATCATCATACGGGAAGATAGCGCACAGGCTGAAACCGAATCACTTATTCGGAAAGTGGCTACCGGAGAAATAAAATATACCGTAACAGATCAAACCCTGGCGATGGTCAATTATCTATACTATCCCAATCTTGATATCAATACGGTGGTGAGTTTACCCCAGCAGATCGCCTGGGCGATGAGAAAGAATTCTCCCCTGCTGCTGGAAGCAACTAATGCGTGGCTGGGGGTAATTAAAAAGAGTGCCTTGTTGCAGGTGATCTTTAATAAATATTTTGATAGTCCACGCTCTTCATTGGTGCGCGTTTCCAGTGACTATTCATCATTAGGCGGAAGTAAGCTTTCACCCTTTGATGACCAGATAAAAGAAGGAGCAAAAACATTGGAGTGGGATTGGCGTTTGTTGGCATCCGTCATTTACCAGGAGTCTAACTTTGATCCGAAGGTAGAGTCCTGGGCGGGTGCGATCGGGTTAATGCAAGTAATGCCGGTAACCGGAAAACATTTTGGGTTTGGTGATTTATGGGAGCCCAATCAAAATATTCGTGCCGGGGTTCGATTCCTTAAGTTTCTTGATACGCAATGGGCCCATACTGTGATTGATCCGGATGAACGTCTAAAATTTGTACTAGCCTCCTATAATGTTGGGCTTTCTCATGTATTGGATGCGCGAAACCTGGCAAAAAAATATGACAAAAATCCGGTGAAATGGAACGGAGAAGTTGAGTACATGCTTTTGCAAAAAGCAAATCCCAAGTACTATCGCGATCCGGTTGCGGCAGCAGGTTACTGTCGATGTGATGGTCCGGTAAATTATGTGAAGGAAGTGTTAGAGCGGTTTGAAGAATACAAGGTTCACATAAACTAATCGCGAGAATCTGCACAGGATGCGGGTGGGCGAAGCGATCCCCAAAATATAGGATCAGCTTTCAAGTTGATTTACAATCTCCTCAAAGTTTAAAGAAGTCCAGACAGTTTCAATATCTGGTATTTTCATCACCTTATCCATAACAACTTTTTGCTTCTGACCTATTGCATACGCTTGAGAGTATCGAATGTTTTCATGGAAGGTAACCATAGAATAGAGCGGAATCCATTTATCGGGATAGAGTTCATGAAGTTTGGCTTCAATCTTTTTTCGAAGCAGGAAATCTGCATCGGCTACTAAATCACGCATCTCAATAAAATTATCAAGGGCCAACTGAGCGATGGCGTCTGCATCGGGCTTGCGTAATTTTTGAAATTCGGGCAATGCAAAATCCCAATTATCATTAAAGCGATCAAGAAGCTGATTGAGTACGCTGCAATCCTCGAAGCCGGCATTCATACCTTGACCAAAGAACGGCACAATGCCATGCGCAGCATCTCCAATAAGGAGTGTTTTATTTTTTATCCACGGATAACACTTTACCGTCACCAGTGATGATGTTGGGTTGTCGCGAAAATCTTCAGCCAACGTTGGCATCAGTTGAAGAGCATCTGGAAAATTCTTTTCAAAGAAAGCATGGAAGTCTTCAGGTGTTTCCAGTTTATCAAAGGATGTATTGCCTTCAAATGGAAAAAATAGGGTGCAGGTAAATGTTGCATCCGGATTGGGCAGGGCGATGAGCATAAAACTTTCGCGGGGCCAGATATGCAATGCATTTTTCTCCATCAGGAATTCTCCATTTGGTCCAGGAGGAATCCGAAGTTCCTTATAGCCGTGCTCAATGTAATGCTGTGAATAATCAAAGCGATCCGAAATTTGAAGACTTCCTCTCACTGCGGAAAAAGCGCCATCGGCACCAACAATTAAATCAGACTGAACATGCTTTACTCCTCCGTAGTGTTGAAATGATATCTCTGTCTTTTCGAGATTAATCTCCAGGCATCGATGGTCAAAGTGAAAATCTACACCGAGCTTTTCTGCTTCATCCATGAGCACCATGTTTAGCCCTGTCCTGGAAATCGAATTAATGAATTGTCCCTGCTTTCCGTAGGCTTGAAAGGTGAGGTTACCCGACACGTCATGCATCATCCTTCCGTGCATAGGCATGGCATTTTCTTTAAGTTGTCCGGCAAGCCCTACTTCCTCCAAAGCCCTTATTCCTCTGTTGCTGAGGGCGAGGTTAATCGATTTACCGGCTCCCATAATGTGACTCCGTATGTCCATTCTCCGCTCATAAACGTTTACTTTATATCCTCGTTTTATCAGGTAAATAGAAAGTAATGAACCGACCAATCCTGCCCCAACGATCGTAATGTGATTTTTCCCTTTTTCCATGCTTTTGATTTGATCAAATTAACATCCCCACTCTTAATTCACCTATGACATTCATCAGTTTATTCAACAAAAAGCTATTTCAGTAGCGTACTAAGAATCTGGGTGAATTGAAAAACATCTTCAAAAGAGTTGTATAAAGGTACCGGGGCAATACGTATGACATCTGGCTCTCTCCAGTCAGCAATAATCCCTTTTTTTGTTAATGCATTAAAGATTTTTCGCCCATCTTTTTTTATCAGCATAGAAATCTGGCAGCCACGCTCATTTGGATTATTGGGGGTAATAATGGAGAAGTAGTTGTGAGTCAGATCGCACTCCAGGAGTAAATAATAAAGATAAGCGGTAAGCAAGAGGCTTTTTCTCCGCAATGCTTTAATTCCTGTTTTTTGAAAAATTTCGAGTGAAGCCAACTGTGCCGAACCGGCAAGGATTGGATAATTGGAAAGCTGCCAACCGTCTGCGCCAACCATAGGCTTAAAACCTTTTTTCATTTGAAAGCGCTCCTTTTCAACATGGCCCCACCATCCGGCCAGGCGGGGAAGTTCAAAATTGGAGGAGTGACGTTCGTGTACAAAGGCCCCTGCTACACCTCCCGGCCCGGAGTTTAAATATTTATAACTGCACCAAACAGCGAAATCAACTTCATCCCGATGAAGCTGAAGAGGTACATTGCCAATAGCATGAGCCAAATCAAATCCGACCAATGCTCCGGCCTTACGACCCGCTTCGGTAATAGCGTTGATATTAAAAAACTGTCCGGTATAATATTGTACCGCACCGATAATAACCAAAGCAAGTTGATCGCGGTGCTTTTCAATTGATTTCACAATGTCCTCCGTGCGAAGGGTAAATTCACCTGCACGTGGGGTAAGCTCGATTAATCCAACAGCCCGATCTATTCCGTGTAGCTTTAATTGCGACTCAAAGGCGTATTGATCGGAGGAAAACGCTCCTGCCTCGACAATAATTTTGAAACGTGTCTTTGTCGGTCGGTAGAAGGAAGTCATCATCAGGTGAAGATTCACTGTCAATTGATTCATCGAAACAACTTCAATTGGCTTTGCCCCGACAAGGTTGGCCAGTGCTTTTTTCATGAACTTATGATAGTAGAGCCAAGGCCTTTTGGCGTGAAGGTGCCCTTCGACTCCAAGCTTTGCCCAATCCTCTAATTCCTCATTAACTAATTTTTTAGTAGCCTTCGGCTGCAAGCCAAGGGAATTGCCGGTAAAATATAATGCAGTCTTATCGTTTATTTTGGGGAGATGAAATTGAGACCGATAGGATTTTAATGGATCATTGCGATCCATTTTTTTAGAGAAGGCTAATGTATTTTCAAATTTCATGGATTGATATACAATCAGATAGAAGAGGGCTTATTGGCAAGTACTTGTTGATGATGATGCTGCACATGATAGATGGTGAAGTAAAGCATCTCTCTCAAGGTAAGTTTCCCTAAGAGAGGATGGGGGAGAATTAGTTTATCCAATTGTTCTTCGGAGAACGAATCAAGTTTCAGATTCAACGATTTAATAAGACCGGTAAGTTGCGTTGTGAGTTTCAAAACTGACAATGGTTTCTCATCAGGAAGAAAACGACCCGAAGCCTTGCCTCCTGCCTGTAACTTAACATGGTACCTGGCTACCAACTCATCATATTTTCTGGAGGGCCTATTGGCGGTGCCAAAGAAAATTCTTAAAAAAAAGGGGGGAAGTGTAAAAGCAAGCCGAACCGGTGCTACGCTTCTGACAAGATGATCGATTTGTTTAACAGGGCTCCATTTACCGTTGTGAGAAACCTCAACTTCTTCCGGAGGCAATGAATTTATGCAATCAATAAAACTTGCATACTGCTTTAATAGATTTTGTTGCAATTCACTTTTGTTCATGGGCCTCATACAAATCTTGCATCAGCCTCCATCACGGTACCGCAATTTTTGCAGGTACGTAATTCTTTAGCGCCATAGAAATCACGAAACCGTGGGATGAAATCCTTTTCAATATTGTTGAGGTGAAATTTGTATTCATGAAGCTTGTGATTACAATTTTCACAAAACCACATCAACCCATCGTCCTCCTGAGCTGCTCGTTTACATTCAATAACCAGTCCAATGGAGTTGGGTGTCCGAATAGGGGAATGGGGCACTCTGGCTGGTAGTAAAAACATATCTCCCTCATTGAGCGGGATCGCCACGGCTTTCCCTTCATCTTGTATTTTTACAGTGATATTGCCTTCCAATTGATAGTAGAGTTCTTCAGTTTCATTGTAGTGATAGTCTTTACGTGCATTAGGGCCAGCAACAATCATGACTATATAATCCCCGGCATCAGCATACAGATTTTTGTTACCCACGGGAGGTTTAAGAAGTTCCCTGTTTTCTGCGATCCACTGTTTCAGGTTAAATGGTTTGCGAATGGCCATAGTTTTTTATTTTAGACCATGAAAGTTAATGTTCTTTTATATTTACTAAAAATCGAAGATGGATATAAGTTTAGCGGGCAAAAATGCATTGGTTTGCGGTAGTACGCAGGGAATTGGCAAAGCTTCTGCCATTGAATTAGCCCTTTTAGGAGCTTCTGTGACACTAGTTGCAAGGAATGAGGCGAAATTGAAACTGGCGTTGCAAGAGCTCTCAAGTTCTGCTGGTCAAAAGCACAATTATCTGGTGGCGGATTTCAATTTTACTGACCAACTCAAAGAGGTGGTAGCAAAGTCCCTTAAGAAAAAAGCCTATCACATTTTGATCAATAATACAGGTGGCCCACCGGCTGGGTTGGCGATTGACGCGCAGCCAGATGATTTTATAAAGGCGTTCTCCAATCATCTCCTTTGCAATCAAATTCTCGTTCAGGCGGTGGTACCGGGGATGAAGAAGTCAAACTATGGTAGGATAATAAATATTATTTCTACCTCCGTGAAAATTCCAATCCGTGGTCTGGGTGTCTCCAATACAATTCGCGGAGCTGTAGCAAACTGGTCAAAGACATTGTCTATGGAATTGGCACCTTTTGGAATTACGGTGAATAATGTTTTGCCGGGTAGCACCAAAACCAGTCGTATTGATGCCATTATTAAAAATACTTCTGAGAAGACCGGGAAGACGCAGGAGAAAGTGAGAGAAGATATGATCGCTGAAATTCCTGCGGGAAGGATGGCCGAGGCAAGTGAGGTGGCGGCAGCCGTTGCTTTTCTGGCATCCCCTGCGGCCGGTTATATCAATGGTACAAACATGCCGGTTGATGGCGGAAGAACAGGAAGTTTATAAAGGTATCTCTAAAAATCCGGGGCGATCGTCATTCTGAGGGAGGTACGACCTAAAAATCTAACAATTACACTTGGAATTAGTAGATCAGGCAGTTTCAGAATGACATGAAGATTTTAGATATACCCTAAAGTATTATTACCTTTGAATTATGGTTGCAGCACTTAAAAAAGCCATTGAAAAAGCAGAACAGCTTTCTGGGAAGGAGCAGCAAGTTATCGCGCAACTGATCGTTGATGAAATTGGCTGGGAACAAACGCTACGGAATTCTGAGAAGCACCTGTCAGTGATGGCAAAAGAAGCATTGGAAGAATACAAAAAAGGAGATGCTAAGCCCTTTCAGATTTAAGTCGTGAACTCAGTCACCACAAGACGATTTCAAAAGTCTTTTGATCAACTTCCGTCCACAATAAAGACCAAAGCCAGAAATGCTTTTAAGTTATGGCAAACTGACCCTTACCATCCGACTTTAAGCTTTAAACAAACCTATCCAGAAAAGCAGATTTATTCAGTAAGGATTGGATTAGCTTATCGTGCTTTGGGAGTGATGGAAAATGAGACGCTAGTCTGGTTTTGGATTGGTTCGCATGAGGACTATAATAACTTGATCAATCAGCTTTAAGACGATGCAAAAAATTCTTAACTATATCGATGGCAAGTTGGTGGAGCCCAACTCACAAAAGTATTTAGACAACTACAATCCTTCCGAGGGCAAGGTATATTCACTATTACCGGACTCCGATCAATCGGATGTTAATCAGGCGGTGGCAGCAGCAGAGATTGCGTTTCCACTTTGGTCAACTACAGCAGCAAGTGTCAGATCGGCCATTCTTCAACGCGTTGCCGATTTAATTGATCGCGATCTGAATAAATTAGTTTTAGCGGAGAGTGTTGACAATGGTAAACCCGTAAGCCTCGCCAAAGTCATGGACATCCCTCGTGCCTCATCCAACATGCGTTTCTTCGCTACTGCAGTTTTACATTCTGAATCAGAATCTCATCTTACGGATCAGGAGGCCATCAATTATACTATGCGATCTCCGATTGGCGTGGTGGGTTGCATTTCACCCTGGAATCTTCCATTATACTTATTCACCTGGAAAATAGCCCCGGCATTAGCCGCAGGAAATACCGTTGTTGCTAAACCATCGGAGCTTACACCGATGACTGCCTTTTTATTTTCGAAGTTGTGCATAGAAGCAGGCTTGCCTCCCGGAGTGCTTAATATCGTTCATGGTCTTGGCAATAAAGCAGGACAAGCCATCGTAGAACATCCGTTGATCACTGCCATCTCCTTCACCGGGGGAACCGCTACCGGAAAAAAAATTGCCGCTGCAGCAGCACCCATGTTCAAAAAATTATCTCTTGAATTGGGTGGTAAAAACCCAAATATCATTTTTGCGGATTGTGATTTTGAACAGGCGGTAGCTACTTCCATCAATTCTTCATTTTCAAACCAGGGAGAGATATGTCTTTGCGGGTCACGCATTTTAGTAGAGAGATCTGTTTATAATAAGTTTGTTGAAGAATTTGTAAAACGTGTTAAGGCTTTGGTGATTGGTGATCCGGAGGGTGAGAAAACACGAATAGGCGCTTTAGTATCCGAAGGTCATCTGAATAAAATTCTTTCTTACATTGAACTTGCTCGGCAGGAAGGAGGAAAAATTCTTTGCGGAGGGAAACAAATAAAGGTACCGGGCCGATGTGAGAATGGCTATTTTGTAGAGCCTACCGTGATTACAGGTTTAGATCAACAGTGCAGGACTAACCAGGAAGAAATTTTTGGACCGGTTGTGACCATTATGCCTTTTGACACGGAAGAAGAAGCGATTCAATTTGCCAACGCTACTGCCTACGGACTTTCTGCAACACTGTGGACGGAAAATTTGAAACGCGCTCACCGGGTAGCTCATCAACTTAAGAGTGGAATTATTTGGATCAATTGCTGGTTACTCCGCGATTTGAGAACTCCTTTTGGAGGAATGAAGCAATCTGGTGTAGGAAGAGAGGGTGGCTGGGAAGCATTACGATTTTTTACTGAGGCGAAAAATATTTGTATTAAGCTTTAAGCCATCTTGAGCTTCTTCGACATCAATCAAATATTTTTTAACGTGCTTGGCTACTCCATGAGTTATTTGGAGTTCTTCAGCGTCATAGCAGGATTGTTAGCCATTTGGCTGTCGGCCAAGGCAAACATCTGGAGTTGGCCGATTGGCATTATTAACGTTGCACTTTCTTTTTTCTTTTATTACCAGATTCAGCTCTACCCCGACATGTTTCTTCAGGTTTTCTTTTTTGTTACTAACCTGATGGGCTGGTGGAGATGGACTAATCCAAAACCAGAAGAAAAGGATAACAAACTAGAACTGAAAGTGAGCTTTATGAAACTAAAGCAATTCATTTTACTTTTTGTTGCTGGTGTTGCGGGAACATTTTTAATCGGAGTGCTTGCCAGTAATCTCCATGATTGGTCTCCTTATCTATTTAATTTGCCCGGTTCCTATCCGTATCCAGACTCATTTATATTCGTGATGAGTATCATTACTACGTTTCTAATGATTCAAAAAAGAATTGAGTGTTGGATCATGTGGATCATTATCGACATTGTGGCTACTGTTTTATATTTTATTAAGGGTGCAAAATTCTTTAGCGCAGAATATCTGGCGTTTACGATTATTGCAGCATTTGGTCTGTGGAATTGGATTCGTGAATACAACTCCTATGAGGTTCAGCAGGATAAACATTAAATCATTTTGGCCGGCCATAGTGTGGTTGGGGTTATCAACCATCGCGTTCTGCCTGCCCGGCAAAGCTTTACCAGACGAAGATTGGTTTGGAGTCATTCAATTGGATAAATGGATACATATCGGATTGTTTTCTGTCATGATTGCTTTATGGTGTTTGCCATTCCTTGGAAGCCGATCTCCCAAACAAGAAGGAAATCTATTTATCTACATTTCAGTAGCCTGGTTGGGCTATGGTGTTGTTATGGAATTCGTTCAGCATTATTTTATCCCCAATCGTTCATTTGATACAGGAGATATTGCAGCCGATGCTATAGGGTGTTTGGTTGGTTTCCTTTTTGTTAAAAAGCAGCAACAGCTATCCTATTTCGTTAAAAAAGTTTGCCTGTATGGTCCGGAAAGCACAGGAAAATCTTCAATGGCAAGGAGAATGGCTGAGATATATCATACAGAATTTGTTCCTGAAGTGGCCAGAGAGATGGTAAGCACTAATGATTTTACGCTTGATGATATCATTAGGGTGGGGAATGCACAAACGACTCGTGTGCTGGAAAAGTCAATGGAAGCTAACAAAATTCTCTTTTGTGATTCTGATCTCATCACGACACAGATTTATTCTCTTCATTATTTGAAAGAAATCCCTCCCGTTCTATTTGAATTGGAAAAGCAGATTAGATATGATCTCTATTTTCTTTTTGATATCGACACGCCATGGGTGGAGGATGGACTAAGAGACCTCGGCAACAGAAGAGAAGAAATGTTTATTGTTTTTAGAAATGAATTGGAAAGAAGGGGTATTGCTTTCACTCTGGTGAAAGGAGACTGGAATGAACGCGAAAGAATAGTGAAAAACGAGATTGATAAACTCTTGTCATAAGTAAAAACAAAACCATCTTTCCTATAATGGAAAGATGGCTTGAGAGTAATTTAACTTTCTTTTATTGACTGACTTTACTTCTTAGGGAAATTTGCATTGGCGATTACTTCTTCTACCTGCTTGGTGTGACGCTCGCTGTGAGCTGCCATAAAAAGAATGACCTGAAAACCATCGATGGTGCCAAAAGGAAGTTGTGAATAGCGATTACGCAAATCATCAGTAGTGGTTTTTACAAATTCCATGTGGCTATCGCGCTTTACAACAAACTCTTTTACAGCGCCATCGTGTGAACCAAATTTTCCAGTAGGTTCAAACATTTCCGAGGTTTTTACTTTGTTGGTGCGATCGGTAATCATGCCTGTAATTTGAGCATCAGACATTTTAACTTCACCTCGCTTGGAGGGATCGGCAGGTTGCTTTAATGCGCCATCCACCATTCCCCAGATCATTCCTTCGGAGATAGCGATGTGTTCAGTACATTCCGCAATTGACCAGGAAGTAGGACTGGCTTTGAAGTTTAATTGATCGGTACTCAAGCCTTTAATACTTTTCAACAAATGCTCCTTTGACTGAGTAAGTTGATCGATTGCAATTTTTCTTTCTTCTGCAGAAAGAGTTGTGTCAGCTGTCTTGAAACTAATCAATGCCAGCACAGCAAGAGATAGAATTATCTTTTTCATGGTTTTTGGTTTGGGTTAGTAGTTGAGCAACACGAGATAGATAAATTTAATTCACAAGCGATTACATTTTCATCACTTGTCTCACCTCCACGCTACCCCCAAATTGATAGTCAGGACAGTCTTTGGCCATTTCTACCGCTTCATCATAATTTTTGGCATTGACAATAAAGAACCCACCAATAAGATCTTTCCCTTCCACAAAGGGGCCGTCTGTAACTGTTTTTTTTGGAGTGGTGATGGATTTCCCACCGGGAAGTAAGGGCTCTCCTGCGAGGTATTTGTTTTCTTTTTTCAACCTCTCAATCCAGGCGTACCACTTTTGCATATGCGCCTGCATGTTTTCAGGAGATCCATCAGCCATACCTCCGCGAAATAGATACATGAATTTTTCCATAGTTATGATGTTTTAAGTTTAATAATTTGCTCTAAAGACGATTCAGTTATTAAAGCTGGACAAAATTTTGAAAGAATTTCAAGGTCTCATCGCCACCTTTTGCCTGGAATTTCTGATCGGAAGGTCTCCACACATTTCCGGTCCTGCATGGTAACATAGCACGTGCGCCCATCTTTACCACCGAAAGCAATATTACTTACACTTTTTCCTTTAAGACGCACTTTCTGTACCAATACTCCTTCAGGTGTTACAATGGCAATCACTCCTTTGCCATACCGTGCGATGTAAAGGTTTCCTTTCAAATCGCACTTCATGCCATCTAAACCAAAATCGTCAAAACTGATGAATAGTTTTTTGTTGCTAATATTTCCTTCCTTATCTAGATCGTAAGCCCAAATCCTGCGCTGAACACTTTCATTGACATATAGAATCTTCTCATCGGGGCTTAGCTCAATTCCATTCGTGGTGCCCATACTATCTTCTAGCAAAAATGCATTTCGACTTATATCTATCCTCCAAAGTTGGCCGGTACCATTTTTCCAACTCGGATCAGAGGCAAAGAGTTGGCCGCTCTTGTTGATGCACAAATCGTTGGGTTGATTAAACAATTCGTTATGATGATATATAGAGACAGTTTTAGAATTTTTATCAACTTTCAAAATATTATGACCTTTCCAATCAGCAAGAAGAAGGTCTTCATTAGCATCGAACATAATTGAATTCGCAATACTTCCATTGGGCAGCGTAACGTAAAGACTTGCTTTGCCATTTGGTTTTATAATTCCAATGGTGCCGTCTTGACCATAGTTGACGACAAAAAGATTCCCTTTGTTATCAACATTAGGGCCTTCAATATTTTCGGAGAAAGTATTTTCTAAAGTTAGATCACGAGTCTGGTAATATTGCCCCTCAACAGGAATGCTAAAAATGCCAAATGAAAAAATCAAGGGCATCTTTAAAAATCTCAACCTCATTCTGCACGCAGTAAAGAATCTGCTAATTTCAAGGTGTAATTGTAGATTCTTCGGTTGTGCCTTCCTCAGAATGACAATCACTCTGGTTGTTAAGGATGCCCTTGATATGGTTTGAAATTTCTTCAATGCTATGTTCTATCCTGTTCTTCCTGCCCGATGCCCTTTCAACGAATAGAAGAGTATAAACAAATAACACGGCAATATGCTAACGAAGAAGGCTGCTTGTGGGCCCAATTGGGAGGAGAGTAGTGCGTAGATCTGTGGAAGAATGGCGCCACCGGCTATGCCCATGATTAAAATTGCTGAGCCAAGCTTCGTGAATTTCCCAAGACCACTAATGGCTAACGGAAATATGGAGGGCCACATTAATGCATTGGCGAAACCTAACAGCGCGATAAATACAATGGATGTATAACCGGAAGTGAAGTAGGCGAGCGCGCTAAATAGTATTCCAAACAAAGCAGAGAGTGCCAATGCTTTTTCTTGCTTGATATATTTAGGTATAGCAATAATTCCAAGGATATAACCCACCACCATGGACCGCAAGGTGTAGGAAGTAAAATTTTTTGCCTCGTCCAAGCTGATGCCAATGGATTTGCCATAGATGCTAATCACATCGCCAGCCATTACTTCTGCGCCTACATAAACAAAAAGGCAAATTGCACCTAACATAAGATGAGGGAATTGAAAGATGCTGGTTTTAGCAACTCCGTTATTTTCTTTTACATCTTCCTGCGACTCAATTTCTGGCAATGAGGAATAGCGGATCATAATAGCAAGGAGTAAAAGCACGCCAGCCATGATAGCATACGGCAAGATGACACGCTGCGAAAGAGCCTGAAGTAATTGCCCTCTTGTCGCGGGATCGGTTGCAGTATTGATCTGTGTTTCTATTTCGCTTGCCCCCTTCAAAACAATTGCCCCAAGAATTAAAGGGCTGATTGCTCCTGCCACTTTATTACAAATACCCATTATGCTAATTCTGCTGGCGGCACTTTCTAATGGACCAATGACGGAGATATAGGGATTAGAGGCCGTTTGTAACAAGGATAAACCCATACCTTGAACGAATAGACCGGTCAGAAAAAGTGGAAAGGTCCTCCCCAAGGCTGCAGGAATAAAAAGCAAAGCGCCACCCGCCATGACAGCGAGTCCCAAGGACATTCCATTTTTAAAGCCCGTTCTTTCCAAGATTATGGAGGAAGGAATGGCGAGAAAGAAGTAGGCCATGTAAAAAGCAAAAGTCACCAGAAGCGCTTGGGCATCAGATTGCAGATCGCAGGCTAATTTGAGAAAAGGGATCAGTGTTCCATTGAGCCAGGTGACGAAACCAAAAACAAAAAAGAGAATACCAATGATGGTAATCGACATGGCATAACTGGCTGGGCGCTGAGATGAAGACATATGTAGTTTATATTGATGGGTTTTCTGGTCAAAATCCTATTTTTGCCAACTGGAATAATATAAAGTCTTAATTACTGACATTTAATTCATTGAACCAATTGAAAAGGAATCAAAAACTCTCACTACTCGTGATGGCTGCAGGAATGGGCAGCCGTTATGGTGGTATCAAACAGATTGATGGCTTTGGCCCAAACGGTGAGACCATCATGGATTACTCTTTGTTTGATGCGCTGCGTACCGGATTCACCAAAGTAGTCTTCGTTGTAAGAGAAGAAATTCTGGAAGCAGTTAAGGAGATGTTTCTACCCAAATTGCAGGGCAAGGGAGAAGTTCATTTTGTAATCCAGTCGTTGGATAAATTTGTTCCGGCCAAGTTTGGTAAGATTGATAGAAAGAAGCCATGGGGCACCACGCATGCTATGCTTTGTGGAAAAGAAGTCATTGATGGCCCTTTTGCTGTGATCAATGCGGATGATTTTTATGGCAAGTCTGCCTTTGAATCTTTATCGAAGTTCTTTGATTCGGCTCCGGTGAATCATCATGCGATGGTTGGGTATACTCTTAAAAATGTTTTGTCAGACCACGGAAGTGTCTCAAGAGGAGTGGCAGGTCGTGATGCTGATGGATTCCTCAATGCGATGACAGAGAGAACCACCATCGTGCGGGAGGGAGCGAAAATTATTTCGAAGGAAAAAGAAGGCAATCGGGAACTAAGCCCGGAGGCACCCGTATCCATGAATTGCTGGGGCTTTCAGGTCGGGGCCTTTACGTTGGCGGAAAAAATGTTCATTGATTTTGTCGAAAAGAATCAGGACAATCCTGCAGCTGAGTTTTATATCGCACTTATGGTGACTGAGTTGATCAACCAAGGCTTAGGTAGAGTAAAAATTCTTGACGGTGGCAAAACCTGGTTTGGCGTTACATACAAAGAAGATAAGCAGGAAGTTTCTGGTAAAATTTTATCATTAGTGAAGGCTGGTGAATATCCTGAGAAACTATGGACTTAGTTTCTGTGACTCAATCGTATTGTTATTGCTTCTTTTAATTTTCAACTATATGAATCAAATGCTTTTATTTCTCGCAATACTAATTTCAAGTTTTGGTTATGCTCAGGAAAACCCGACTGCTTTACAGTATGGCAAACAGGTGACTGCAGCAGATTTGAAAGAGTATCTCTCAATCATCGCTTCAGATGCGTTAGAAGGTCGTAAAACAGGATCAAGAGGCCAAAAGATGGCGGCTGCTTTTATTAGTAATCATTTCCAGGAAATTGGTTTGACGCCTCCTCTTAATAATTCCTATTATCAGCCTATAGACCTTTATTCCGAGTCCAAGCCTGACATATACGTTGTGGCAAATGGATTCCGAACTGAAAATAACAGTGAAGTAGCTTACTGGGGATCTTCCGATAGTGGAGGTGAAGTGAAGACAGAGGTGATTTTTGTCGGACAAGGAAGAGAAATGGATTACACAAAATTGGAAGTCAACGGAAAAAGTGTGGTGATTTGGACTTCGGGCTATGATGCGATAAGAGTAATGCGGCAACAGATGGGACTTGCCCTTTCAAAGGGAGCCAAAATGATTTTTTTTACCTCGGAAGACACAGCAATGTTTCAGGAAATGGCCAGTCAATTGAAAAGCTTTTCTATTTCTGACCGATTAAGTTTGACTAAGCCAGATTCTGGATCGCAGCCAGGGATTTTTCTGATAAGCCCCCTTATGGCAGAAAAGATATTTGCGGTGTCAACTCAGAAACTGAAAAGTGCTGCTTTTGATTCGGGAAAAAAAGAATTGCTTAGAAAAGTGAAGAAGGTAAATATTTCCTATCAGGTAGCACTCAACTATGCAACAGTGAAGTCGGAGAATGTGCTTGGTTATTTGGAGGGTACTGATAAGAAGAATGAATTGATTATTGTTACAGCGCACTATGATCATATTGGGTTGAATACCGATGGAGAGGATAAGATTAATAATGGTGCCGATGATGACGGGTCGGGTACTGTTACTGTTCTTGAGTTGGCCAAGCTTTTCGCGAAAGCAAAACAAGAGGGAAATGGCCCCAGAAGAAGTATGCTCTTTATGACCGTGACAGGTGAAGAAGAGGGACTTCTTGGTTCTGAATACTATGTGGAACATCCCGTTTATCCTTTGGCAAGCACCGTAGTCGATTTAAATATCGATATGATTGGTCGTACCGATGCGGAGCATAAGGGAAATATAAATTATGTATACGTGATTGGTTCCGATAAGCTCTCGACTGAACTACACAAGCTGAGTGAAAACACCAATGCAACCTATACGAAGCTAAGTTTTGACTATACCTATAATGATGAAAACCACCCGACCAATCTTTATAAGCGATCAGATCATTGGAACTTTGCCAAGAACGGAATACCTATCATTTTTTACTTCGATGGTATTCACGAGGACTATCATCTCCCTTCCGATGAAGTTGATAAGATCGATTTTGATTTATTGGCCAAACGAGCACAATGTATCTTTTACACTGCGTGGGAAGTTGCCAATCGGGAGGAACGAATTGCAGAGGATAAAAAATGAGGCTTATGCCATGGGTACATTGACATGCCTTTCGGCATGGTAGGATGAGCGCACGAGCGGTCCTGACTCCACGTATTTCAAACCTCTCTTTACGCCTTCTTCTTTATACATGGCAAAAGTATCGGGATGAATAAACTCCGCGACTTCGAGGTGCATTTTAGTAGGTTGTAAGTATTGACCGAGTGTTAAAATCATCAGGCCATTTTCAACCAAATCATCCATTGCTTTAAAAACTTCTTCCTGGGTTTCGCCTACACCCAGCATGATTCCTGATTTTGTTCTTTTGCCTGCTTCGCGAATGCGTTTGAGTTCTTCCAAACTTCGTTCGTACCTCGCTTGAGGTCTCACCAGCCGGTACAATCGCCCGACCGTTTCCATGTTATGCGAAACTACTTCCTGACCGCCATCAATCATTCTGTACAGTGCATCCCAGTTTCCCTTCACATCCGGTATCAACGTTTCAATAGTGGTTGTCGGGCTTAGTTTTTTAGTTTCAACTACGGTCTGATACCAGACTTCAGCGCCCCGGTCTTTTAGTTCATCTCGGTTGACGGAAGTGATTACTGCATGTTTTACCCCCATGTGTTGAATCGCTTCAGCCACTCGCTTGGGCTCGTCCATATCATATTCAGTAGGACGACCGGTAGCAACGGCACAAAACGTACAACTGCGAGTGCAGATATTCCCCAGAATCATGAACGTAGCTGTGCCTGCGCCCCAGCATTCTCCCATGTTCGGACAATTACCACTTTCGCAAATGGTGTGCAGCTTATAGTTATCAACCAATTTCCTAACCTTGGCATACTCCGGCCCGATTGGTAGCTTCACGCGAAGCCAATCTGGCTTTCGTCTTTTAGTTTCTTCAGCGGATATGACGGGGAGTTCTATCATTCTTAGTGGAGAATGTTAACTGTAAGTCTTGATACCAAACTATAAACCATTTACTTACCAATAAGTTCCTTGTATTGTGCCGGGGAAAGTAACCCGGTAGGATTTCCTTTTAATTGAACCTTTATCATCCAGCCATTACCATAAGGGTCTGCATTCACTTTTTCCGGACTTGCATCTAAAGCCGGATTTAGTTCAACCACTTTGCCATTTACAGGCATGAACAAATCTGAAACGGTCTTCACCGCCTCTACCGTTCCAAAAATCTCATGTTCTGCTAACTCCTGTCCAACCGTGGAAATGTCTACATAAACAATATCCCCCAATTCGCCTTGCGCAAAATCGGTTATACCAATAGTGGCGATTGTGCCTTCTATCCTAATCCATTCATGATCTTTGGTGTACTGTAGTCCTTCAGGTATGTTCATTGGGTTAAATTTTAATTGTGCCCAAAAATAGGGGTAAAATCTTAATTTTTGATACCTGACCTGCAATAAAGACCTACGCTATTTGCGGCTATTGAGCGAGGTTGAAAAGGATCTTCGTTCCAACTCTCGTAGTGACCCTGCGGTAAGAATTTGTGACAAGCGGGTCATTATCATTTCGCTCGTAGTAAATCTGCACCGTAAGTTTTTGATTGACAACATAGCTGATATTGGGCCTTATCTGGAAGTTAATATTTCCATTCGTAATCGTATTGATCTCTGCAATTTTTCGCTGAATCGTGCGATTGTCCGAAACACTGACGTTCATGCGGAAGGTAACATCATTTTTTAAAGTGATAATTCTACCCTGATCTTTGATGGGCAGTTTCATATTATTCTTTGTAAAACCAAATTCCACCGACCAATCTTTGCTGTTTAGTTCGGTGACCTGTGCATTGGAAATGTTTAGCGAAAGGTCACGCTTGGTTTTATATTCAAATTTTACATTCATCTTGCTCTTTGTGCGAACATTTATTCCCACCAGAGGTGCAAATTGTTCCGAGATCATCACCTGACTAATCACATATACGGGTACTAACTTTCCTTCCGAATTGGTTTGCGTTCCATAGGTGCCATTATTGTAATCTTCTACCGGAACATTGAGTGCCACATCACGATATTCCAGAGAATTGGTATAATTAACGACTGAGTAAGAAGAACTGTAGGCATGGTTTAATGTAACGGATTGAAAAATATCTGAGATGGCTTTTATTTTATTAAGCCCTGAAAAATCAACACGCCAGTTGGGGAGAGGAATACTTGGAAAGGGTGAAAGATTGACACGGTCAGCGGATTGTCCGGAATAGGCAGCAATGAACGCAGGAATCAAGACGTCCTGAGATTGAGATTCAAAAGATTGTCCGGTGACCAGACTGAATCTATCTTTCACAACATCAATATTTTTTTCAAACTGTTGGAATACGGTTGAGTTGGTGCTGGTATTATTTTTGAAGGCAGTATTTAAAGTGATTGTTGAAATCTTATAAGATCCTGTTCTGCTGGGGCTCAGTTCTAGATAACGAGGATCTGTATTTCCAAACTCATCTTTATAGTTAGGATCAAACCGGAAAATTTCCTGAAAAGATGAATTCGCAGTCTTCTTTACATCCAATTGGATTTTAAGATCAGTGGACGGCTCAAGGCTCGCCCGCAAACCCAGGTCCTTCGTCTGATTTTGACTAAAGGGAGTCGTAAGTTTGTCGCTTTTGGTCAGCCAATCATTTTCTACAGCTTTGAAGCGAATATTGGGATCCTGGCTTCCTAAAATAAAGCTCCAACCCGGTGCAGTTTGGGTCTTATCCATTCCAATTAAATAAGGACTTGGTGTGAAGCCAGGTAAAATTGTACCCTGTGTAAGGTTGTAGGTTCCGCTGATATTACGAACAGACATCACTAATCTTAGCAGCCCTTTAATGGCTCCTAGTTCAGGTGGTCTTTTAACGGTGTCAGGTTTTTGCTTTGCCAATTCTGCCGGAGTGAGTTTGCGCTTAGGTGTATTTATTTCTTTTAGGAATCCAATCTTGTTGTAGAGCTTCACGAAATCGATCCTTCCTGTCAGTCCCTGATCTTGTGTGTTTTGAATAATATTTCCAAGCCTTAGACTATCATTTTGCCCAACAGGTCCTGCTTTCCACGAGTAGCCAACATTATAGCGATAGTCTGCACCGAGCCAGTTAGTAACAGGAATCTTATCCAGTGGCACCGTATAGTTGGCAGTTATCGTTTGCTCAAAATTCTTCATTCGTCCGAAGCGTTTTAGATTGGCGGCTATCGAATCTTGTTTTTCCTGAGTATCAATATCTCCTTCCGGCTCATCGATGATCGCATTCACCCGTGCATTGTAGTCAAGTGTCAATGCTTTTGAAAGGCTCCAGCGCGCATTATAAAAGCGATTGAAAACAAAAAATTTCTGATAATTTGGTATTGCACCTTGCTGATCTGTAATCGCATTCCGATAAATAATTTTTCCAAACGACCGGTCCAACTCACCACGCACAGAAATGCTGGTAGGCATGGGGTTAAAATTAAAATCTTTTATGAGCTGAAGAAAAGGTGAGGAGAGCGCCTTGGATTCTTTGAAGGGTTCAAATCCTTTGAACTTGGGGCTGTATTGCCAGGCCACGGCTCCGCGAATACTTTTTTTGGTATTCTCTACCAGATTAAAGTTGGTTTGGGTGGCTTCGCTGAAGGCATAGGTAAAGGAGAAATTCTCAATATCATAGAGGTGTTGATTTGCTTTTGGATTGACTTTTACTTTGCGCACGTTGGTGAAGTTAATACTTCGCCTGACGGACTTATCCTCAATCAGTTTCAGGTAAGCCGATCGTTCATCATCCGTATTAAATGATTTTAACGCAGCAGCTATCCGCAGATCTGGATTAGCAGGATCAAAATTTGGATTCATAATGGTGGTTTCATAGCTGACAAACATGGGAATTTTTAATCCGCTTTTCTTGGGAAGGAGTTTGTCTACACTGATACTGGCCGAAACATCATAGATGGAGGTTTCACCTCGTGCTCGTTCAGAAATTTTTGATTGAACTCCACCATAGCCGTAGGTAATTCTTTTAAATGACCCCGTGACATTTCCTAAGTCAGCAAGTTTGGTATTGAGAACGGCATTCATGGCCCATCCTGCAGTTCTGTCAAATTCTGTCAGACGAAGTTCATCGGCCCACAGGCAGACGCTAATGGCTTTAACGTCATCACTTCTGGGATTGCGTACTCCAATCATCATCAACCTTGTCTGACTTAGGTCAGGTCTTCCAAAAATTCGAATCCCATGTTTTCCTACTTGTGCTGGCCCTGCTTGTGGGTATAATTGACCCAAAGAATATCCTTCCCTGTCTCGCCTTGCCTTGAGTGCGTAAAGTTCATTAAGATCGAGATCAATTTGATTTTCTTCGGGCCAAATTACCGTTTCATTAGGTGAGTACGGACCCGAAGGAGTGACCTTCAGGGGCAAATCAATTTCGTAATAGTTTTCATCAAAGTCAGTACCCAATCGAAGAAAACCTGTAAGTTCATTGTCTTGCAAATTTTGACCATGGGCACTGATAAACATTTTGATTCTGCCATAATAGAAGAAGTCAAAGGAAACGTTTTTATAAATCGCCCGGGCATCACCATCTGGGAGATCAGTAACACAAAGCTGAACGGACTGCTCATTTAATCTTCTTTGTACAACCGAAGTATTATCGCGATCACGCCTCAAGGGTGGAACGTAGGGAGGCTTTGCGTCATTTCCTTGTCCGTTTTCTTCAACATTCACGGTGGAAACAGAGAAGTTATCCAGGTTCGGTTCAAGAGGCTGGCCAAAGTGGGATTCTTCCAAATTGCCAGTATAACGTCTCCAGCGGTTGCCTACTGCTCTAAAATTTGCAAATCTTAATACAACAGGCTGTTGAAACCCAGTCAGGTACATACGTGCGTAGCGGATGGATTTAAATCCATTGATGTCGCCTACCTTATCATCAAATTGTCGAACGGGAATTCGGAATAAATACCAGGTAACTGCATCGCCATTGCGTGTATTAGTGATTTGATCTACAATATATTTTTTACCAGCCTGAAGGTTGTTCGAATTGAGGTCGATGTTATAGGTGTAATATTCTTCGAGGTCGCTCAGAGTATTATCTTGATTTAAGTCTTCATTCTCCGGTATGGTCGATCCACTCTTGGCAAAAGGTTCATTGCCGGTAAGTATTGGAGAATTATTTTCATGGCCATTGATGCTCTTATATCGTTCCAGGATTTTAGCATTCTTGGCATCCAGTTCATCACCTAAAAAATAAGTAAAGTCATCCGCGGATGGATCCTGATTAACAATACTTTGAGCGGATGAAGAATTGATCAAATTGATAAAGCTGGCGAACTTCTGCCGTTCTTTGCTATTCCCAACTCCATCAAGTCCAACATCCTGATTTTCGCGCGAAGTAGTTGAGTTATCAAAGGCATTATTAAGAAATTGCTGATTGGTAACATAACCCCAATTATTCTCTGTGGCCCCTAATGCCAGATTGCCATCAGGAGGTAAGCCATTTTCAAAAGCATGCTTGCCGTCCTTCATCAAATCTTCGGATAAACTTCCCAAGTGAAAGACCAGTTTCCCTCCGGTTGTGTTCGATTTGGGTTCGCCTCTCCCGTCATCGATCTTTCCATTTTCAGAATTGATAAAGGGATCCATTAACCAAAATTCTAAATACTCCACATTGGCCTTATCAAAATCTACCTCAGTGCGGATAGCTGTAGTTATACCTGCCCAATTGCTTGCCGGGTTCTTTAACGTACCATTAGCGTTCAATTCGGTATTATAATTATAGGGGCCTCGTTCTTCTGGATAATAGGCTACATCGAAAATCTGTTCATAGAAATTTCCCACGTATGGATCTTTATAAGGAAAAATTTCCTGAGGGAGAATAGGTCTTACATAATGGTTTTCTAAGTCTTTTATATCAATGTTACTTGGTTTAAATCGGCTGGATTGCCGATAAAACAAATTATCTACCTGGTACCAGGCCATCTTTGCTCGCTTATAACCAGCCTGCACATCGTCCAGGCTCCCACCGGAAGGATCAAGACTGTTATCGACCGTCTTTGGCACAGTGGATAATTTCCATCCGACTGGATTCAACAAACTATAAGGTGTTGCGGTATTTTCAAAGTCATCGATAAAAGAAGTTCCTTCACCTTGAACCGTGTTGGATGTTCCTGGCAAAAGTTGAGCCCATTCTGCATTAAGTGTAACACTGGAGACTTCCTTGGTTTGGAGAAAGGGCAAAGCATCAACCATTTTTGTGAGGAACCGGCTATTCTTTTTCAGATTGGCATCCATGCCATATTGCAAGTTGCGGGCAGGCTCCGTGCCAATCAGATTTCGAGAGATCAAGGGTCGCTCGTTATAATAAAGTAATGTCGAACCTAGATTAATATCCTCGTTCAGCTTGTAATCAAAACGTGAGCCTAACAATGATCTTGTTTGAAAGGCAAAAGGATCTTGCTGTTCGTAGGTGATGCTAATGTTTTTTCCCGAGCTAAGAATCCCTTCGTTCAAAATTGTGACCTTACCAAAAGTGTAGTCAATCGTATAGTCAGTGCCTTCACGAAGGGGAGTACCCCCTGCATAAACCTTCACCGAACCTTGTGTTATATTGAACCCCTGAATGATAATTTCTTTTCCAGATCCGGATTTAAAAGAACCAACAATCCAGAATTTATTCTTCGTGGCAACCAGTTCTGCTTCTGCTTTTGCTGTTCGATAGAGCGTGTCGTAAACATATTTGTTGATGAGGCCACTTCGTAAGGCATCATCTTCCTGTGGATTGTTGAAAAGATTCCGCAGAGGGTTATTAAAAGGCTCGAGGTAAGGAAAAATGATTAAGCCAGTTTCTGGATTTACCGTAATTTTCTCTACAAAGTCAAAATTTCCATCCGGTTGCGGATCATTATAGGGGTTCAATCTATCAAGACCAAAAACATTAATTAATTGTTGAGTTCTCGCGTATTTTCCTTCTTGCAACTGCGGGTTGTCAATTCCCGTTTTATCATCACGATAAATAACCCTGAGTTGAAATCCTTCTCGCGAAAGTTGACTCACATTCAGGTTATAGATGTTTTTCATCATCAGATTCCAGGTAGGAATAATCCTGCCGGCTACATCCTTAATGCTAATCTTTCTCGGTCTAAGAAGTTTTAGAAAGATGACTTCATCTTCTGGTTTGCTGGAGTAGTCTTCTGTCAATTCACCTACTTTATAAACCCTGCCATTGTAGGTATATTCATAGGCGACAGCAAGGGCTTCGTCATTTTGGAGTTTTCGCTGAAGGGTAACGTATCCTAATTCCTTGTGAAAGGTAAATTCTGTAGAATTAAGTTTACGGGCACTTGTAATTTTTTCAAAGTCAAGACCATTAACTAATTTTTGAGTTGGCCCTAAAAGATTCTCAATCGCTTCGTTGATACCATCTGAACTGGCAGAAATTCCTTTTAATTCTTTGAAGAGAGAATTGGCATCATTGGAAGAGGGATAGTTAGGAATTACAGGGTTATAGTAATTTTCACGGTAGATTTTTTCTGACTCACCGAGATCCAAAAACCCAACTACGTTTCTAAGCGTCTGCGTGTCGTTTTGACGGTTGAGCAGGTAAACTTCCACACGAGTTACATTTATACCAGAGGTGAGTTGGGGTAGTGTGCTAAGCCATGCTTCAAAATTGTCGCGAAAAAACTGACCTAAGAAAAAATGCCGGTTCTCATCGTAGTTGGAGCCCACGATTTCAAACGGCCTTCCCTGAGCTGTTCCATTTGTGCTTCCTGGAATTTCAATCGAAGACTGTTTGCCTCGTTGGGTAGTGGCAATACTGGTGACAAATAGTTTCCCAAATTGCATTTGAGCCTTTACGCCAAAAAGATTTTGTGAACCTGTGATCAAACTATTATTAAGGGGAAGACTTACGTTTCCTATTTCCAGTTTTTTTAAAACATCTTCTTTAAATCCGGTGTACTCTACCTTCATGTTATTTTGGAAGTCAAAGGAGTTGTTGTTATCAAAGTTGGTGGTGACCTTCAGTTTCTCTCCCACCTTACCCACCACGCTCAAGTTGATTTGTTGATCGAATTCAAATCCACCATTGCGCTGCTGGCGAATAGGGATAGAAGGATTTTCAATTTTTTGCCACGAGCCACCAAAGTCGAGCGTGACAAAACCCCTCGGAATCAGTTCTACATAGCTGCCACCAAAAATCCGATCGAAGACCGGACTGACATAAATTTTTGGTAAGAGATTTTTACTCGTGACTGCGCTTTCGCCATCAAGTCCCTTACTTCGATTTTGCCAATATTCTTTCCGTATGATGCGGTCCTGTTGCTGATTAAATTCCTGAAAGGACATGGAGGACGTAGGTCTGAAATTTACTTTCCCGATTTTCTCGTAGATATTGTAGTTCATCCCCGTGTCAATCTGCACATCCAGGTTTAATGCTTTTGGATCTTTGAGGAATAAGGGAGAGAAAGTAGTGTAATTTGAAAAAGGATCACCATACCGATCGCGGGGTGAGAAAGTGGGCCTGCGGGTAGGGTTATAGAGTCCGTTCCTTGTGGTGTCTGCCTTTTGGATATTGGTTGTATCTAAATCCTGTGCATAGGAGAAACTCTGGGCTAAGCATAGTGCTGAAACTATGCCAAGTCCGGCAATGAAATGAATCTTCCGTTTTGCTACAACCAATCGTACTTCAGGCGTTTTTTAATGCTTGCTTTACCAGCTCTTCCAAGCTAATGGTATTTCCTGATTTTTTCAGGACGGTATCAACGCTTTTTTCGGCCGAGGCCTTGTTAATACCAAGCGTAATCAAGGCAGATAACGCCTCGTGGCGCATGGTATTGCGTATTCCTCCCGGAATTCCCGGGGTTTCTTCTGTCGATTCCTTTCGGAGCTTATCCTTCAACTCAAGGATAAGTCGCAGGGCGGTTTTGCCGCCAATTCCCTTTACCGCTTGCAGGGTGGCGGCATCTTCTCTCACGATAGCCGCTTTCAATTCTGCCGGGGGCAAATAAGATAAGACCACCATGGCCGTGTTTGGCCCCACCCCGTTTACCGATATCAAATTCTGAAACATAACTTTCTCAGCTTCATTCGAAAATCCGTAAAGGATGTGGGCATCCTCGCGCACCTGAAGGTAGGTGGAGAGCCGGATATCTTCCCGGTCTTTAATCTCTGAAAATGTGTTGAGCGAAATGTTTACCTGATACCCAACCCCATTCACCTCCATTACCACAAAGGTGGGTTCCTTATGAACAAGTTTCCCTTTTAAAAAAGCAATCATGTGTTATAGCCTTGACCTGCTAAGCTATAAAAAAAGGATTAAAGCCGCTACGCATAGGTGCCTATACCCGATCATGCTCTTCGTGAAGTTGTGCATCAACCACCGCAATTGCAGTCATGTTTACAATTTCTCGTATAGAACTTCCCAGTTGCAGAATGTGCACCGGTTTTTTCATTCCTAATAAAATAGGGCCGATGGATTCCGCGCCTCCCAACTCCATCAAAAGTTTATAAGCAATATTGCCTGAGGCTAAGTTGGGAAAGATCAAAATATTAGGTTGTTCTTTAGCGAGTTCGCTAAAAGGATATACCTCACGTTGAAGTTCCACGTTCAGCGCCACATTGGCTTGTATATCTCCTTCAATGATTAAATCGGGATGCTTTGCTTTGGCTTTTTTTACCGCCTCGCGCGTCTTCTCTGGTATTTCTCCCTGACTGGATCCAAAATTGGAATACGATAATACCGCTACTCTGGGCGTTACATCAAATACTTTGGCACCGCGTGTGGCAAGACTGATGATGCCAACCATTTCGTCAGCAGTTGGATCGACATTGACCGTGCAATCGGCAAAGAAGAAGTTCCCTTTTTTGGTAAGCATGATGTACATACCGGCTACGCGTTCTACACCTTTGCCCATTCCGATAATTTGTAGCGAGGGGAGTATGGTTTTAGGGTAGTCGCGGGTGAGTCCTGAGATCAACGCATCGGCTTCGCCAAATTCAACCATCATGGCGCCAAACGCATTACGATCACGAATCTGGCGCTGTGCATCGGCTAGGGTTATCCCTTTTCGTTTTCTCTTTTCATAGTATGCCTTCTCATACCGTTCGGTCATCTCTCTTTCTTCGCGGGGGTCAATGATTTTGCAATCGTTTAATTCAAGACTGTGTTCCAGGATAAGTCGTTCGATCTCTTTACGACTCCCCAATAAAATGGGATACCCAATTTTTTCATCCTGAATAACCTGAGCGGCTTTAAGTATTTTATGATGATCAGCCTCAGCAAAAACAACGCGCTTTGGATTCTTCTTTGCGCGTTCTATAATCCGTGCAGTGAGTTTCTCATCAATGCCAATGCGCTTTAGTAAATCCTGATGGTACTTACCCCAATCGGTAATTGGGTGCTTTGCCATTCCAGAGTCCATCGCTGCTTTAGCAACGGCAGGAGAAATGGTTGTTATCAATCGCGGATCGAGTGGCTTGGGAATAAGATACTCTCTTCCGAATTGAATTTTGTTGGTATCGTAAGCTTTAATGACAATATCAGGAACAGGTTCTTTAGCAAGACTGGCAATCGCTTTTACAGCAGCCAACTTCATTTCTTCATTTATTTCCGTGGCGCGTACATCCAATGCACCCCGAAAAATATAGGGGAAGCCTAAAACATTATTTACCTGATTAGGATGATCAGAGCGACCGGTAGCCATAATCAGATCAGGTCGTGTCCTGGTAGCAAGATCATATGCGATTTCAGGATTGGGATTTGCCAATGCAAAGACAATGGGGTCTTTCGCCATGGCAAGAATATCTTCTGGTGTGAGTATGTCTGCCTTGGAAAGGCCTACAAAAACGTCAGCTCCTTTAATAGCTTCCTGAAGTGTCTTTACATTTTTGGAAGTAGCAAATTCTGCTTTAATGGAATCTAAATCGGTTCTGTCTTTTCGAATCACACCCTTGCTGTCACACATGATCAGGTTTTCAGGCTTCAGGCCAAGAGAGAAATACAATCGTGTACAGGTGACGGCAGCAGCACCGGCTCCGTTGACTACTACCTTAATTTCTTCAATTTTTTTCTTGACGATTTCTAATCCATTTAGCAAAGCAGCACTGGAAATGATAGCGGTCCCATGCTGATCATCGTGCATGATGGGAATGTTCATCTTTTCCCGTAGCTCCGTTTCTATTTTGAAACACTCAGGTGCTTTGATGTCTTCAAGATTAATACCCCCAAAAGTGGGTTCAAGTGATTTTACAATTTTGATAAATTCATCGGGATCTTCTTCGTCAATTTCAATGTCAAAGACATCGATGCCTGCAAATTTTTTAAAGAGTACACCCTTTCCTTCCATCACTGGCTTTGATGCTTCGGGACCAATATTACCCAGACCCAATACCGCAGTACCATTGGTAATAACTGCTACCAGATTTCCTTTGGCCGTATATTTATAAACGTCTTCTTTATTGGCAGCAATCTCTTTGCATGGTTCTGCTACGCCTGGAGAATAGGCGAGGGCAAGGTCCATTTGTGAACTTAATTGCTTAGTGGGAACCACTTCAATCTTACCGGGCTGACCCTGCATATGATAATTGAGGGCATCTTGTTTTCTAATCTTAATGGACATAGGACTTTATTCGTAAAAGGGATTGAAATTTAAGATATAAAGTCAATAGTCCATAGCCTAATGACAATGAAATCAGCTAAAACAAAGCTTTTGAAATGAAAAATTGCCTACGATCCGGTTTTGGATAACTCAGAACTGATTTTGAATGTGAATAGAATAGCTTCTAATTCACGCATAATTTCGCGTTGAGTTTTACCAGGGCTAAAGGTGAACCCTTCTAGATAATAGAAGATACCTTTAGATTCATCGACTAATGCATATCCTACAAATGGGCCACCCATAGATTTATTGTTCGTGCGCCATAATCCCCGCATCTCTATAGCATAATGGCCATTAAAAGTTATTGGTGTAGTGCTCACTTGCAAAAAAGGTATGGTAGTCTCCGTCATCAGGTAAGAGTCGGTCATCTCGGGGTCTTCAAACAAATATTTTTTACAAATCTGATCCCGGAATTTTATTAGGCTATCCGACTTAAACTGATCTTGTGAACGATAAGGCTTTCGGGCAATGAAAATATCCTTGTCATCTTTTGGGTTCACCTGACGTATCCAAAGAAATTCTTTATTTTTATCAGCAAGTTTGTATCCAAACGGTGCTTTAAGATCGCATTCAAAGTTCTTCTGCAGAAATTCGCTAACACCCTTAACTTGTCCTGTTTTTAATAATGACCTTGTAAGGCGGGCCTTTTCTGTAGTATTAAAGTGATCGACAAGTTGTTTGCTATTTTTTTTAATGTTTCGAATGAGTTGCTCCTCGGTTTCTCCAAAGAGGTACATCACCTCCTGACCTTTGGCAAAAACATTTGGAACGGTGCGAATAAAAAAGCCGGAATCCGACTTAATTTTTTCTATTGACTCCTCGGTAAAAAGATTTTTGATGTAGGCAGCACCAGAAGAACGTTGATCCAGTGAAACGGCAAAGATCAAATTTCTTCGTTGCTTTAGGACAAAATTTAGTTTCCTGGGATCTATCCAATTAACATGGAAAATAGATTCATCTCTGGGGAGTCCGGCCATCTCAGCATTAAAAATGGAATTAAGAATATCACCCAGCGGGCCCTTTCGTTGAGTAGAATCGATAATAATAAACATATCTCCTGGCCTGCCGGAAGCGGTTGGCAAATTTGCCCCGTCTTTTTCATCTGAATTGCATGAGGCAAATAGAAGAGCAAAGAAAAGAGTAACGAATATTTTAAGGGATGTCATAGTCTGGTTATAATCCTCATCTATCCAATTCGTCACGCATTCTTTCAATGAATTATCCAACAATAAGTTTTTGACCTGGTTGTAGTTTATTAGTCTTCAGGTTATTCAGATTTCTTATTTTTTCAATGGTAAGACCTTGAAATTTATTGGAGATATCCCATAGGGTATCTCCGGGTTGAACAATATAAGTTTTGGAATCAGGTGAAGGTGGTAATAATTGTTTTGAAGAGGAATTGTTAGCGGTGACTTTTGTAGAGGGCAATACCCAAATGTTCAACCGTTGGCCGGGATGAATAAGGTTTTTCTGAAGATTGTTCCATTTTTTTAAGTCTTCAATACGAACACGGTAGCGTTGTGCAATCAGCCCTAAGGCATCTCCGTTCCTTACCTGATACGTGACCAATTCACGGCCATAGGTGCTTCCTGTTGTTATCTTCGCAAGAATTTCTAAATCTTTTCTTCCCACTTTGGAAGCTGAATCGAGAATTGAAGCACGGTTTTGATCTAATGCTTTTTTCGCCACCAGCGGAACTCTTAATACAAATACCTTTCCATCTGGAATTGCGTTTCGCTGAACAGCGGGATTTAGCTTTTGCAAATCTTCCAGACAGGTGCCTGTAAGTTTCGCAAATGTTTCGAAGTGCAAGAATTGTTTTACCAATAACGTGTCATGAGGAAGCATTTCTTCTTTTGCTTCTTCAAAGATATTGTGTTCTTCTGCATGATTGACAGTATAAATCATCGCCACGTACTGAGGGAGATAAGCCCGTGTTTCACGCGGCAAGTAATTATAAATTTCCCAGAACGTTTTTTTATAACCTGATCTACGAATGGCTTTGCGAACGGTTCCGGGGCCAGAATTATAAGCGGCCAGCGCTAGTTCCCAATTTTTAAAAATAGAATGCAGCTGATTCAGGTAGCGGCAGGCAGCTTCCGTAGATTTTTCAGGATCCATACGGTCATCCATATACCAATCGCTATGCAAATTAAAATAGCGGCCCGTGCCTGACATAAACTGCCACAGGCCAACGGCCCTTGCACGCGAAGTTGCACGGGGGTTTAACCCTGATTCTATAATAGATAAGTATTTAAGCTCATCCGGTAGATTGTACTTGGCCAGGTATTTTTCAAATAAGGGAAAATACAAATCCTTTCTCCGTAACACCATCCGGGTATACTCACGGTCCTTAATGGTAAAATAGTTGATGAAGCCATGCACCTTATCATTGTACTCCAACGGAATGGTTCTCTGAAGGCAACTCAATCGATCGGCAATTAATTCCGGAGTATCATCGGCAGGAATATACTCTAAATCAAAAGGAGCAATAAAATCTAATGTGTCTTGTTGAAAAGATAATTCTTCTGGTGCCGAAGTAAACGTCAATGTATCGGCAAGCTGTTCTACCTGCGCCCACCCACAGGAGGTAAGTGCCATTGTTAAGCCTGCAAAAAGAGATTTTCTCATGAAATGATTCAATTCAACTGCATTAACATATCTGAAAACCTAAAAAGTTTCTCTTCTTCAAAATCATCAGCAATCACCTGTAAGCCAATCGGCATTCCTTCATCATCCTTACCGCAAGGTATTGATATTCCGGGTACACCGGCCACGTTGGCCTGCACCGAATACAGATCGGCCAGGTACATCTCCAACGGATTGTTGGTGTGTTCTCCAATTTTAAATGCAGTGGTTGGAGCCGTTGGCATCAGCAAAAAATCATACTTCTGAAAGATTTCCTTTGTCTTTTCCCGAATCAGTCTTCTTACTTTCTGAGCTTTTGTATAATAAGCATCATAATAGCTGGCACTCAATACAAATGTTCCAAGTAAAATTCTTCGTTGCACCTCTTTACCAAACGCTTCAGCCCGGGTTTTCTTATAGAGCGATTGAAGATCATTGGTTTTCTTACTACGATAGCCATAGCGCACACCATCGTATCGCGATAAATTAGAGCTTGCCTCAGCCGTGGCTAAGATATAGTAGGTGGGAAGTATATATTCTAACAGAGGAAAATCAATCTCCTCTACCGTGTGACCCTCCTCTTTAATTTTTGCAATTTTTTGGGTGATCGTTTCTCTAATTTCTCGCTGTAAACTGGAGGAGTCCAAGGTCTCTCGTATGCAAGCCACTTTATACTTCTCTGCTTTCTTACCTATCAAAGACTTAGAATAGGAAGGAACTTCTTTTTGCGAAACCGTGCTATCAAAATCATCAGCCCCGGCAATCACCTCCAACACAAGGGCCACATCTTCCAGACTTTTTGAAAAAATGCCGATGCAATCAAAAGACGATCCATAGGCGATCAGACCGAATCGAGAGATTCTAGAGTACGATGGCTTAAAGCCAATTACTCCACAAAAAGAAGCAGGTTGCCGCACCGATCCCCCCGTATCTGATCCTAGTGAGACTTTACACATGTCGGCCATAACAGCAACGGCAGATCCGCCAGAAGAACCACCAGGTACTCGAGCGTTGTCGATCTCATTAAGAACAGGACCAAACGCTGAGTTTTCATTAGAAGAGCCCATGGCAAACTCATCACAATTTTGTCTTCCTATGATGATGGCATCTTCATCCAAAAGTCGCTGAACCGCTGTTGCTGTAAACTGCGAATTGAAGCCATCCAGAATACGACTTCCTCCTTGAAGGGGATGATCTTTATAAGCAAGAACATCTTTTAGACCGACAACAAGCCCTGCCAGCTTTCCTCCCCCACCTTCTTTTATTTTTTCATCTATCGCAAGGGCTCGTGTGAGCGCCTCTTCCTTATATACGCTTAGAAAAGCGTTAAGATGCGATTTTTTTTGAATGTTAGCGAGGTGAAATTTGACAAGGTCAACACAGCTAAGTTTCCCATTCTTAAGATCAATCTGTATTTCGCTAAAATGAGAATACAAGTCGGACACTATTTGCCGTCATCAATTTTAGGCACTTCCTTGCCGGCATCATCGACTTCTTTCTTCACGTCTTTCACAGCATCTTTAAATTCACGGATGCCTTTTCCTAATCCTTTTGCAAATTCAGGGATTTTTTTGGCTCCAAAGAAAACAAGGACAAATAGTCCAATCACCACCCACTCGCCCATGCCGGGCATTCCGAACAAAAAAATTGCGCTCATGATCATTTAATTTAGTCTGTAAAGATAGGGATTTCTGTGTTTCCTTAAAACCAGTGAATTTTTGCCATTTGACTGGATTGTTCAGGTGAGGTAAAAGTGGATTCTTAGCCAAGCTTCCAATGCCAGGATAACCCTTTTGATAAACTTCCCGTTTCGCCAAATGACAAGGTTCAATAATGTAAGCCTCGGTTAGTTGATGCCAATATTTTACCTATTGAGCTCTTTCTTTTTTATAGATTTGATTAGTTTAATGTGAAATGAAAAGGTTCTACATTCTTTTTCTTGCCCTCCACTGCTCAGGCCTGCTTTTCAGTCAGGGTGGTAGCATTAGGGGGCATATCATTGACGCTCAAACGAATGAATCCCTGCCGTACGCTAATATTTTTATTGATAACACAACCATTGGCACGGCCACGGATGTAAATGGTGATTTCATAATTAAGGAAGTGCCGCATGGCATCGCTGAACTGGTCGTCTCTTATGTTGGTTACCAACTCACCCAATTTAAGGTAGAAATTATTGATAAGGAGGTTGATCTTGGAACCATTGCCATTGCACAACTCAAACAGCAATTGAACAATGTTGAGGTTAAGGGAACGAGAGACAAGGCATGGGAAAAACAACTGAAGAAATTTGAAAAAATATTTTTAGGAGCAGATCAAGCGGCCGCCTCTTGCAAAATTCTAAACCCCTGGGTCATTGACTTTGCAGAGGGGGAGGAGAAAACACTGATGGCAACTGCTGGTGTGCCGATTCAGATCAACAACATGGCGTTGGGATATAAAGTCAATTTTTATCTTAAAAACTTTATCGCTAACAATAAAGGTTATGTAATTTCTGGTAATGTTCGATTTGAAGAGATGATTACCACGAATGCAGCAGAGGCATTGGCTTGGGTGCAAAACCGCAAGAACTCTTATATACGATCGGACCGACATTTGTTTAAGGCCATTATAGAAAATAAGATTAAAGGAGAAGGCTTGTATCTCTACACGGATATTCCAGGTGTAAGTAATACATCGTTACGATCACCTTATTTCTACACAGACTTGAATAAAAAGATTATGCCTTGTGATACCACGGGCATAGTAACGATAGAGCCGAGCAGGAATGCATTTAAAATTAAATTGAATGGCCGCATTGAAATGCATAATCAAAACGACTTTGCACGCGTAAGAACCTTCCGCGACATTCCCTACTCTGTAAGTTGGATAGAATTCAGAAATGGATTTGTATTAGTCAACAAGGATGGAATTGCACTTAATCCGGGGGATGTAATTATCTCTGGTGACATGAATGCCGATCGTGTGGCTAGAATGCTCCCATTAGATTACCAACCCGGTAAACTGGTTGTCGTGAAGAGACCTATCGAAGTTGATATCTCCCACCTGTACGAGAAAGTATATGTCCAGACAGATAAGCCTTACTACTACCCTGGTGAGCCTCTATGGTTTAGTGGCTTTGTTAACTATCATGATCAAACCTTCAGGGATTCCTTAAGTCGGGTGGCCCGTGTAGAATTGATTGCTCCAGGAAAAAAAATTCTTTTCTCAAAGAAGTTAAAGATTGACAGTGGCTTTGTTAAAGGCGACTTTATTTTACCAGACACGATCAGGTCTGGCAATTATTATTTGCGTGCTTACACCAATCTAGAGCGAAACTTTGGCGAAGAATATTTATTTCTCAAGCGCATACCTGTCGTTGGACCAACTGATCAGGTTGATCCTAAACTTGGGGTATCTGAAGTTAGGCAAGACAGCCTCCTCAGAATTTCTTCCAATAAATCTCAGTATCAAAAAAGAGAGAAGATTAAGTTGAGTTTTAACGTGACGGATAGTATGGGCAATCCAATTGCTGCGGCCCTATCTGTATCGGTAACTGATGCGAAACAAGTCGTCCCTATTGACGAGGTGAGAACTATAAGACAACTTTTCCCTTTTATAGAAGCCAGATTGGATCGCAAGACAAGTACTCTAAAATATCCCGTTGAATTTGGCATTGGATTCAGAGGTCAATTTTTCAATGACAAGGGGAAACCAGAAAAAACAGTATTGAATGTTGTGGAATGGCAACTAAGAAACATGAACTTGATTGAAACCGCCTCCGATGGAACCTTCGCAGAAGATGGAATGGATTTTTACGATAGCGTAGAATTCGCTTTTCAAGCGCTGAACTTAAAGAATAAGGCGTATGGAAGAGTTGTACTTAAAAAAGAAGACATAGCCACTATGTATTTCAAAGAGTCTGATACTCACCTTAAAGTTTTAAAGACGTCAAATCGTCAGCGTATTTTTTCAGATTATGAAGTTCCTAAAGATGTAATTATGCTCAAAGCGATTACAGTAAAAGGTAGGAGAGAATCGAATCCTTCAGAATCAAGACCCTATGGTAAGCCGGATTATATTGTCCAGGCAAAAGACCTGATGACGGCTAGTAACAATCTTTTTCTGATCCTTCCGGGTAAAATCCCTGGCCTTGTCATCAATGAAGTTAATGGCACAAATGGTATTGAATACTTCGTACGAATAGGACGCGCCAGTGGCTTGAGCGTCCAGGGTACTAGTGAACCGCTGGTTATGGTAAACGATGCACCCATGAGTGGCAGAGCGGGTGACATATTGCAACGAATAGACGTGGCCACAATAGAAACAATAGAAGTTTTTACGGGTATCAACGTCTTGTTTGGTGGCGCAGGGGTGAATGGTATTATATCCATTTATACAAAGAAAGACATCAAGGAGAGCAGAGACCAAAAGAAAGCCTTCCAAAGTATCCGAATACAAGGCTATTCAAGACCCAGGTTTTTCAGTGCCCCAAATTATGAAGATAAGTATGCAGACCATACAAGTACCGATTACCGATCCACTCTTTATTGGAGTCCAATGGTTAAAACTAATCCAACTACAGGTGCGGCTTCAATTGAGTTTTTTGCAGCAGATTTACAAACACGGTACAGAGTTGTAGTGGAAGGTGTAACTCAACAGAATGCTCCTGTCCGGGGGGAATACTACCTCACGGTAGAGAATCCTTGAGCTATAACAGATAATTGGAATCCTGTTAATTCTTTAACCATGTCTGAGGATCCAGTGCAACAGTATTTTTTCGAATCTGAAATCTTAATTCAGAAACACCATCACTGTTTATGTGTACCTGACCTATCTCCTGGTTTAGGCTCACCTTCTGTCCTTTTTTTACAAGCACATCTTTTAGTCCAGAATAAACGGTAAAGTATTCACCATGACTTATAATCACGGATGTTCCGATGGATGGAATAAAGGCAACGGCCCGTACCTCACCTTCAAAAATACATTTTACTTTTTCCTCTTGTTTGGTTTGAATATTGATCCCATCGTTTTGTAGCACAATGCCTTTCAAGACAGGATGCTCCTGCCGTCCGAATTTCTGAGAAACAAAGCCTGAAACCGGCCAGGGGAATTTTGATCGGTTTTCTTCAAAGGAGGATGATAGCAATACCGAAGGAGCAACTTCAACTACTTTCTTATTAGCCTTTGCTTTTGCCTCTCGCTCTCTGGCTTCACGTGCTGCGCGTTCTATCTCTTCTCGAATGATGTCGTTAATTAATTTGTCAAGCACCGCAACGGCTTTCCTCGTTTCCTCTAAATCTCTCTTGAGCCGCTTCTCTTCTTTCTCCAGAGATTTTACAATTTCTTTTTTCTTTTGCTTAAGACCCGTAAGATTATTACTCTCCCGGATTCCTTCATTCAAGAGTTTGTTTTTGTTTCCTTTAATGATTTCTGTTTGTCGAACTTGTTCGCCCAATACCAGCTGCACTTTGGTGATTGCTTCTGCTTGTTCTTTTCGTGCATTGCTGTACTGTTCCATGTACTTTAATCGCATAAGTAATTGATCAAAGTTTTTGGAAGAAAAAAGAAACATCAGCTTATCTGCTTTGCCACTGGCTTTTTGCGCTGAAAAAAGCATGGAAGCATATTCTTCTTTTAACTTGTCCACATCTTCCTGAAGGGCTTCAATAATTTGATTGTTCTCGTCAATATCAATATCCAGAAAACTGATTTCATTCTTGACGGACTGAATCAAATTTTCCTGCTGGCGAATGCGTTGATTCAATGCGGTGAGTTCGCCTAACGAATTATTTTTTTGTTGGGCGGTTTCCGAGATGATTTTCTCCGTTTCCAGAATCTTTAAAAGATTTTGCTGCTTTTCCTTTTGCAGTTGATTTTTTGTTTTTTGAGCGTAGGCAGCAGAAAATACCCAGGAGAGGAGACAAAACAGTAGCAGAGTTAAATAAACCTTATGATGGCGCATTTTTTCATTTACACTTTAGCGCGGAGGCTCTACCTGCGTTGGTATCGCTTGGGTATATTGAAGGGAAATTTTAATTCCTTGTCACCAACTTCTGCCTTGTTATACTCCAGCGTGATGGTGGTATTAAAAATTCCTGCAATGGTTTTATAAAAGGCACTGATTACTCCATTGTAAGGAAAAGTCTTATCACTAACAGGTTGAAAATTAGAGTAGTTGATTGAAAGGGAGTTGGTGCTGGTGGCTTCTGAAAGTTCAACTTTTTCTAATTTTTTAGTGAGCGGATTAATATAGTTCTTCACATACACAGTGCCTTGCTTTTGGTCCAGAACATCAAAATTGTTAACCGAAAGGATTCTATCAGTGGAGTCCCTTGGCATAATCAGATTCCCCAGAACAGCTGCCTGAACCACATTGTAATCGATCTTGAAGTTGAAGCGTTTCGTGAGTTCTGTGTATTCAAAAACATAGTATTCTTTATCTACGGTGCTTATAATGGTAATAGAATCTTTATTGATGAGCGCTTTACCTCCCTGTACACCAATAACCGATAATGTCATCCAGATCACACTGTCTTTGCGAATGCGGATGGTGGCTTTCACCTCGCGTTCCTTTTTATCGTCTTTATAATTTAGTCTGGCCTTGCCGTGAAAATATTCAAAGTCAATCTCTTCAATGGTCAACGTCTTAGGTGGCAGAGGAACAGAGGGCACAATTTTTTTGCCGCAGGATTGCAGGAGCACTGCAAAACACAAAATGATGATTAAAGCCTTTTGGTGCATTCGGTGCAAGATACAGTCACTTCACTAACAAATCAATAGAGTTTTCGATTGGCAATTTTTTTGTCAATCAGGGCATTTTCGCTATCCATTGATTTTGACTTCTGCCATTGAGTGACAGCTCCGTCTATATCTCCCAGCTTAAACAAAATATCTCCGTAGTGTTCAAAATGAGTAGCACTTCCGCGACCTCCACTGATTGCCCGCTCCATGACCTTTCTGGCCTCTCGGTACTTCTCTCTATTATAGAGAACCCAGGAGTAGGTGTCCAGGTAAGATGAATTGTCTGGATTACTCTTGATCAGTTGGGCAGACATTTTTTCGGCTTTTTCAAGATTCTCTTTGCGCAGCGCGAGATAGTAGCTGTAATTGTTTAGCACAAAGCTATTGTTTGGATTAAAGGCCAAAGCTTCATCGTAGGCTTTGTCTGATTTCGGATATTCTTTAAGGCCATTGTATGCATCTCCCAGCATACCATTAATCTCAGCAACGAAACTATCATTAGAAGTGGATAGTTTCTTTGCCTGCTCTAGTGCCGAAACAGCTTCTCTGTAATTTTTCTTCCTGAATTGACCGTACCCATTAAAGTAGTAAAGCATACCATGATTGGGGAATAACTCCAAGCCTCTTTCAGCATGCACAATCAGGCTATCAAACTGATTCAATTGTGAATCGAGGAAAAGGAGATTCTGCCAAGTCTCAAAACTTGTTGCACCGGTTTCAATAGCCTTAAGATATTCCCGCTGAGATTGTGCCTCCTTCTTCAAGGTCATGAAAAGATCTCCACCCACCATATGGACATTGGAATCGAAAGGGTATGCGGTGACCAATTTCTCCCATAGCAAAACGGTAAACGATTCTAAATTAGGATCTGAAATATTTTTGCTACGGTTCTGACTTAAGACGGCATTATAGGTTCCCACAATGATCACCTTGCTGGTAACATCTACTGAGGTATCATTGAAAACACTTTCCATTAGACTTCTGGATTTTTCTTCCTCTCCATTATCCCGATAAAGTCCTGCGAGCAGCATGCTGGCATTTCCCTTCTCTGGATTTTCCTTCAGATATTTTTCGATATAGGTTATTGCTTTCTGGGTTTGCTTGTACTGCGAAAGTGTTTCTGCAAAACCCATAACATAACGTTCCTCCTCTGGAAATGCATCAATTAGTTTTTCGCCTTCTTGAATTGCTTCATTGAATTTTCCCTTTTCCAGGTACAAGCGTTGTTTCTGTAAGGAAGACACTTCGTTTATTCCTAAAATGCTTTCCGCACGATTGTACACGTTAATGGCCTCATCCGGTTTTTTATCATATTGATAAAGAGCTGCTAATTCATAGAGGTAGTCATCCGTACCCTTTATCTCTTTTATCATCGTTTCCAATGCCTGCTCCGCCTTGCCAAAATTGTTGAGACTGGCATAAATAGAAGATGCCAGAACATAGAAATACTTATTTTTTTTCTCGAGTCTTAACGCATTGTCAATGTTAATAGCAGCTTTTTGTAAATCTTCTTCTTTAGTTCCCTTTGAAAGAATTTCGGCTATTTTATAATAGACAGTACCATTATCCGGATTGAGTTCTACTACCCGCTGAAAGTAAACGAGGGCTTTCGTATAGTCTTCAAGAATAAAATACTTTTCACCTTCAATAAAGAAGAATTCGGCTTCGCGAAGTCGGGCATCTGACGGTTTTGCCTCAACTGGTTTCCTTTTCCGGTCTCGTTGGGCAAAAGAAGGAAGCGTTGTTACCAAAAAAAGAGTAACAAGCAACGCGGTAATATATCTGATATTGGGGTTTTTCAATTCGTGAGATCAAATAGTGCTGTAATCTCCCAGACTTAAATCTTCGGATTTTCCTTCAAAATTAACGAAATTCCCTAAAAGACTATTGTTTAAGATAGCCTTGTTCACAATGCAATTTTTTTGAATAATGGAATTGGTGACACGGCTGTTTCCTATTTTGGTCGATTCGCCAATGGAAACATGGGGTCCAATTACTGAGTTTTCAATCACTACATGTTGGTCGATGAATACAGGTGGAAGAATGACGCTGTTAATGATCTTTGCCTTTGGTGAAACGAGATTTTGATCTTTAATGAATTCCAGATAGCGCTGGTTGGTTTGTACTGTATTATCCTTGTTGCCACAATCGAGCCACTCTTGCACTTGCCCAGGAACAAATTTTGCCCCCTTCTTTTTCATATTCTCGAGGGCGGTGGTAAACTGATATTCTCCTTTTTCTTTGATGTCGTGGTCAAGAAGGTATTGCATTTCGTTACGCAATGCCTCTCCATTCTTAAAGAAATAAATTCCGATAATGGCCAAGTCGGATACAAATGTGGAGGGCTTCTCGATCAACTCGGTGATCTCCCCACCAGCATTTAGTTTCACCACTCCAAACTGAGAAGGGTTATCCACCTTCTGTACCCATATGGTGCCGTCTCGAGTGGTGTCTAATTTAAAATCTGCTTTGAACAAGGTGTCGGCAAAAGCAACGATCACTTTTCCTCTAAATAGTTCTTTAGCAAAAAGAAGCGCATGTGAAATGCCCAGCGCCTGTTCCTGGTAATAAATTTTGCCCTCGGCACCCACGGCCTTCGCCACAGCCTTAAGATCATCTTCTACTGGTTTACCAAAGGCGGGATTTACAATAAAGCCTATATAATTAATTTTCTCCGGACACACTTTGGCAATATCTTCTACGAGCCGATGGACCATTGGTTTTCCGGCAATCGGCAACAAGGGTTTTGCTGTAGTAAGGGTATGCGGCCTCATGCGTTTGCCTAGACCTGCCATTGGGATAATAATATTCATGCTCCAGTTGTTTAAAATTTTATCTGGTTCCTCACTAAAAGACAAATTAAGAGATCAAGGTCTAAGTTTCATGTCGCAAATTTTTTCTTTCCAGAAGATAAATGATGCCAACAAAAATCAGGATAACCAAACTATGAAAGGTGGTGGCCATTATTTGGTCACTGATACTCATCAAATTGACTGCATAGACAAGTGTTACAGTCAATATAATGTAAGCTAAGCCTTGTGTAATCTTATAGGGAATAGGATAATATTTTTGGCCGGTGATAAAGCAGGCAACAGTCATGGAAAAATAACACAACAAGGCTGCCCAGGCGCTGCCGGTAAACCCTAAATGAGGAATTAAAATATAGTTTGCGCCAATGGTGATGAACGCGCCACCCAACGTAATCCATGTGCCGTAGTAAGTTTTGTCTTTAAGCTTGAACCATACGCTGAAATTATAATAGATCCCGAGGAAAAGATAAGCCAACAATAAGATAGGTGCGATTGACAAGCCTTCGCGAAAATTCTCTCCAATGAAATATTTCAAGATATCCAGATTAATGCTTACCGTTAATAAAAAGATACAGCAGGTGATCAGGAAGTAATGATTGACTTTTGCGAAAAGTGTCGGTGAGTTTTTATCTGCTGCATGAGAAAAGAAAAATGGTTCGGCAGCAAAACGAAAGGCTTGGATGCCCAGGTTCATTAGCACGGCATATTTATAGCAGGCGCCAAAAATACCTAAAGCCGCTTCCTTGGAAAGATGGGGATAGAATTGATCGGGCAGCCACCAGTCAAGCGTTAACCGGGAAAACATTTCGTTGGTCATCCCGGCTGCACCAGTAAGCATGACGGGGTAAGCGTACCGAAACATTTCTCCTGAAATTTGTTTGTCGAAGGCAGGCCGCCAGGAAAAGAGTGTTTTGAGAAAAAATAAAACAAAAAAACCATTCGCAAGAGCGTTAACCATGAATACATAACCAATTCCAATGATTGGATCATAACGCATAACCAAAAAATAGTACGTTAATGCTAGCACAATAGTAACATTGGTAATTTTTGCGATTGAAAACTGAACCGCTTTTTTTTCCAACCGCAATCGCGCAAAAGGAATTGCAACCAAAGCATCCATCAGCATGACAACGCCTAGCCAAATAATGTATTCCGGATGAGGACCAACGCCAAGGGCATTAGAAATTTGTGGAGCAAAGGAAATGAGAAGAATAGTTATCGGCAGACTGATATAGACTACAATCGATTGTGCTAAGTTGAATATCCGTTTCGCATTGGACTCGGGCTTTGTAGCGAACCGAAAGAAGGCAGTCTCCATTCCAAACATGTAAACAATGTTGACAAACCCGACCAGCGCGTAGAGTTTGGTGACGGCTCCATATTCTTCCCGACTGAAGATGTATGTGTGGAGTGGTACCAGTAAGAAATTAAGCATCCTCGGCAGAATAGTGCCAAGTCCATAAAGGACTGTTTCTCCCGCTAATGTTTTGAGTTTAGACATGGAACGACTGGATAAGGACTTTATTTATGACCCATTCAAATTGGGCTCCAAGAGTTCAAATATGGCTTTTTTTCGCAGAATCTAACTTTTAAAACCCTAATTGATTTGCAAATGGACAAATCTTTGGAATCAAATGATAAATAAAAAATGGAATACCCTATCTTTAACCTTCTGTCATGAAAAAAATAGCAACTTTATCTCTATCCATTGTTTTTTTGAGCAGTTGCGTTTTTGCCCAACTTCGGACAGTTATTGCAGATGGAAATTGGGAAGATCCTACCCGATGGTCCGGTGGAAATATCGCTACAATAAATACCGATGATGTTTTAATGAATAATAATAGAGACATCACATTGAATAGTCCAAGCAATTTTACCATTGGCACATTCACTGCTGGAAATAGCTGTATTCTGGCAATCCTAAATGGGGCGAGTCTGACCACCGGGGCATTCACTGTTCCTAATGGATTGAATCTTACTGTGAATGGAAATTTGACTATTAATGGCAATCTGGATGTCACTAATAATATCAATATTACGGTTACAGGCACATTTACCATTAATGGGAATGTTGTTGTAAATAATAACTCCAGTTTTAGTGTTACTTCGGGAGCCATCGCTGTGTCTGGAAATTTTACAGGAGGAAACAATACTGCTATCTCCTTGACCACTCCGGGTGGAATGTCGGTTGGTGGAAATTTAGATGTTGGCAATGGCTCTACGCTTGGCGGTAATGGGACATTTAGTGTAGGTGGCTCATGTACTGGACCTATTTGTGGAGATTCACAGCTTCCTATCGAACTACTCTATTTTAAAGCCACGGCTACCCTTGAAAATGTGCAGCTTCAATGGGCCACGGCTTCGGAATTGAATTTTGATTACTTCGGAATTGAGAAATCATATGATGCTTCTACCTTTTTCCAAATCGGAAAAGTAAATGGACAGGGGAATAGCACCACCAAACATAATTATTCATTTACTGATGAGAAGCCAACACTGGGCAGAGCTTACTATCGCTTACGAGAAGTTGATTTCGATGGCTATGAAAAAGCGTTTAATATTGCTGTTGCCGACTTCACCAATGCGAAAAAATTAAACCTATTTCCCAATCCCGTTATGGATGGACAACTTAAAGTAGAATTTAATTTCCGTCCACAGAATGATTTACTCATTTCAATTGTTGACTTGCGTGGTGTCATCCTTTCGGAGTTCAAAGCCAATCAGCAATCTTTTTCTGTTCCCTTAGATGTTAGTGCCGGAACCTATCTTGTAGTGGTGCAGGGTTCTGATTTCAGATCAGTCAATAAACTTCTCGTCAAATAAAGTCGGGAGACTTGCCCAAATTTGTAAGAATGTCTTCGGTCATTTCTTCCAGCCCGAATTTATTTTTCCATCCCCAGTCTGCCCGTGCGGCAGAGTCATCAATTGATTTTGGCCAGGAATCGGCAATGGCCTGCCGAAAATCCGGCTTATAGCTGATTGAAAATTCGGGAATGTGTTTTTTGATCGTAGCCGCTACCTGTGCCGGGCAAAAACTCATCGCAGAAACATTATAGCTTGTCCTGACTTTTACCTTTTCTGCGGGCGCCTCCATTAAATCTATTGTCGCCTTAACAGCATCCTCCATATACATCATAGGTAGATACGTATCAGCTGCTAAAAAGCATTCGTATTTTTTTTCTTTGAGTGCTTTGAAATAAATGTCAACGGCATAATCGGTAGTGCCGCCACCGGGAGGAGTTTTATACCCGATCAGGCCGGGGTACCGTAAGCTTCTCACATCCACTCCATATCTTCTGAAATAATATTCGCACCAAAGTTCTCCTGCCAGTTTGGTGATTCCATAAACCGTGGAAGGATCCATGATGGTGTCTTGTGGTGTATTTTGCTTGGGAGTGGTGGGGCCAAAGGCAGCAATCGAACTTGGCCAATACACTTTATCCAGTTTTAATTCAAGCGCAGCCTCCAGGACAAAAAGTAAACTCTCCATATTTAGTTTCCACGCCCACCTTGGATCCTTTTCTCCCGTTGCAGACAATAGTGCCGCCAGATGGTAGACCTGCGTTATTTCATTTTTCTTTAGTAGTTCGAAAAGTTTATCTCTTTGCATCACGTCAAACTTCTCAAAGCGTCCCTCTTTCAAAATGCCCTGAGCGTCCTTGACATCGGAAGCGATAACGTTGTCCCTACCGTAAATAGCCCAAAGGCCCTGAGTGAGTTCTGAGCCCAATTGACCTCCGGCTCCGATGAGCAAAATCTTTGTTTTTTTCATGTTAAATCGTGTGCGGGGCGAAGTTATTAAAATTTATGATGTACAAATTACCAAGTCCGCTTTGTAGATTTGCAGCCAATGACTTTTGAAGAGTTTCTTACGGACAAGAAGATTGATCCTGCTGCGTTTAAAGTGGGGGACCCTTCTTTATGGAAGGAGTGGAGTTTTTTATTTGAAGAGATGAGTGTTGTCAGTTTCACCGCCCAGAAATTGTACCTGATTAATCCTTTAAGAAGGAAGTACTTATTGAAAGAAGCACCGCCCACTCAACAGCCGGAAGGAACCACTGAAACATCAAAGCCCGTAGTAAAGAAACCAGTATTTAAACCGAAGATAAATTAAACAATCATGTATAAGAAGCTCCAACCCGTTTTACAAAAAGAACTTGAATCCATTCGCCAGGCTGGATTATTTAAGAAAGAGAGAGTGATCACTACTCCACAAGGAGCGGATATCAAAACAAGTGATGGTAAGGAAGTTGTTAATTTCTGTGCAAATAATTACCTGGGGCTGTCATCTCATCCCCGTGTTATTGCTGCCGCAAAGAAGGCTATTGATACGCACGGATTTGGAATGTCCTCTGTTCGTTTTATATGTGGTACTCAAAATATTCACAAGGAACTGGAGGAAAAGATTTCAAAATTTCTCGGAGTGGAGGATACCATACTCTACGCAGCGGCTTTTGATGCAAACGGTGGAGTATTTGAGCCATTATTTGGAGCAGAAGATGCCATCATTTCTGATGAACTGAATCACGCCTCTATCATTGATGGAGTGCGGCTTTGCAAGGCCATGCGCTATCGTTATAAACATAATGATATGGCCGATCTTGAAAAGCAATTGGTCGATGCGAAGGCTGCCGGAGCAAAACAAATAATCATTGTTACCGATGGTGCATTCTCTATGGATGGCACCATTGCTAAGTTAGACGAGATTTGCAAAATTGCTGATGCAAATGAAGCATTAGTGATGACGGATGAATGTCATTCTACCGGGTTCCTTGGCAAAACCGGAAGAGGAGTGCCCGAGTACAGGGGTGTTCATGGAAAAATCGATATTATTACCGGAACACTGGGGAAAGCATTGGGAGGAGCATCAGGAGGATTCACTTCCGGTAAAAAGGAAATCATTGAATTACTGAGACAACGCTCCAGACCTTATTTATTTTCAAATACACTGGCACCTTCCATCGTGGGCGCATCGATTGAAGTATTTGATATGCTTTCAGAGACTACCGAGCTTCGTGATAAATTGGAAGGAAACACAAAGTACTTTCGACAGGAGATGACAAAGGCAGGTTTTGATATTAAGCCCGGTGAGCATCCTATTGTTCCGATTATGTTATATGAAGCCCCCTTGGCGCAAAAATTTGCTGAACAACTTTTAGAGAAGGGGATTTATGTGATCGGATTTTTCTTTCCGGTGGTGGCTAAGGGTCAAGCTCGGATTCGTGTGCAAATATCTGCCGCTCATGAACGTCATCATCTCGACAAAGCGATTAAAGCATTCACTGAAGTTGGAAAGGAACTAGGTATCCTGAAGTAATTGCCGCACTCCTCTTATGAAACTTCGTTTCCTGCCACATGAAAGAAAATAAGATGGCAAGTCCCCAATATAATTACTCCATTATTTGGAAGTATAAGATCACGCCTGGGAGCAAAGAAAAATTTGAATATGAGTACGGCCCTAAGGGAGCCTGGTTCAGGCTGTTCAGTGAATCAGGCAACTATACAGGTTCTTTTCTCAATTGGAGTGAGGAGGAATATAATGCCTATATCCTGATTGACACGTGGACGGACAAAGAATCTTATGAGACCTTCAAAGAGAAAAACAGCGAAGTCTATAATCGACTTAGTGTCCAATTTGAGAATCTATATGAGCGAGAAGAAAGGGTTGGATCTTTTGATTTGGTTGAATGATCCAACACGTGTCGTCCTATCTATTTTGCTTTTCATCAATAAGGCCACCCGAGGGGAATAATCCATAAATGGCCTCAGTACTTTGATTCGGCAGAAAATAAATTTTTCCTTTGCGCCCTCGCACTTTCATCTTGTAGAGATTAAAGTAAGGAACAAATTGAATTGATTTAATGTCCGGCCATTCGTAACATTCCGTTCGATAGCTATCAATGATGGCTAATTTTTTCTTGCCTACTGCCACGCGTTTAATTTTAGTGGCGATAAGAAGAAACACCGAGACAAACACCAAGCCTAAGGTAAAAAAAACAAATGCAGCAAACTGGCCTTTGAGAAGATGTCCTTGACGGAAGAGAAGGAGACCAGAAATTAACAACTGCAATACACCAAAGGCCAGAAAAAAATACTTAGCAAAGTAAAACTTTACAAGACTGGCTTCTTTCATTTTGCATAAAACGTTGGTTTTCAGTAACGAATATACGAAAGATTTTATATTTTGTTTAGAGGGGGGAACCGATTGATACACTTCTTACTCCTCCATCACTATTGGAAACCTGACCGGGAGAGAGAATAAAAGAGTAGTGTGGTCTATGATTAACCTTCCCTCTCATCTTAGGCACCAGGCCTTGATTCAAATAAACTCTGTTGCGAATGTTCACTTTTTGGCTAAGCCTTCATCACTTGAGATTCACTAGGCTCAGATTCAATTGGAACTTCGTCCCACTTCTCAGTTTCTTCTTTGTGAAGGTATTGAAGAATTTTTTGTTCAACCTGTTTCAACTTCAGACCGCGAAGAAATTTGCCGTTGCGGGCAAGAATTAGTCTTCCTGTTTCTTCGGAAATTACCATGACGAGTGTATCAGAATTTTCACTCATGCCAATAGCCGATCGATGGCGTAATCCAAAGTGTGCTGGTAGGTGATCATTTTCGCTAACCGGTAACACGCAGCGAGCAGCTTTAATTCTTCCTTTATAAATAATCACGGCACCATCATGAAGTGGGCTGTTCTTTGAAAAGATGGAAATCAGCAAACGCTTCGTGACCTCTGCATCCAATGGATCCCCTGTTTCGACATAAAATTTTAGTTCGGTGTCTCTGGAAAAAACGATTAGCGCTCCAGTCTTTGTTGCTTTCAATGTCTTGGCAGCTTCAATCACCTGGTGAATATCAAAATCATCATGATAATCATTTCTCCAGGAGGAAATGGCGTTAAAAATGTTCTCGCGAAATTCTGTTCCGCGCCCAATGACCAAAAGAAATTTTCTGATTTCTTGTTGAAATAGAATAATCATTGCCAATACCCCCACACCCATAAACTGTCCCAGGATGGTAGCCAATAATTCCATTTGAGCAGCCCTCACGATGAGGTAAATAAAATAGAGGAATAAAATTCCAAGAAAAATATTTACAGCAAGACTGCCGCGAATCATTTTGTAGACCTGATACAAAAGAATAGCCACAAGACTGATGTCCACCAGGTCTATCCAGGAGACTTCCAGAAATGCTATTTTAAATGCCAGAATCACTTGACAAAGTTAATTGTTTATTTCGCTTATGTTGAGTTGACTAACTAATCGTATACAATCTGTAGCTTCTTTTACATCATGCACCCTTAAAAGGCTAGCGCCATTGAGTAGTGCAATAGTATTAGCAGAAGTGGTTCCGTTTAGGGCGCCATCAGGATTGGTACCCAGCGTTTTCCAAAGGAAGGATTTTCTTGACAGACCTGCCAGAATTGGCTTTTCAAGAATTTTGAAATAGTGGAGATGGTTAAGAAGCTGAAAATTTTGCTCAACCGTTTTTGCAAAACCAAAACCCGGATCAATAATAATATCCTTTACACCCAAACTGTGGAGCTTAGCTATTTTAGGATGAAAATAGTCGACAATATCTTTGAGAAGGTTATTGTATTGTGTCAGTTTAGTCATCGTTTGAGGTGTGCCGCGCATATGCATGAGTAGGTAAGGTACTTTTAATAACGCTACTGCCTCAAACATGTTATCATCCTGCCCCCCGGAAATATCATTAATCATCGAAGCACCTTCATCGACAGCGGCTTTGGCTACTTCGGCTCGAAAAGTATCTGCCGATAAGATGATTTCAGGAAGGTTTTTATGGATGACGCTAACCGCCATTGCCATTCTTTTCAATTCTTCTTTAACTGGAATGTCTATGGCACCTGGTCGAGATGAATAAGCCCCAATGTCGATAATGGCAGCACCTTCCTTAATCATTTTTTCTGCCTGGAGCAGAATGCTTTCTTCTTTTGTGAATCGCCCTCCATCATAAAAACTATCCGGGGTAACATTGAGAATGCCCATCACCTTGGGTGTCGTTAAATCAAATAGCCTGCCCTTCAGGTTAAGTGTTTTGTTGGATGAAAATACTTTACTTTGAGTCACAGAATCACCAGATTGCGCTGTTTTTAAAATTGAAATTACTTGGTAGAAAAAACCACCTCCGAATATAAGCAGGTTATTGCCACCTGCAAAGCCTTGTTTGCCAAGAAGACTAAAGACTATGGTACCGCATGGCGCATACTTCGGTTACCCTCCATCACCGATCAGATACTTATTAAGGCCCAGCGCATTCGAAGTATTCAGGAAAAAGGCATACAAAAGATTGAAGACCCTGTTAAAGATGAATTCATTGGAATTATAAACTACTGCTTAATTGCTATAATTCAAATCGACCTCGGGGGCTCAGCAGAGCTGGACATGGCCTTTGAAGAATTAGAAGAACTATACGACAATGCCGTGGAGTCCACCTTAGCGCTTCTTCAAGATAAGAATCACGATTACAATGAGGCTTGGCGCGAAATGCGCGTGAGCTCAATCACGGACATTATTCATATGAAATTGTTAAGAGTGAAACAAATTGAAGACAATCAAGGTAAAACACTGGTGAGTGAAGGAGTGAAAGCAAATTATCAGGACATGATTAATTATTCAGTTTTCGCCTTGATTAAAATTAACGACTTGATTGTTTAATAAACTATGAAGAGATTTTTAGATCAGTTTTCTCGATTTTTTGTGGGAGGCCTGTTTATTTTTTCGGGTCTTATTAAATTAAATGACCCCATCGGTACTCAAATTAAAATGGAAGAGTACTTTGAAGTCTTTGCGCAGGATTTTGGTTCTTTTTTTCATGCATTTACTCCCTGGGCACTAGAGATTGGCATGATCATGATTGTGTTGGAACTCGCCCTCGGTGCCGCAATCCTGATCTTCTATAAAATGAGAGTCACCACTTGGGTGCTATTAGGGTTGATGGTATTTTTTACTTTCCTCACTTTTTACTCAGCATTTTTCAATAAAGTCACTGATTGTGGATGTTTTGGTGATGCGATCAAACTTACTCCCTGGGAATCATTTTGGAAAGACATTATTCTGATGGTATTTGTACTTCATTTATTCTGGTATCGAAAAGGATATAATGCCAGCCTTCGATCAAGAGAAGGACACTCATTAGTAATTGCTACCGTTTTACTTAGTGTTTTTTTAGGAGTTTATGCAATACAACACCTACCCTTTATTGATTTCAGGGCATATAAGATTGGCAACTCAATTCCAATGCAAATGATTGCCCCCGAGCAGCCCATCATTGAGTATACCTTTGCCAAGGAGGGGAAGGAATTCCATGATACCCAATTTTTATCTGTGGAAGATGGATACGATTATGTTTCTTCTAAAGTATTGAACGAAGAGCGGACCAAGCCCAAGATCACCGATTATTCTGTTTCAAGTCCGGAAGGTGATGATTTAACAAGAGCTACATTCCAAGGCTCCAAGATCCTGATTATTATGTATGATGTTAGTAAAGCTTCGGTAAAAAACATGAGTGAACTTAGAAGCTTGACCAAAGGGTTGGAAGGAAAAGTTGAAAGTCTCATACTTACTTCCTCCTCCGAAGAACAAGTAGAGGTATTTCGCCACGAACACCAATTGGCAGTTCCTTTTGCTTTTGCCGATGCTACTGTTCTGAAGACAATCATTCGTTCTAATCCGGGTATTGCGTTGTGGAAAGATGGCACCGTTCTTGGCAACTGGCATCATAATGATGTTCCAACCTCTTTGGAAATTTTAGAGTTGTTAAAGTAGTTTCAAAAAAAGATAAATGAAATTATTTCTCATCGGCCTCCCCGGCTCAGGTAAATCTACGATTGGAAAAGAATTGGCGACTGCACTGGGTATTTTATTTGTTGATTTGGACGTAGAGCTTGAAAAACAGGAGGGAAAGAAAATTACGTCCATCTTTAAAAATGATGGAGAAAACTTCTTTCGGCAAACTGAATCAGCACTGCTAAAAAAATGGTGTGGTTCTCCATCAGATTTTGTGATGGCAACAGGGGGAGGAGCCCCCTGCTATTTGAATAATATGGACCTCATAAAAAATTCGGGAATAAGTTTTTTTCTGGATGTGCCGCCTAAAGAGATTGCCCGAAGAATTAAGAACAATCAGGTCTCCGACCGCCCACTGTTGGCTTCCGTCCACCCTGAAGAGTTAAAAGATAAGATTGAATTTCTGCGCTCACACCGCATACTATTTTACCGGGAGGCTAATTTTTCACTACAAGGCGATGCGATTAAAGCAACTGAAATTCTTCAAAAACTGCAACATGGCCTTACACCCACATAAACGTCAAGACGCTTTCGAAGGATCAGACGCCATATTGCATTTATATTTATTTTTAGAAGGGGAACCCAAGCGTAAACATGACCAGCGTATTCTTATTTGTTGACTGCACTAATGGACTCTGAGGACTATTTATCTGGTAAGGCCGATAGGAGGTGTTACCCTCACTATAAACGAGAGCAGCATCAATGAAAAAATTTTGCTTTCGATAGCCAAACCCTATAGAATAAGATGAGATTTTTCGATCAATACCGTTTTGAGGAGCTTTAAACGGATCGGGCATAAATGAATATCCTGCTCTTGCACGATAATCCTTAAATCGGTACTCACCACCCATCCGATAATTGATCACAGACTTATAGAGAGATTTAATGTCACTATTATCTTCTGTAAAAGAGACTCCGTTGGTATTTGAATGGTATTTAGCATTTCCATAATTCAGGTAGTCAATATCTGCGGAGATAAATCCGTGCTTTTGAATAAAAAAAGCAACACCACCGTTGAATTTCCAGGGGGTTGCAAGACCATAATCAGTAACAACGACATCCGTACCTGCGTCCTCATCATTCAAAATTTTATTTGTATCCACATCGTACACAAAACTATTCCATTTTGAACTCATGAGAGCTGAGTAATTGTCTGTAATTTGATAACTCGTTGGGGTTGTAATGGATATTCCAAATTGAAAAAACTCAATTGGACGAACGATAGAACCAATGATTGCATTGATCCCTGAACCGCTGATGGATAGATTTTCTTCCAATAACAACGAGCTAAGCGTATCATTCTTAAATGTTTCATTAAATGTCTTTTTACTTTTGTAATTCAGGGAAGTGATTCCTAACCCTCCGCCTAAATATATTTTGTCACTCAAATTGGCGCCATACGAAAAACTCCATTGATTTTGTGCCCTACTGGTCTCAACTTCTTCTTTTTGTAATGTGGGATTGCCGTTCACAAATGAAAAGTAGAGCGTAGGGTCACCCCCCACGTACTCCGACTGGGGACTTATCAAATAATTATTGTAAGCCAATCCTGTTGGTGTATTGTAATTAAAACCATCAGAATCAAACTGGCTTTGATCAGTTCCGGTTGCATCCTGAATAAAGTAATCAATGATTGAATTATTTGTTTTTGTGCCCTGATAGGTAAATGACCGGTTAAAGTCATTAATTCGGTTAAAACTTATTCCAAATGTTCCTCCCAGAAATCCAAGTTTGCCCTCTTTATCTGCATGAAATACAAAACTTAAGCCGGGTAGGTTAAGTCTTGATTTAGAATCACTGGTGCTTTCTCCTAAATAGTCTGAGGAAGTGCTGTTTGAATTGAAAGCCGGAGAAAATGTAAACTCGGAACGGTTATACATGCCTAATCCTGCCGGATTTGAATAGCCAGAACTGTAATCTCCGCCTAAACTATTTTGCACACCTCCCATACCTTGCATGCGGGCGCTTCCTCCTGGCCTATTGCGACTGAATAGTAAAGCTGTTTCCGTATAACTTTGAGCCGATGCCATCAAAGAATAAAGCAAGGCGCAGCCACTGAGAGCCATTCTCACTATTTTTTTCATACCCAATAAAATATTGAATTTGTAAAGAAAAATATTTTAGTCCCTGCCTCTTCTACCTCCTCCGCTGCTGGACCGTGTTCCGCCACTTGCTGATCCACCACCAAAAGAACTCCTTGATCCTGAATCAAAAGAAGAGCGATTATTTCCCCAGTCTGAATTGTTTGTGTTAAACATGCTACGATTTCCAGAATTACTGTTTTGATACTGGGAACGATTTGGGCTGGTCTCTACATTATTTCTCCATTCCCGGTTATAGTATTGCGATTCACTTGAAGCAACCCTACCGTTTGCACTTTCTGTCCGAACTCTTCCACGCGTGCCTACCATACCATCATTGCGGGTATTGTCATAATAGTTGTTTATATCGCTGCTACGCGATCCCCTCTTTCCGTAAGTATAGCTGCTATTCACATCACCATTATTAACTACAATGACCGTAGTTGGGCGGTAAAAACCTCCATAACCATAATTGTTCCAGCCCGAACCCCAGGAATTCATTCCGTAATAATTGTTTGAAAACATGCCCGAAGGGCTTCCCCATCCATAATTCATTCCTCCATACCATCCTGAGCCAAATCCTCCCATGCTATAACTAAGAGATGTACTCAGGCCTGGCTGATAGAAACTATAAGGATTGCAAAACCCTGATGAATTGAAACTGCTGTAAGGGCTTCCAAAGCCATTCATACTTCCATAGTAGGGACTATTCCACGCATTGTTTGAATACATTGAGGAGGAGTAGTCATTCAAATTCTGGTTTACTCTTGCTGGTTGGTATCCTGCGACAAAATACTGCGGATCTGATTGCTGACTTTTGGAATTGACGATTGCCTGAGAGGTATGTTCCGGGTTGGTTCCTCTTCCAGAATAACTGTCTGTAGGATTGATGACAGCAACAGCATTGTCATAATCGTCAATATTTCTCACCGTGGCCATTGGCTTAGTGGAATTCAACTTAATTCTGTCCTTGGCGGTAAAGTACATGTCGTCATTTTCTAATTGTCCAAAACTGAGGGACGAGGCTGCTACTGACATGGCTGCGATAAGAAACAACTTGGTTTTCATAGTATTTGAGTTAAAAACCCTATTTATCCTTTCTTTATTAACGTTTAAAATACCCGAAAGGGTACTTCTTGAACAAATTTAATTCTAAAAGAATTCTGCCTTTATTCTAAAATGAGTCCAATGAATTGGCAAAAGAAATCCCTAAGCTATCTTTGCGATCCGGTAAAGTAATATTACAAAAATTATACCGGAGATTAAGTATGGGAAAAGAGATTACAAGCAGAAGCGAAGACTACTCACAATGGTACATCGATCTGGTGAAAAAGGCAGATTTGGCGGAGAATTCAGACGTGCGCGGATGTATGGTGATAAAACCCTATGGATATAGCATTTGGGAAAAGATGGTTGAGGCCCTGGATAAAATGTTTAAGGACACCGGCCATGTTAATGCATACTTTCCGCTTTTCATCCCAAAATCATTTTTGGCCAAAGAAGCTAGTCATGTTGAAGGTTTTGCAAAGGAATGTGCTATTATCACACATTATCGCCTGAAGAATGCAGAGGACGGAAGTGGGATTATTGTCGATCCGGATGCCAAACTTGAGGAAGAGCTTATTGTAAGGCCAACCTCTGAAACGGTAATCTGGAACAGCTATAAAAAATGGATACAATCCTATCGCGATTTACCAATTCTTATTAATCAATGGGCGAATGTTGTTCGTTGGGAAATGCGTACAAGATTGTTTTTGCGCACTACAGAATTTTTATGGCAGGAAGGCCACACCGCGCATGCTACCAAACTAGAAGCGGAAAAGGAAACGCGTTTGATACTTGATGTATATGCGGATTTTGCTGAAAACTTCATGGCTATGCCGGTGATCAAGGGAATGAAATCTGAAGGTGAGAAATTTCCAGGCGCTGTTGATACGTATTGCATTGAAGCCATGATGCAGGATGGTAAAGCATTACAGGCCGGAACGTCCCATTTTCTGGGTCAGAATTTTGCCAAAGCTTTTGACGTTCAGTTTGCTGGCAAGGATGGTAAGTTGGATTATGTTTGGGGTACTTCATGGGGTGTCAGCACCCGACTGATGGGAGCATTGATCATGGCTCATTCAGATGATGATGGGTTGGTGCTACCTCCCAAGCTGGCGCCAATTCATGTTGTCATTGTTCCAATTTTTAGAACAGAAGATGAATTAGCGAAAATCTCTGAAAAGGCAAATCAAATTGCAGGGGCATTGCGTAAGCAAGGCTATTCTGTAAAGTTTGATAACCGTGATACGCATAAGCCTGGATTTAAGTTTGCCGAGTACGAATTAAAGGGTGTACCTGTTCGAATTGCTATTGGACCGCGTGATCTTGAAAATGGTACGGTAGAGGTAGCCCGAAGAGATACCAAGGAAAAGATGGTCATAAAACTCGATGAAGTGGTAACTCAAATTCCTTCATTGCTGGACTCCATTCAGACTAATATTCATCAGAAGGCATTAAAATTCAGGAGCGAATCCACCACGAAAGTAGATTCGTACGATGACTTTAAAAAAGTATTGGATGGTAAAGGTGGTTTTGTTTTAGCTCATTGGGATGGTACTTCTACTACTGAGGCGGCAATTAAAGAAGAGACAAAAGCCACGATTCGTTGTATTGCACTGGATGCAGAGGAGGAAAGCGGCAAATGCATCTATTCAGGTAAGCCTTCTGCCAGACGCGTAGTATTTGCCAGAGCCTACTAACAATTATCAATTCAGAAAAATCAATTCATAAATCCAATAAATCCTGATTAGCTTTGATGTTATGATTGAATGGTTCACCGTCATATCACTTATTCTTTTCGGCCTTATTTTGCTGGTTGTTGAGATCATTTTCATTCCAGGTACCACCGTGGTAGGTTTAATCGCCTTTGTTATTATGGCGGTAGGAGTAGGGCTGAGTTTCAATTATTTTGGTAGTACTGCCGGATGGAGCACCGTGGCAGGGGCGTCCGTTACTTCAGGTTTGGTACTTTATTACTCCTTTAAATCAAATGTATGGGGACGATTTGCCCTTAAGTCCACGAGTTCAAGTAAGGTAAATGAGGGGGAGGTTTTGGAATTAAGCCCCGGTCAGGAAGGAATCACGGTATCTGCGCTTCGGCCAATCGGCAAAGCAGAGCTGGCAAATCGAACGTATGAAGTAAAGACAATTGGATCTTTTGTGGAGACAGGAACCAAAATCAGAATTATAAAAATTTTATCTAATCAAATTATCGTAGAACCAACAACGTAAAAATTATGGAAGGCTTATTACTTATTTTCTTTGTTTTTCTTGGCATCATTGGATTTTTCATGTTCATGTATTTTGTGCCGGTGGGTTTGTGGATCACCGCCATTTTTGCCGGAGTTAAAGTAACAATTGGCGAATTGATCGGAATGCGAATCCGGAAAGTACCACCCGGAATTATTGTGAATTCCTTGATCACCGCTACCAAGGCGGGCTTAATTGTAACTACGCGTGAACTTGAAACACACTTTCTTGCCGGAGGAGATGTGCCTAATGTAATTAGGGCGTTGATCTCTGCAGAGAAAGCCAACATTAACCTTACCTTCAAACAAGCCACTGCTATTAACCTTGCAGGCCGTGATGTATTCCAAGCGGTTCAGATTTCGGTAAACCCTAAAGTAATCACGACACCTAAAGTTGCTGCTGTTGCCGCTGATGGTATTCAGTTGATTGCTATTGCGAGGGTTACCGTCCGCGCCAGCATTGCTCAATTAGTGGGTGGTGCAGGTGAAGATACAATTTTGGCCAGAGTGGGAGAAGGAATTGTTACTTCCATTGGTCAGGCCAAATCACATAGAGAAGTGCTCGCCAATCCTGATAAAATTTCTAAATTGGTTTTATCCAGAGGATTGGATGCCGGTACTGCTTTTGAAATCCTTTCTATTGATATTGCCGATGTGGATGTTGGAGCAAACATTGGCGCTAAACTTCAAATTGACCAGGCTTCTGCCGATTTAAAAGTAGCGGAAGCGAGGGCCGAAGAGCGCAGAGCAATGGCCGTTGCGCTAGAGCAAGAAATGATTGCCAAAGCACAAGAAGCACGTGCCAATGTGATTCAGGCAGAAGCCGAAATACCTAAAGCAATAGCTCAGGCTTTTGTGAATGGAAACTTAGGGGTGATGGATTATTACAAGATGCAAAATGTTCAGGCAGATACGGAAATGAGGCAATCCATATCAGGTTCCGGAAAATCCGGACAATCTCCTAATACACCCAGCAAATAGAATTGATATTTCTTAATGAAGGGGTTGCCTGAGTAAAGGCAACCTCCTTTATTTTAGATCTACCTTCTTCCAGTCAGCATTCTTTTTTGACAAGTACAAGTTTGTTTCCCGAAGATAAATGAGTCGGTCGTAAATCATTGGAATAGTACTTACTCCGTCTAAAGAAAGTAGTCCGGATTTACCATCCCGTTCAACGATGAGCGTACTATTTTCCAGATCTGTTATGTTATCGTATTTTGGTTCGATCAAAACTTGCCCTCCTGTACTAACAAGACCTTGCTGAGATTTTGTAAGGATCAGGAAACTTCCACTTGGCAGGCGAATAATAGAATCATATCGGATTGGTTGAACTAGCTTTCCGTCCTTTTCTAAAATTCCAAATTGATTAGCCCTTTTCACAATGGTAACGCCATTCTGAAATTCCCCAGCGTCATCATACGTAGGCTGGATAATTAGTTTTTCAGTTGCATTGATGTACCCCCACTTCGCATTGAGCTTAACGGCTGCCATTCCTTCTTTGAAAGATTGTATGGCTTCATAGCGATTGGCTATTCTCAGCCGGCCTCGTTCATCGATAAATCCGTATTTTCCATCTTTCTTAAATCCTCTTAAACCCTCACTCACACTCATCAGCTCATCGATATGCTCATCCATGGGACCTATAGTTCTGCTTTGGATTCTTCCATTGTAATCAATTACTTTTTCGATACCATCTGGTAAAACTTCCAATAAGTAATTTTCAATCGGAGTAATTTGATTATCAGTAAAGTAAATTACTGTACCCTGAAAGTCTTTAAGGAAGATCATTTTCCCTTCCACTTGCAAGTAACGTTCATCGTTTAGGAGTTTCAGTGGATGCAATTGGGGTTCTACAAGCCACTCTTCACGAATGCTAATAATTCCGTAAAGCCCCTTAAACTTTACGGCAATTTGTTCATCAGCAAAATCAGTTATCGAATCATACACACAATGAATAAATTCTTCTCCGTAACGATTGACCGCCCCAACGTATCCCAGACTTTGAACAGGAAAAAACTTTCCGTTGTAAGGATCGATCATGTCATAAGACCGAACCGTTTTCTTAATCCCGAATGTATCATAGATGGCCCATCCCGTTCTTCCAAACTCTTTCTCTCTGACGCGCAACAGATTTCCGTGTGCGATGAGCGTATCAAAAGCAAAGGGTAAAAGAACGGAGTTGTTTTGCCCTATTAACCCATAGTGATTATTCTTCTTTGCAATAAACTGATTTTTGTTTGCGTAAGAGAGATAGTCGTACTCCAACGGCAGGATTTCGGTAAAGTTACTATCCACCACTCCGAATCTTCCACTTTTGGTAATGGTATAGCGCTGATGATTATGTGGGATCAATTCATCTGCTTCTATTTTATTTAGCTCCTGATTATCTCTGTCCAGCAGTTTCCATTCCGTTGGCATTCGCCCAAAAACATCTTCATTGATAATCCTAATTTCACGGTAATGAGGTTCAATTTTTATTTCTCCATCGCGATTCATCAAGCCTTGCTTAAGGTCCTGATGAAAAATTGCCATGTTTCCTTTAAAAGCTGAAATGCTATCAATTTTAAAGTCCGTAATGAGTTTACCTTGTTCAGAAAAAAGGGCAACCTTCCCCTTCCAGTTTTCGATAGCGAAGCGAAGTGTGCCCAACGCCCTTATGCTTTTGTATTGTGCATTCACCAGTTCCCGATCCTCGAGATCAACCAGTCCAAAATTGTAGTTGGTGCCTTTTCTTATCGCTACAATAGCCCGTAAGCCAGCGATAGTGATCGCGTCATACTTAAAAGGAATTTTGACTTCACCGTTCAGCGACAGACAACCTGTTTTGATTTGGGCAGGGTTAATTTGCTTGGTAACAATAACACGATCACCACCCGGATAAATGATTGTTTTATAGTCGGCTTTGGTAAGAAATTCTTTTTTAAGATTGATGAGTCCCCAGCCATCCTTGAGTTTGTATCCAGTGATCTGACCAACGATCGAGAAACTGCCGTCCGACCAGCCAAGCGCTTCAAAAGCCGCAGGAATAAGTATGTTACCTTGCTGATCTTTGATACCAATTCTTCCATTTTCTTCAAATAGATTGTACGGATCAGCCTTTCCACCAAGAGAGCAGAAAAAAGTAAATAGTAAGATTATGATCCTCTTCACAAGGCAAAGGTAAGTTCATTCAAATAAATCAAAGAATTTTTGGCAATTTTGAGGCGAAATTATCGCTTTGAAGGTTTTCTTTCCGATGGAACTAAAACGGGACTAAACGGTTTTACAGTACAATCAATCTTAACGTAATAGCATGTACATTGAACAATTATATACCAACTGTCTGGCGGAAGCTGCTTATTATATTGAGTCGGATGGGGAGGCCGCGATCATTGATCCACTTCGGGAAACGGAACCCTACATTGAGTTGGCTCAAAAGAGAGGTGCCAAAATTAAATATGTATTTGAGACACACTTTCATGCCGATTTTGTTTCGGGGCATATTGACTTGGCTCGTAAGGTAAATGCTCCCATTATTTATGGACCGGATGCAAACACCGGTTACCCTGTTCATCATGCGAAAGATGGTGAGGAATTTAAGCTAGGCAAACTAAAACTAAGGGTACTTCATACTCCAGGTCATACCCCTGAATCATCTTGTTTTTTACTGCTGGACGACCAGGGAAAAGAGTATTCGGTTTTTACCGGAGATACCTTATTTGTCGGAGATGTAGGTAGACCTGATTTGTTGGATGGTGTCATGAGCCGCGAGGAATTGGCAAGCATGATGTACGATTCTTTGAACAAGAAAATTAAGATACTGAAGGATCATGTGATCGTCTATCCTGCGCATGGACCTGGTTCAGCATGCGGTAAAAATATTGGTAAGGAAACTTTTTCTACTATAGGAGAACAAAAGAAATTTAATTATGCGCTCAAAGACATGAGCCGCGATGAGTTTATCCAAACCGTAACCGAAGGAATATTACCACCACCTCAGTATTTCTTTGATGATGCACGAATCAATAGAATGGGGTATAATTCTATCGAAGCGGTCATGAAAGCAAATAGTAATCCGCTTACCTGCGTAGAATTTAAAGAAGAGGTTAAACGGGGAGCCATGATTTTGGATACCCGAAATCCAGATGATTTTGAAAAAGGATTTATTTCAGGTGCTTTGAACATTGGATTGAATGGGCAATATGCAATTTGGGTAGGTACGCTTATTGATATTAAGCAATCTCTGATATTGGTGACCGATCCCGGAAAAGAATCAGAAGCCATCTTGCGGCTGGCAAGGGTTGGATATGAAAACGTGGTTGGCTATTTAGAGGGAGGAGTGAATTCCTGGGATGGTAAATTAGATACCGTGAAGTCCATCACGGCCGAACAAATGAAGTTCGAAGTTGATAAGGGTATAAGTGTACTTGATGTGCGTAAACCGGGTGAGTGGGGAATAAGTCATTTAAAAGAGGCTCACTTTATACCTCTGGCGGAGATGCCAAAAAATACAGAGATGCTATCCAAGAATGAACCTCATATTGTTCATTGCGGGGGAGGCTATCGTTCGATGATCGCTATCTCGGTCATGAAGCAACAAGGATTTAAAAATCTCATTAATGTATATGGAGGCTTTGGTGCCATGGTGAATGCAGGAATGGAAATGGTCACTGAAGAATTAGTTTAATACTATCTCCTTCTCCCTTTAATATAGACATCAATATCCTCCGGAGAGCTATTGACATAGAATAGATTGATTTTTCCATCCACCAAGTCAATAGTGGCCGGAATAGCATTGGCGGTGAGAAACCATCCTTCCGGGATAACAACGGTATTGAATGGCCTGCCGAAAGCCCGATCGAAAATGAATTCATCTCCGTTCAAAACGTATCGATTTTTATCAGTATAGGTTTCTTCAATTCGCAATCGTGCAGTCTGGCCCATTTTAACGGCATCATACCAAATGACTACTACTTCGGTTTCAGGCGTTACGGGCTCACCGATATCTAAAGCTCGCCTATTAATTGCATCTCCCCGCAGTGTTTCCACTTTCAACTCTTTTCCGGTGTCAAGCATTTTGGCAGAAGGATTGGATGCTTTGCTGCCGGGTCGCACCACATTAATGTAGCGATCCGTGCCTTCTTTCTCTTCTGTGTAATCGTGGTATAATCGAAAAGAATTGGTTTCAGGGTGTTGAAGGAAATAAACAATTTCTCTCGTCTGATTGGCCCTTTCAGGAAAATCAAAATTGATTCTTGCAACTGACTTATTGCGGCCCTGACCCGGTGTTTGATTTTCTGTGAGTGTAGATTTTACCCATGTTGTATTTGCGGTAGCGGGAAGCTTTCTCGCTTCGATATGAAATGACACATTCTGTGAACCAACATTAATGAAACTCACTTTAAGTTTCCCATCGAGTTCTATTGTAACCTGAGACGGATAATTGCATTTAGTCAGTTCATATCCTTTCGGCAGGACAACCGCATTTCTTTTAATGCCCAGCGACCTGTCAAAAATAATTCTGTCCTCTTGTATGAAATAGCTGGCCGGGTCTTTATAAGTCTTATCAATACGTAAGCGGTATTCACCTCCGACCGGAACCGGCATCGCTAATTTAACTTTCAAGTAATCAACATCCGTCTCGGCTTCACTCAAGCCGGATTTTTTGGCCTCGGCTCCACTTACCACACTCCATTCCAAATTTTTTCCTGTGGCCCTATCAATAACAGCATCAACCTTATGCTCACTTCCTTTGCGGAGGGTGTTGAAATAATAGTGGGTCCCTGACGATATAGCGCTCACATCATAGACAATCCTGAAACTTTGTGTTGCTGGATCCAGTAATTCGTAACGCGTGTATTCATCTTCTGAGAGTTGAGATTGTCCAATAGAAGGCTGATAGCAAGTTACGATCAACAGGATAAGTTGAATGGATTTCATAGTGAAGATTAAGTTAAGTGTTATTTTTCAAAAAGGTATCATAATCGAACTTAGTATCTAAATCAATTTCCCCACCGGGGAATTCAACTGTTTTTATAACTGAACCATTTTTTTGAATGATGCTTTTTGCGCCTTCCCGATCGTCAATGCAAAGCAGTTGGTCAAAGAGGTCTTTTTTAAATAAAGCGGGAACCCCGGCAGTGGTTGAATAATAGGAAGCCACGATCGAGGTTTTCGTAGATACTGAGCTTTCAATAAGTTGATTAAGATGTGCTGTAGTAAGTAAGGGCTGGTCGCAAACCATTACAATGACACTTTTCATATCGGGTAAAATTTGCAAAATATGTTGAAGACCTTTCTTTAGAGAACTTCCCATTCCTTTTTGCCATTCGGGATTACTTACGATCTCAACAGGAAGTTGGTCAATCAATTTTCGGTGTGCAGTTTCATTAGCACCTAAGACAACCACTATTTTTTCTGTTTTTGATTGGAGAGCAATGCGAACTGATTTCAATAACAAAGACTCCCCCCCAACCTCCAACAATTGTTTTGATCGATTCATGCGAGAGGAGGAGCCGGCAGCGAGAATAACTATTCCGACATCCATAAATTTTCAATTAACCTTTGATGGATTTCTTAGTATCAGTCGTTATGTAAACCTGCTTAAAAACCTGATCACTGTTCGGATCTCGCTGATGAATGGGGCCTGAATTATACTTCAGAAAGCCGCCCGAGCGATTAGAGAATTTGCTTTGAATCTCGCCAATGATGGATAATGCAATTTCATCCGGGGCTTCAGCGCCAATATCAAGGCCAATGGGAGAATGAATCCGATGAAGATCCTTCTCGCTAAGTTGAATATTCCGGTCCTGAAATTCCTCCTGCATTTTGTCAAAGCGTTTTCGTGGACCAAGGATACCAATGTAAGGAGCATCAGTTTTTATCAGCTTGAGTAGAACATCCCGATCATATTCATAATTATGCGACATCAGTACGCAAGCAGTGTACGGTGTGATTTCAAAATCGCGATCGATGAATTCCCGTTGACAAAGTGAAAGCTTGTCCGCAGTAGGAAAAAATACCGGAGCAATGTGAGCAACGCACTCATCCGTTACGGAGACATTCCATCCTAATGACTTTGCCAGTTCACTTACCGGACGCGCATCAAAGCCACCACCAAAGATGATCAGGGAAATTGTAGGTTGCACCAATTCCACAAACACATCAACCTCTTCCCCGAGCAAGGAATACTTTTTGGCTACGGATTTTTTTGCTTCAAAAAGAGATCGTAAATCGTGCTTGACAATTTGTGTCAATGATGAATTAGTAAACGATTGCAGTTCTTCTCCATCTGTATTGATCAACATCTTTTCACCGTTCGTTGATCCGGAAAAAACGGTAGCCAGGGCTAAGGGTTCTTTTGTATTCTGAAATCTTTCAAATAAATGAATGGGATTGTTGGGGTTCCCTGCCATTAGTGGTTCAATGAAGACATCAATCACCCCATTGCAGCCAAGGCCAATCCCTAAATTTTGATTGCTTTCTTCCCGGGTATCATAGGTCACCGTGATTGGCTTTTTATCGGTCATTACCTGTCGAGCTTTGCGCAATGCATCACCTTCCAGGCAGCCCCCACTTATAGAACCTACCCAGCGGCCATCATCAATGATTAACATCCGTGCACCCGGACTTCGGTACGAGGAGCCATGGACTTTTACGACAGTCGCTAACGCTGCTTTCCGTTGAGAGAAGTCAATCTTTTTGTATTCGTGAATGATCGTCTTAAAATCTTTCACCGCATTGCTAAGTAGTTAGTTTGTTAGAAAGGTTGATGGGTAGTTTCCGAATCCGTTTTCCCGTTGCAGCAAAGATAGCATTGCACAATGCTGCGCTAACAGGAGGCAGCGACATTTCTCCCAAACCTTCCGGACCCTCCTCGCTGTCAACCAAATGTGCTTCAATGTCCGGAGCGTCTTTCATTCGCAGTAAGCGATAATCATCAAAGTTACCTTCTTTTACTTTGCCTCCTTCAATATGGATGACTCCGTTTAAGGTTGCACTCAAGCCATCAATGATACCACCCTCTAATTGATTCATTGCTCCGCTTTGGTTAATAACAATTCCGCAATCACATACACACACTACTTTTCCTAACTTAATTGTCTCTGGTGAAGGCATGGATATCGTAACCACTTCCGCAACATAAGCGCCAAACATAAAGTGTGCTGCAAATCCCCTATACATTCCTTTTGGAGCAGGCTGATTCCAATTTGATTTCTCAGCAGCAAGCCTGATTACATTTTTCAATCGCTTTGTGCTGTATACCGGGCCGCCATGATCACTATAGGGCATCTCCTTATCTTCTTCACCTAAAATTTCTAACCGAAAAGCAACCGGATCTTTACCTGCTAATGTCGCCATTTCGTCAATAAAACTTTGGTCAAGCCAAGCAGTGATATTATGGCCTGGTGCCCGCCATGCCCCTCTTGGTACTTTACTTTGCGTTGGCAGGTATTCCATTCTGAAGTTGGGAATAAACCCTGCGGGGAAACCGTCAGGGAAAACTTCTGTTCTGTAAGCCGGATCGCTTGCGCCACGAAATGCATAACGCGATGTTGTCGATGCATTAATTTTCCACGCCATCAACTTGTTGTTTTGATCCAGTGCGGCCTTCATTTTAAACATACCAGTAGGCCGATAGTAATCGTGTTGCATGTCGTCTTCACGCGTCCACACTACCTGCACTGGTTTGCCGATGGCTTTGGAAATTGAAATTGCTTCATAGGCATAGTCCGCCATTAATCTGCGGCCGAAACCACCACCTGCACGCGTCATTCTTACTTTTATTTTATCGGCAGGCAGTCCGGTAATGATTGTAGCCAATTGGCGAACGCTACCGGGGACTTGAGTAGGGCCCCAGACATCAACGCCATCGGTACGAACATCAGCAATGTAATTCATGGGCTCCATAGGAGCATGCGCCAGAAACGGAGCTTCATAAATTGCTTCTGTCACCTTGGCCGCTTTCGCGAAAGCCTCATCCACATTTCCATCATCGCGTAATACCTCGCCTTTTGAATTGATGTTCTGTTCGAGTTGCTTTTTTAGATTTTCGTCACTTTCAATTTCTCCGCCCTGAAAATCCCATTCAATCTTTAACGCCTTTCTGCCTTTCATTGCTGCCCAGGTATTCTTTGCGATCACGGCTATTCCCGCCACCATACGTGTTGGGTTGCTGGTAGCTTCCAATTGAATTACTTTTTCAACACCGGGTATTTTCAACGTTTCGGTATCATCTATTTTTTTAACTTTTCCTCCAAATACAGGGCATCGCTCAATACTGGCCACTACCATTCCCTTCGGGCGCGCATCCAATCCAAATTCTGCAGTGCCAGTTACGATTTTTTTATTGTCAACTCCAGCCAGTGGCTTGCCGATTATTTTATAATCATTCTTCTCTTTCAGTTTTGGGTTTTCACGAACATTCAGTTTCGAAGCATCGTCTGCTAATTCCGCATAACTTAATTTATCATTGGTGTTCTTCCTCATCACAAATCCTTCGCTGGCATAGCACTGATTGAGAGACACCTTCCATTTTCGTGAGGCTGCTTCAATCAACATTTCTCTGGCAGCGGCTCCTGCTTTGCGCAATTCGGTAAAATTTTCTTTGACGGCAGTGCTTCCTCCGGCAAATTGATCACCCAAACTATTGTCCAATGACGCCTGTACTACTTCTATTTGTTTCCAGTCCACTTCAAGTTCTTCGGCAATAATTTGCGGCATAGAAGTTTTCACGCCTTGGCCTATCTCCGGATTTTTAGATAGGATAATAATCTTTCCATCACTGCCAATTTTAAGATAAGCGCTGGGTTCAAATACTCCGGTGGCCACGGCACCTTTCGCTGTGCGTGAATCAAAGAGCCCGATAGTAATGATCAATCCGGCACCGGCCAGCCCACTCATCTTTAAAAAATCTCTGCGATTGAGTTCATTCTTCGATGACGACCCAATGTCAATTCCTAAGTTTTCAGTTATTGTCTTCATGATTTGCCTCCTTTCTGTGCCGCTAGTTTGATGGCCTTTCTAATTCTCATATAGGTACCGCACCGACACAGATTGCCCGACATGGCGGAGTCAATATCCGCGTCTGTTGGATTTGGCTTTTTAGCCAGCAGTGCAGAGGCCGACATCAATTGGCCCACCTGACAATAGCCGCATTGAGGAACATCCAATTCTATCCATGCCTGTTGTAAAGGATGTGATGCATCTTTAGGCAAGCCTTCGATGGTGGTTATTTTTCCTTTGGCAGCAGCAGAAACAGGAAGGCTGCATGATCGTACTGCGTTTCCATTTAAATGGACAGTACATGCTCCGCATTGCGCTTTACCACAACCAAATTTTGTTCCGGTGAGGTTGAGTTCATCGCGCAGCACCCAAAGCAGGGGCGTTTCCGGGCTCACGTCTACCTGATGAGCCTCATTGTTGATGGTGAGTGAAAATGTAGCCATGGTATGAAATTAGTTTTAATAATTCAATCTACGGAAATTCGCTAAGGAAGGACAACCTTTTTATGTGAGTGCCATTAATATTATTCGAGAAAATTGCGACTACCGCAGAATAGGTTAGCCAATGCTATTCAAAATAAGCAATAAACAAATCGGTCACAGTTCCGCTAATAGTTCGGTCGAAGGCAAGTCGCTTTTTATCGCGATACCAATAGGGCCTCCTATCATCATAATTGCTTTCGATTAGTTGAACCAGGTTGGAACCGTCCTGATGAACTGAATAAATTTGAAATTTATCTTTTGGTTTGGCCGAAAAAACAATGGACTGCCCATCCGGACTCCAACTGGGCCATCCATTTAGGTCATCGGGGCTATTGGTTAAGTTTCTGATCATTTTTCCATGACTGTCCATAAGGCATATATCTCTACCCATGTCCCCGGAGGTTTTGTTCTTACTCCATTTTACAAACAAGATCTTTGTTCCGTCAGGCGACCACTGCGCATAAGTGCTAAATTCTGCAAGGGAAGTAACACGTTCAATTTTCTTTGTGGAAAGCGTCATTTTATAAATTGCAAATCCAGCAGTATCTTCACGATTAGAGTTGAAAAGTATTTCCTTACCGTTTGGGTGCCAGGTAGGATGAATATCACGTTCAGGGTGATTCGTTAATCGTTCTTCTCCTGAGCCGTCCAGGTTCATCATCCATACATCGGTATTCCCGTTTCTATCCGATTCAAAAATAAATTTTTTGCCATCCGGTGAACAAAGAGGTGTTTCGTCATTACCATCATGAAAAGTCAATCTTTTTAATTTCTTCGTGTTGATATCACGAAGATAAACTTGCCAGTTTCCGCTAAAGGGAGAGGTGAATAATAGACTCTGACCATCAGGCGTCCAACTTGGGTTATCCGAAGCCTGGTAAATCACACGCTTTAGAGTATCGAGCCGTTGTCCAATAATTTCATTAGAATAACATAGCCCGATCGCTAAAAGCATTTTAAAAGATCTTTTCATTTTATAAGGGGAGTTAATTGAAGTTTGAGCAGGAGTGAAATAGGTCAATCTGATCAATTTAAACTTGAAAGCGTATAGGATAGGGATACAAGTCGCAAGTTTTCGTTGATTGAACTTGGCAGATAGCTAGGTTTGCAATTCAATAAATCAAACCAATTTCATTTTATGAATCATTCATTAAGAATCATCCTGCTTTTATTATTAGAATCATCGACAATTCGGGCTCAGCAAATTTATTTACCATTCAAACGACTTGTGAATGTTGTAGACGCATATCCTATGCTATCACCCGATGGCAAATCAGTCTTATTTCAATCCAATAGGTCGGGAGTATTCCAGCTTTACACAATGAATCCTGACGGCACCAATTTAAAACAGCTAACTTCAGGAAGTGTCGATTATGGCACACCTGTGTGGTCACCGGACGGGAAGAAAATTGCTTTCGGCTCAGAGCGAGATGCGAATGCGGAGATTTATACTATGGATACTGATGGCAAAAATCAAAAACGACTTACGTTTACTTCTGGTGATGATAGTCATCCAAAATTTTCACCCGATGGGCAACGAATTATATTTTGCTCTGCCCGCAATACACCTGACTTAAAAGCGGACTGGAGGAAGCAACATATTGAACTATTTACTATGAACATAGACGGCTCAGATGTGAAGCAGGTCACTAATTTCAAGACAGTCACCACCTATCCGTCCATTTCTCCAGATGGTACCAAATTATTGTTTAGAAAAGTGATAAACAGTCCTGGTTTCAACTGGGATATTTCAACAGCAAAACGAAACTCAGAGGTGTTCATAATGAATATGGACGGATCCGGTGAACGCAATTTGTCGAACAATCCGGCTTATGATGGCTGGCCTGTGTGGACACCTGAGGGTAAGATTATTTTTTCTTCAAATCGTGGCGGAATCCCATTTAAAGGACAACTCTATTTAATTAACTCTGATGGAACTGGGCTTAAGCAATTGACCGATCCACAGCATTCCTTTATCCAACACTCCGTATCATCAGATGGAAAATTTATCTACTGTCAGGATAATGTAGAATCACTTGAGTTCGAATTTGGAGGTATTGCCGTTCATAGCTTCAATCAATGACTCACTTTTATTTGCCCAGCCTGGTTATAATTTAACTATGGATTGAGTTTTTATGCAAGAGATAATTTACTTTTAGCAATGAATCAATCGTCAGCCCAACGAAGTCGAACGTGGGTTATTCATGTAATCGCATGGTCAGTATATGTTTTGATTTATTCCACCATTTGGCGTGAGCCCAACAAAGGATTTGCTCAGGCATTAATCTACCATCTGCTGCTGCTGCCTCCAAAACTATTTCTTGTATATGCTTCCTTGCTCTATTTGGTTCCAAAATTTCTATTGAAGAAAAGATATGTCTCCTTTGCCATGACATTGGTTTTACTGTCGCTCTCATCGGCAGTGCTTAATCAGCTATACTTGCATTATATTTTAGAATCTGTCAGCGTAAACGAACGATTCTGGGACATTGAGATGATAACGAAGCGACTTACCTTTCTCAATTCGCCTCTGCTTGTTGCCCTTACTTTTGAAGGCATTAAATTAAACGCACAATTATCTAAAGAAAAACTAAATGCGGAATTAGCGCTGCTAAAGAATCAACTTCAGCCCCACTTTTTCTTCAACACGTTAAATAATTTGTACAGCTTAGTCCTTCAGAAATCCGATCTGGCTCCTGAATTGATTCTAAAGCTATCAGGTATGATGCGCTATATTCTATACGATTCAAATAAAGAAACGGTAAAATTGGAAGATGAAGTTAATTTTATCATCAACTACATTGCTATCGAAAAAATACGCTACGGAAAAAGGGTGAAAGTGACGGTAGATGTTCCAGAGTCACTGCCGTCTATTCAATTTCCTCCCCTCGTCTTATTTACATTTATAGAAAATGCTTTTAAGCATGGAGTAGCACAGGAGATTGAAGAAGGTTGGATCGAACTGAAGCTTGCTGTTGAAGGAAGCAGCCTAACGTACAAAGTGAAGAACTCATTACCGATCGCAACATACGCTAGTCAAATGGAAACAAAGGAAGGCATTGGGCTTAATAACACCCGTCAGCGCCTTCAAATTCTCTACGGAGACAAGCATCAATTCAGTTGTACCCAAACAGCCAGTACGTATGAAGCCGTTTTGTCCTTTGCCCTATGATAACCAAAATCAAATGTATTGTTGTTGATGATGAAGAATATGCTGCAGATGTAGTCAGGAACTATATTGACAGAAGGGATGATCTTGAGTTGCTCGCTATCTGTTCAAATGTTTTCGAACTCATGGAAAAAAATGAATCTGAACAGGCCGACCTGATCTTTCTTGATATTCAAATGCCACAGATTGACGGGATGCAGGCGATCAAAATACTGGGTGAGGGTAAGCCAAAAATAATCCTCACCACGGCATTTCAGGAATATGCCGTAGAAGCATTTGACCTGAATGTGGTCGATTATTTATTGAAACCCTTTTCATACGAACGATTTCAGAAAGCAGTTGAAAAAGTTAAGTTATTACTCTCGAAAGTTGAAATAGCTAAATATGCGAAGTCAGGCTTGAATCAAGAGGAATCATTACAAGTATTTGTTAAAGTAAGAGCTTATATCACTGAACATAAATCCTTTTTGAACTCTGAATTGCGACTAGACGATCTGGCGAAACAAATGCAAATCAACCGAAATCACTTATCGCAGGCGATCAACACACAAGCACACGAAACGTTTTGGAGTTTTCTGAATCAATTTCGGTTAGAAGAAGCGAAAAGTCGCTTGCGTAATCCTAAATACAATCACTACACCATTGAAGCCATTGCACTCGACTCAGGATTTAATTCCGTTTCTGGTTTCAATACAATATTTAAAAAAATGGTTGGAATAACTCCTTCGGAATTTAGAGTCACTAAAGCTGATCCTAAGACATCATAATCTTCAAAATTAATTGCCATTAAACTATTTTCTCACAGCCTTCACTTCTTCAGGCTTCACCGGTTCTCCTTTATTACCAAATGAATTGCGCACATAATTGAGCACGTCACTTACTTCCTGATCGGTCAGGTCAAAGCCACTCATTGTCTCGTTATAGGTATAGCCGTTGACTTTCATTTCTCCGGTGGCGCCATTCAATACTTGTAAAATGGATCTTTTTTTATCTGCCATGAGGTAGTCCGCTTTTGCAAGTGGAGGATAGAATCCATCCGCACCCTCTCCTTGTTCCAGATGGCAGGAGATGCAATAGGAGATATAAACTTCCTTACCTCTTGCCATACTGGCCTTCAGATCGAATGGAAGTTTTTTCTGAAACGAAAGAAATGAAAGCGAAATGACGAGAGCAAAGGAAAGTAATGTGAAAATCTTCATAATAGGTTAGTAAGAACTCTAATAATGTGAACCAACTCACCTATACAGCTGTTTCGCTCATTATCCACACGCATCATCGCTTGATTTTTACTGTTGATCATGAGTTTGTAGGTTGCCATAGTAAATGGAATTTGGACAGATTAAAAATACAAAAATGACAGCAATTACCTTGTTAATAGTTTGTTAACGGGAATTGAAATAGGGTAAAAACCTTGTCACAGGAATAAGAGCGAAAGTTTAGGGTATCATTTAGGTTTTTTTTCTGACCTGAAATTTATACGGTTCGGATGTCGAGATTGACAATTCAGGTTATGTTATTTTTAAACCTGGAAAGCAAGGTTCATTTTTGAATAAAAATTAAAACAAATGAAAAAGAGCATTATTATTATGATTCTGGTACTTGGCTTTGTTAAGGTGAACTCACAATCGTTGACGGTTTCAATTAAGAATATAGTCAGCGATAAAGGAATGCTTCGGGTAGGCATTTTTAATTCACAGACCGATTTTTTGAAGAAGCAATTGTATGGGCAAATTGTGAAGTCGAAAAGCGGTGATGTACAGGTTGTCTTTGAGAATATTCCCGAAGGAGTCTATGCCGTGAGTATTATCCATGATGAAAACGAAAACGAAGAACTCGATTCTAATTTCTTTGGGATACCCATAGAAGGCTTTGGCTTTTCAAATGATGCCATGGGAACCTTTGGACCTCCAAGCTTTGAAAAGGCTAGCTTTAAACTTACTGAAAATACTACTCTGACGATTAACCTAAGGTATATGTAGTCTCTATTTTAGATTTTATAGCCTTAAATTTCATTCGATCTCCAAATTATTTTTCAGGACGATATAAATTCCCTAGCTTAAAACTTTTATGGCTAGTTGATTTATGATGAAGCAATTTGTATTGGCTGGAATTTACCTTATCGGGTTAAGTCTTTCTGCCTCTAGTCAGGACTGGAAAGAAGATTTTAATCAGGCAGAGAAGTTTTACCATAACAGAGACTTTGCTCAGGCTCTTTCGTATGGAGAGACTTCCATAAAAAAATACCAGGAGACAGGAGAAGGAAACATTGAAAATCAAACCGCTATTTTGCGTCTGCTTTCGGGAGCTTGCTATGCGAGAGAACAGTTTAGTAAAGGATTGGAATACCTGAATAAGGAAATTCAACTCCGTGAAAAACAAAAAGACACTGCCTATGTCAGCGCCTTGATGAATAAAGCCAGATTTCAGGAACAATTGGGTAAGCATGATCTGGCGCTAATACCATTGCTTGAGTGCCATCAGCTTCTTATCAAACTTCACAAGAACAAAGACAGAAAATTTTTGGAATGCGATCTTCAAATCGCGATTGAGTATTATTTAAACAACGATTTTGAAAAAGCTCATGAATGGTTTAAACCTTCACTACGTCAGGCGGAAGGAAAGAAACTTTTCTCTAACGGTACTATTGAAGCTGCTTATTTTTATGGTCTCTTAAACCTGGAGACGAATAAGCGCCAAGATGCACTAAAGAATTTTCTCAGTGCAATTCATTGGTGTGAGATAGGCCAACTTACAAAAACATTTGATTACGCTCTGATACTTAATGGATTGGCAACCGTTCAAAATCTTGATCATTCTTTTGACGAAGCCGAGAAATCCTTTCACTCAGCTCAGAC
>JANMYO010000066.1:0-17140 GCA_031382175.1 Bacteroidia bacterium | reverse complement strand
AAAATCACTTTTGCAGTAGCTGCGTCCAAAAATTCGGGAGTTTCCCCTTCTGCTAAATTGCCCGTAATTTTGGGAATTTTATCGGGTATGGCATAGGTAGCATTAGAGTTGGGGAAGACATAGCTCTTGTCATAGGTTGTCAGCACGAGATCCAACTCATCGGTAAAATCAGGACCACCAGGGTAGCAACCGGTTACTATCGCTGCGATGACCCCGAAAAATAGAATTCTTTTTATCATGTTAATTGTTATTTGAGGCGAAATTAATATATAAAAAAGTATTTTTAAAGAGTAGATTTAAGAATTTGGCAAGGAATTCAGAAATAATCCCTAAACGATCGCGTCTACTCCTCCAGTCAACTTTTATTCTGTATTTTTAATTACCTTTGTGCGCAAATTAAATATATAACCATGAAAAAAATAATTGTTACCGTATCTCTAATCTTTGCATGTGTTTTTGCCTATGCTCAGGCAACCGAAACAGAACTTATCCGCAGTGCATTTAAGTTAGAAAAAAAAGCCCTGGTAGCTGAATTTTTGCAGCTTACCAATGACGATGCCGCCAAATTTTGGCCCGTCTACGAAAAATATGAACAGGAAAGGACGGTGATCGGCACACGTAGAATTAAATTGATTGAAAATTACGTTAACAAATACGATAAAATGGATGACGCCAGTCTGGATGCATTGGTAAAAGAAAGTGGAACGATTCAGAAAAAAGAAGTCGCCCTGCGCGAGAAATATTATGGAACGGTAAAGAAAAATGTTTCAGGCACTGTAGCAGCTCGTTTTTACCAAATTGAAGACGTGGTCAATGTGGCGACCCGGATGGAATTGTATAATCAATTGCCCTTGTTACAAGGTAAATAATTAAATGAAAATCTTTCAAATGCCCCATCTCCTGGGGCATTTTTTTTGTAATAAAAGATTAAATTTATACCTCTTTAAAAGCCCCCAATCATGCGACATTTCAGTATCACATTATCAGGCTTGCTTTTCTTTATTCAAGTCGGATTGACTCAGGGGCAGTGGCCGCACGACATTGAGGCCAAGCAAGCCAAGATCACTTTGTACCAGCCACAACCCGAAGTGTTTTCGGGCGACAAGCTTAGTGCCCGTGCGGCTGTTGCTGTAACACCGACTTCTCAAGAGCCAATTTTTGGTGCCGTATGGATGGACGCGCGCGTGGCAACCGATCGCGCAGCACGCACAGTTACGCTGGTTGACTTAAAAGTGACGAATGTCAAATTTCCACAGGCAGTCGATTCAGTCAATATGAGAAAATTGAAAAACCTGTTAGAAACAGAAATCATAAAATGGGATCTTCAAATGTCGCTGGATGAACTTTTGGCTACTTTGGAATTGACGGAAAAGGAAAAAGATGCCAATGACAATTTCAAGACAGAAGCACCGGAAATTATTATCTCTTCCAAACCTGCTGTATTAGTCCTGATTGATGGTGAACCCAAATATCAAAAAATTGAAGATACCAAGTTAGAGAGGGTCATGAACTCACCTCATTTTATTGTAAAAGATAAGGATGCTAAATACTATCTTAATGCCAATCAAAAATGGTATGTCACGTCAGCGATTATGGGCGAATGGAAAGTCACCAGTTTTCCACCTAAAGAAGTAAAAAAGCAAGAAGAAAAATTTTCCAAAGATCAGCCTGCATCAGAGGCGGATAAAGCTATTGCGGCCACGGATAAAAATAAGAAGAGTGATCCGCAAATTATGGTACGCACTGCTCCTGCTGAAATAATCATCACGAGAGGTGAATCAGTTTTCACCCCTATTCAGGGCACACAATTGTTGTATGTCAAGAATACCGAGAGTCATGTCTTTATGAATATCGGCACTCAGGAATATTTTATTTTACTATCAGGCCGATGGTATCAATCTAAAATCCTGAAGGGACCATGGGGGTTTATAGCTTCTGATAAGCTTCCGACAGACTTCTCGAAAATTCCGGAGGGTTCTGAAAAAGACATTGTGCTCGCAAGTGTTGCAGGCACTCCAGCAGCAAAGGAAGCGTTGATGGATGCGCAAGTTCCGCAGACTGCTGCAGTAGATAGAAAGACGGCAACGGTAACGGTGAAATACGATGGTGAGCCCAAATTCGAAGCCATTGAGGGAACAACCCTGTTGTATGCTGTTAATACTACAAGTTCGGTTATCTTATCTGAAAAAACATATTATGCATGTGACAATGCTGTTTGGTTCACCGGCAAAACTCCAACTGGTCCATGGACGGTTTCTACTGATGTACCAAAAGACGTTCAAAAGATTCCACCGAGCAGCCCTGTCTATAATGTGAAATATGTGTACATCTATGACAGTACTCCCGATGTAGTGTATGTTGGATATACTACTGGTTATGTAGGGTGTTATGCTTATGGACCAACGATCGTATATGGAACCGGCTATTATTACAATCCATGGTACGGGCCATATTATTATCCTAAACCTGTCACGTATGGTATGGCCATGCACTATAATCCTTACATGGGCTGGAGCACGGGTGTAGTGGTGCACGTAGGCGGGCCTCCTTACTATGGCGGATATTATGGGCCACCGATGTACCATCCTCCCTATTATGCACATCACAATAACTATTACGGTGGCGGAGGAAATACCGTTATTATCAACAACGGCAACAATAACAATTTTAATGGAAGCAATAACAATAACATTTATAACAATCAAAATGGCGTGAAGCCGTCCACGCGTCCTGCTAATGGTCAAGCCAATAATAACAGACCGTCTACTCAGCCTGCAAATGGACAGACTAAGAATGGTGCACAAGGGAGACCCTCAACAATGCCAACCAACGGAGGCGCTAAAAATAATAGCAACAATAGTGTAATGACTGATAAGAGCGGAAATGTTTATCAAAAGCAGGGACAGGATTGGAAACAAAATAATGGCAAAGATTGGCAGTCTTCCCCACAAAATAACCATGATCTTGATCAGCAACAAATGAATCGGGATCGGGGAACGCAACGAACTAATAACGCCAGCCAGATGAACAAAGGTGGTGGTGGAGCGAACCGTGGTGGAGGTGGACGAAGGAAGTAAAAAAAGGGTAACAGTAGTAGAGATTATCAATTACTGAATACAGATCACCTATTACTAATATTACTCTTTCACCTTAGGAGTTTTCCCAATGGGAATGCCAACGGAGAAATAAAGCGAGCGATTATATTGATCAGGGGTTGTATCATCAAGGGTAACATCTACCAGGCCATAATAATACCGAACCCCTAAATTCATCCCATTTCCACCCAAAAGACGATAACCTAAACCCAGCATAAGGCCAGCATCTAAGGGGTGATAGTTATCTCTTATTTTCAATGTGTAGGACAGGTCATCCGCATCTTTTACTTTTTGTGTAAACACATCCACAGATTTATTCATCAACCCCAGCATGGGGCCAGCTTCTACAAAAAAGTGATTTTTAGTTTGATATTTTATCAGGATTGGTACATTGAAGTAACTAAGTCTTCGATCGACACTCCCGCCAGCGAATGCCGTGTTTAAATTGGCATCATTTAAATCATAGACCGGGATATCCTGTGCACCCAGGGTTGATTTTACAATCACTCCGGTGTGTACCATCCAGGCTGGATTTTTCAATTTGAAATCAAAGTAAAAACCCACATTGAATCTGCCCACAGCGTTTGCCTGATCAATGCCCCCTATGTTTGTCATGTTCAATCCACCATCCAATCCAAATTCAAGTTTATCTGAATTCAGTTTGTCCCCCAACAATAACGAAATCAAAATTTGGGAATAGCCTGAAAAACAAAGAAATAAGAGACCTGTTACTACAATTGCTTTTTTCATGGTGCTAAATTACAAACCAAATCGATATTGTAATCCTGTAAAGAAATGTTGGCGCGAACCTAAGAAGCCATATTCCGCGCGCATCATCCAATGTTTGTTATATTGGTATTGCCCGCCTACCATGAAATTCCATTTTAGTGCCGGGCGTTTATCTAGCGAGTACTGGACAGTTGAATTTGCAGCCGTATTAACGGCAGCGTCAGCAGCATTCAAAAAGTTTCCAGCATTTTCAAGAGCACGATTAGCTGTCTCATACTTTGCTTTGTTGACTGGATTAGCCTGATCTTTCGGAGGAAGACTGCTCCACCATGTATCTACCTGTTCTTGTGCATTGCCAACTTTAGCATATCCCTGATCCACTTTTGCCTGCAGCTCATTTGTTGATATAACGGAATTCAAGGGGATAGAACCCTTTGTGTCGGAGTTAATGCTCCAGCGGAATCCGCCCACCCATAAAGCAATATTTCGTTCTGGTTTTTTGAGTTTAAATGACTTGCCAAAACGAGGATCGAAGATGAATGAGAAGGCCGGTTTATCCAACGCGCTAACATCTGTCCAGGTGAAGTTCATATCGAAGGCAAGGAATCCTCCTGCCACACCAATGGTAGGGGTCAACCCGAACCCAACTGAAAAGGCATCAAAACTTTGTTTTGTTGAGGTGGAAAACACTTCCTTCCAAACATCGGTGGAGTCTGGAACCCAGACACCAAAGCCTACGGTTGTAGATGGTTTTGATTTTGCGAATATACCATAGACGTTTAGGAATGGGAACAACCAAAAGTCGGGTCTGAAATTTACTCCCGAAGCCTCCGATACTGAATTATTGAATCGTACAATCTCGTCCAGATTGTATAGTGGTCCGTTGTTAAAACCAACATAAAGATTCTCAATCACTAAATCTTGCTTCTGCCATAAATATTGCAAACTTAGTCCTGCAGAATAGGGTAAACTATAGCCTGCCTTAGTTGCCTTCTCTCCCCAAATGGGTAATGAATAGGGGTATTCACTTTTTTTCAAACTGTCTTTAAGAGCAACATTTTTTTTGCCTACTTCTTTATTGGAAAACACCTGCCCAAAAGATGCATGAAGAAGGAGTTGCAAAAAAAATAGGATGTATAATTTTCTCATTTGTGTTTATGAAGTAATGCTGTTTTTTCGAAATAAAAACCTCTGCCATAGAATCTACAGTAGAGGCTTTTATAGCAATTAAAATTATTTTTTAATTGGCTTGACAGGATAGTTATAGAAAATAGACTTTACAGCATAATTGATGTTAGATTCTCTCTTTTTTGGTGAAGCATCCTCATCGATAGTCTTAGTACCTCTACCTTGCCACACAATTTTCTCGGATGTTTTATCAACCACATTGATAAACAATGTGCCATCAACGTACGTGTTGTAATTGATTGAAGTAGTTCCACCGTATCCGCCAGCATAACCATATCTGCCATAGTATCCACCCGTATTCGTGGCGGTTGCTTCCACTCTTTCCTTCGCTGTTAGGATCAGGTCAATTAACGCATCGGAGTTATCCGATTTCGTAATTCCTCGAGTCGCCATCTCGGCATCGATGGCGGCTATTATTCTATCGCGGTTCAAATCGTCTACGCCAAGCTTTAGTGCATCAGCAGTATAGGCATATGTTTTATACTTGCTGAAGTCGGTGGTTTTGTCATAGTCATAGCTCACTTTAATGGAACTACATGAGGACAGAATGACAACAATAAACAGAAAATTAATTTTTTTCATAGTGTAAGAATTTTTGGTATTTAAGAAGTAAAGCTAATAAAAATAATTTTCATTTTTGATCGAAAATGGAAGCATCGACTTTTGAAGTTGGGATTGTTTGCGGTACGGTAGCCTATCATTACTTTTTACTCTCTTGATTTAGTTTCTTCTTGGCTACTTTATAATCTTGCCTGTTTCCCTTCGACATAATCATCGTTTCCTTCAGTCCCATCAAGATTGACTTGATGAGCACGTTCACAAATCCCTTGTTCATGTCACGCTCAATTTGAAACTTAACCTCGCGTGCAGGCAAATGGGAAGAAGTTGGGTTGTTATTGACCAATGCAGTATTGGCAGCAAAAGCAAGTACTGCACTTTTCCATTTTGCTTTTTCCTTTAGTTGCAGGTCAATGGACAGGTCATGATACAAAAATTTCAGGGTACCGCTTGCTTTAGTTTGCTCTGCCAGGCCCGAGAAAGCAATTTCATCGGAGATACCTAGGATGATTTTGGCCGGAGTATACGCTTGAATGAGCGGATTGAGATCGGGTAGATTGAATTTTTTAACCTCACCTTCAAAACTGAATTGCGGCTTCTGATAAGAGAACGTTAACCCTGCTTTAAAATGAGCTTTACCATTGATGTAAGCATCCGTGTGCATTTCGAGTTCATTCGTAATAGAAAGATTGGTGATGTTTTTCACCTCAAGCGTTGCCTGGGTAATTTTCACTTTTGCAAGGGTACTGTCAGGTTTTCGCTCCGTGTTTTCAAGTTCAACATGGGTTGCCTTCACCTGCTTGATTAACAGGGGTAGCGAGATAGCACGTACGGTCTGCCCCAGGTAAACCGGCTTGTGGGTCGAGTCCATGGGTTTGGTTTTGTCTTTGAAAATGGCAGCCTTTACGTGATCAAGAACAACTTCATCGATCAATAATTTTTGGGCATAGATCAGTGAATCAAAATTCATCTGCCGGAGTTCAAGCGTGCCCACTGAACCGGAGAACTCCGTGTGTTGGTACCGATGCTTCCTTTGCAAAACTGCATGACTAACATTTGGTTTGAAACTTATTTCTTTCAGCTTGATAGATTTATTCTCGTAAGAAAGGTCGAAGGATTTCAGGGTAACATGAAAGAGGCTGTCAGCAGTTTGAATATCCAGATCGTGTAAACCTGTATTAACATCATGGAAGTGATACAACATCGTGTCCAGGGTGAATTGCATGGCAAGTGAATCAATTCCTATTTTGAAATCTTTAAAACCCAAATGCCTGATGGCGCCTTTTTGCAAGGTTCCGTTAAACTCTCCGATAGAAACATTGCCTTGCTTACACGAGGTCAGATACTCACCAGGATGCTGGTTGACCAAAAGTTCATAGAGTGAAATAGTGAAATTCTTAATCTTGAATTCACGGTGCTGATTCGTATTAACCGTATGGATTGAGGCATCAATCAAATGAAATTCATTCAAGATAAAGGAATCAAGTGGTTTCTTCTGCTCTCCAGTCGAATTTTCAACAGCGGTTGAATCTTCAAACGGTAGCATGATATGTCTTTTGCCTGCAAGTATCAGTTCTACATCTGGTTTGGTGATCGAAATTCTCTCCAGCTTCAGTTGTTTCGATTTCAATAGGGAGATGAACGAAACGTTTTTCAGGGTTATTCTTTCCGTCTTGAGACGAAATAAGCTGTTGATGTAAGGATATTCCTTCAATGGTTTTCCCCTTGGCAACAGGGTCACATTAAACATCCGCACCGTACCCTCAAAGGGAATGACTGCCAGCCTTTCAAATTTTAATTCATAAACATCAGAAACAATACTGGAGTTAAAACCATTGATCAATGCCTGTGACATGAGCCGATTGAAGTTATAGTACAACAGGAAGATGGCAATGGACAGGAGAACAATAATTGAAATTGCGAGGGTCCTTTTTACAGACCACTTTCGTTGAGGAGTTTTGCTGTCTGACATCATGTTCGTGATTTAGTTACCCCACGATTGAGACTCAATAGTAAGGTAAGGTAAGCCTTTATGGCTTTAATTTCCCCCACCCGAAACAGATTTTGATGGCTTCGATTTATGAAGATACTGTTTTACCCGGAAGCGAAAAATATGATCGGTCGTATCAAAAGCTCCTTCCAGTATATTTTTGGATCGTTGTAGTGTATACACAAATTCCAGTCGCAGGCCGTAGTTGACCCTGTACCCGATTCCACCTCTAAATCTAAAACGGTTGGCAAATCGTTCGTTCACATCCTGGTCCATCACAATAAATACTTCGGCATCAACCATCGAATACCATAACTGATCACCAGAATACATAGTCGGTTTGTTTAGCGGAATAATCGCTTCGGCCCTTATGCGCGAACGTTTGCCATGGTCCCATTCACTCGTTTCCTGATCTTGCAGATTTCGTTGTTCAAATCGAACTAAAAGCCTGGTCAGAATTTTTCGATAAGGTGTAAAATGAATGCGCGTGCCGAGCATCTCCTTTACTTCAAGCGTAGTAAGGCTTTTACTTTGAAACGTGTTGGCTACCAGAAAAGCGCCAAGAAGATCAACATTAGCGGAAAAAGAATATTCTGGAGTGGCCTGTAGTTCAAACGTTCGCCATTTGGGTTCTGCCAACACAGTGCTATATGTGCCAGCTAGCTCTACGTTCCAGGAATTGGCAAACGGATAGTTGAGCATATACTCAAACCATAGTTGTTCATTTACAGCCTGTGCGTTTGTGAATGAAGGGATTAGCAGAAATGAGAAATAAGTGTGCCAGAGCCTTAACTTCATGCGTGCAAATAAACTCAAATTTAGTTTAAGCAAGATAGCCTACCTTTTACAATTCATCTACAAGATGTAGTACACCTTTACGATTACTTCACTCGTTGTGAGTAATCCTGATTGACAGCGTCAATTTTCATTTTCTGTGCAGGCATATTCAACCTAGTAGTCGTGCCATGGCTAATACCTGAATTGAAGGACTCATAGTTGAGTTCACCATCGAGGGGGTCTTTTCCAAGAAAACTTGAGAACTTCTTAAACTTGAAGAGAAACGTTTTCGCATCTACAATAACGGTAAGTTTATCGCCCTGTACATATACATTGTCTGAAGTAGCTTCCAGTGTTGAACCTTTATCGGTGACGGTGGCTTTGCTAAAGAAATCAAGTAGTTCTCCCTTCGACATGAAAGAATATTTTATTGCAAGACCGAGAGCCTTTTCTACATAGTCCATTTTTGCACCAATGGCATTTTCCTGCGCTTTTCCACGTAGTCCGGGTTTTTTCTTTACATCACTTTGTGCATCTACCATCTTAGCTTCCAGTTTACCATCTGCGTTAAAACTGAACTCAGTAAACGTGGTCAGTTTTTTTACGCCATCAAGCGATACATCCGATTTTCGTTTCCACATGTATTCCTGCAAGCCTTTGATATTGACATCCTCGGCTTTACTGATTTTTAGCGAGAGAGCTTCTTTATCGATTTGAGCCTGGCTTCCGAAAGAAACTAATAGAAGTAGGAGGGATAGTATTTTTTTCATGATCTTGTTTTTTATTGTTTATGAGTGGGTAAGTGTCCTACATCTTAGAGATGTAGGACACTTAGTTACTTCTTACTTCTTGGTAATATCCACCGTTACTTTTTTGATTTTGCCGCTAAACTTGTTCTCGTGCATTTTGTAGTCGTTAGAAACGTTGGTCTCGTTGTCTACCCCAACATCTACACCCTCATCAGCTGAAAAAACAAAGGGCTGGGTTTTCGGAATCTGACCTTCGGCTACTTTTGTACCATCTACATATAAGGCACATTTGCCACCTGTTCCGGGTTTCGGTGAGTCAGCAATAAACTCATATTTAATTTCATGCTTGCCTGCACCCAGTGCTTTCGGTGCGGCAATGTTGGTGTGTTCCAATCCAAAGAAATTATATTCGTGTTTAACTTTGCCACCTTTCATATACAAAACCCACCCGCCAAAGCGGCCTGCTTGCGAAATGATCACGCCATTGGTATTAGCATCTTTCAATTCAACTTCTGACGTGATGGTATAGTTTTTATTTTTCACATTTATAAAGGCATTTTCAGAAATGCCAGTCATGCCTTCGTACACGGTTAGGGAAGTGCGAGATCCCATCAAATCCGGCCTGCCGGCAATCTCTGCATTGAAACGTTCGGATCTACGGTCATCAATTGGAAACACGTGATTCTTCGTTGCTTCCCTGTTAAATATTTGCTTAAGCTCTTTTAATTTTTCAGGGTTCGAGGCCACTAAATTGTTGGCTTGAGAGAAATCTTCGTTTACATTATACAATTCCCACACATCGTCTTTCAATGGAGGATTGGCTACCAAGAGCCAGGGTATTGAATGTCGTGTGCAGGCTACCCATCCATTATCGTAAATCCCCCGGTTGCCGAACATTTCAAAATACTGTGTGGTATGCTGATCGGCAGCTTTTGCATCGTCAAACGAAAACGCAAAAGAAGTCCCGCTAAAAGGAGTTTGTTCTGTTCCGTTCACTGATTTCGGGAACGGTAATCCGGCAGCTTCCATCACCGTAGGAGCAATGTCTGTAGCATGGGTAAACTGTGAACGTACTTCGCCTTTTGCTTTTATACCTTTTGGCCAATGTACGACCATACCGTTGCGGGTGCCACCAAAGTGTGAAGCAATTTGTTTGGTCCATTGAAACGGAGTATTGCCGGCATGTGCCCAGCCAATGGCAAAGTGAGGGAAGGTGTTCGGGCTGCCCCAGTCGTCAATATGACCCATCATCTGATCTGCGGTACCTATGATTCCATTCAACGCCATCATTTCATTATACGCACCTTGAGGTCCTCCTTCAGCACTGCAACCATTATCGCCCACTACATATAGAAACAATGTATTATCCAGTTCGCCCATTTCTTCCAATGCCTCCACCAGTCTGCCCACTTCAGCATCGGTATGTTCGGCAAAGCCGGCAAAGGCTTCCATCTGTCTTGCAAAGAGTTTCTTCTGTTCAGGTGTCATGTCGTCCCACGCTGGTATTTCCTTTGGACGTTCAGTGAGTTTTGCATCCTGTGGAATGACACCGAGTGCTTTTTGTCTCGCAAAAGTTTCTTCTCTTAATTTATCCCAACCCTGATCGAATTTGCCTTTGTATTTTTCGATGTACTCCTTCGGTGCATGATGCGGGGCGTGTGTGGCACCTGTGGCAAAATACATGTAGAACGGTTTTTCAGGAGTGAGCGATTGTTGCGCGCTTACCCAATTGATCGCCTGATTAGTCATGTCCGTTGTAAAATGATAGTTGGGATTATTGGGTGTTTCCACACGAATAGTTCCATCATACACAGCAGGAGCCCATTGATTGGTTTCACCTCCAATGAAGCCATAGAATTTATCAAAACCCGAACGCGTTGGCCAACGATCAAACGGGCCTGAAACCGAAACTTCCCATGGAGCAGTTTCGTGATATTTTCCAAAGGCAGCGGTACTGTATCCATTTAACCGCAACATCTCAGCAAGTGGTGTTATACTATTCGGACGAGCACCTGAGTTCCCTGGAAATCCTGTAGCCAGTTCCATGATGGCACCTGCGTTATTCAAGTGGTGATTTCTTCCCGTAAGAAGGGCAACGCGTGTAGGGGAACATAGGGCTGTTGTGTGAAAGCGGTTATATTTTAGACCATTGGTCGCTAATTTTTCCAACACCGGTTCCTGCACCGGCCCGCCAAATGCGCTGGATACTCCAAAGCCTTGGTCATCAATTAATACAATGACAACGTTGGGAGCTTTCGCAGGAGCCTTCACTCCAAATCGTGCAGGTGCTTTTGCATTGCGCGCATCTAATATCGTGTCTTCCGGATAAGTAGGTTCTTTAATCGGTAAGCTTGTTCGATCAAGCCCATCGGAGGTGGTAGCATCCCGATAGTTATCGGGATCTGTTTTTGGTTGCTGACAGCCAAAACTGATGTAGGCAACAACAATAAGGACGTAAAATTTTTTCATGGTTGATGGAATGGTTGAATAGTAAAGTTAATCTTTTTCTGAATTTTTTGAAGTAGACGATGTCGTTTAGAAAGATAAATTACTTCTTTTTCCACAGTCTTTTATTGAAGGCAATCCCAAAAGTCCACGCATCGTAGACTTCTTCTTTGTTTTCATAGATCAGGTTCAGGGCGATTTCAAAATTTTCAGTGATTTCAAAACTGTATTCAGTGCCGACTTTAACTAAGAATAAATTTTTGTGCGTTTCAAATTCGTACCCTGGGCCGGCATAAAATGACCAATGTCGCAAGGCGTGGTAATGGAGAGCCATGGTTAACGCAACTGGATTAGTTCGTTGGAGTGCTACGTTGTTTTGATCCTCCACTTCAAAACTCTGAAGTTTAATATCACCTTGTAAAGCAACGGACCAACGTGGATGAAAAAAATAATCCACATCAAAACCCCAGGTAGGAATGATGACAACTTCTTTTCCTCCTTCAATGGCATGTGGCACATGCGAGTTGGCCATCATAATGGCGCCACGGATTTTGGGTTTGAATTCTTCGCTTTCAATTTCCTGGGCTATTGCCAACCTTTCAAAAGCTGAAACCATAATAAAAAACAGCAATAACTTTTTCACATCATTTAATTAAAATCAGAAGATAATTTTTTGTCATTATTCCGAAGCGATTGTACACACCAAACCAGTAATCCTGTATGTAACAAAATAGCAGGCCACAGGCCCAATCCGGTAAAATGTTCAACCAGTCCTGCGTAAGCAAGAAGTGATGCGGCAGCGATATTATACAGCACAAAAACTTTTATCATCACAAGCGAAGATTGCGCATTATTTCTTGACAACCAACAGGCCATGGCCAGCGAGATTAACGTTGCACCGCCAATTCTACCTAAAAATATTCCACTGGGCTCGGTGAGGGAAGTACCCAGTAATATAGAAACAGCCAAGGAGGGTATGGCAAGTAGTGCCAAGCCAGTAGCCACCTCAATGAATGCAGTTATGGTGAGGAGTGATTTCATAAAAGTTATTTAAGAAATTAATGTTATACCTTCAATGCCGATAACTTCATTTATCGCCAGGATAAATCTTTTTCCAATCATCTTTCATATCCACAATCAGCCAGTTGTATTTTGAAGCATCATCCAATCCTCTGTCCAAATGCCCAATGTGTGATGACCGATCATAAGCCCATTCACGAATTGAATCGGTATGGTGAACAATCATTCCAAACCGTAGATAGCCGGTGGCTGTTGTAGTCCATTGAAGCATTTCGTAGTCGCCATCGGAATTACCCGCGGTAAATACCGGTCGCTTGCCAATTTGATTATAAATTCCAACAGGCTTGCCTTTGCCGTCATTCATTAAATCCAGCTCGGCATTTCGCACAATGCGAGGTGTATCATTGACTACTTCATAGGTTGCTCGCATCACTCGCAAATAGTTAAGTAACTCCAGCATGGGCTGGAAAATCATTTCCGTGTAAGGGCGATTAAATTTTGAATGTTTTGCCGTGGCAATCCAGTTCTTAGCCTGTTCATCAAATTCTTCACTGCTCATACCCGTTTGTGTTGCGGCAATGATTTGCATCAGTGCTTTTTCTCCACCTGCCAATGCTGATTTCATATCACCTTTTAGTATGAAACTGAATGGCTCCTGCTTTTTCCACTCGGGATGTTGTGGTACCAGTTCCTTAATCCGGTCGAGTGCGAAGATGAATTGAAAGTACAGGGGTTGCTCGCTCCATAATGTTCCATCGTTATCAAAGCAGGCGATCCGCTCGGTGACCGGAATAAAATCTGCGCTACCCTCGGTAGTTGTTTTCGTTACAAAATCGATAGTCGCTTTTTTAGATTGGCCATCATTCCAGGAAGGAAGCGGGTCTGCGCTCCCAACAGGGGTTATCTCCATTTTTTCCTGTCCCTTCTGGCAGGAACTCATGAGAACCAATAAAACGGAGAGCGAAGAAAGCATTCTTTGTAATCTCATAGTAGTATCTCGAAATTCGTAGTTGACAAAACGGTCACCCAATGAGTGACCGTCTGTTTAAATATTCTTTTTCAGCTCTCTATTACTATTTGCCACCTTGCTGTAATGACTGCATCACCTGGTCAAGACTAAAGCTTCCTACTTTCTGGCTCGGTGGAAATTCCTTGAATGTGGTAAGGAACCCGCCTATATATTGCTGTGCCGGAACGAGCAGGAACGCATGGTCAATTCGCCAAGTTTCATAATCGGCACCAACTTGGTCTGCCTTCTCGAACGGATCGGAACGCAGATTAAACAATTTTGGAAACCGTAGCACCACAAAGGGATCTTGCCATACATCTAAACCCTCTGAACGTTGTTCCGCAAAAACAAGCTTCCACTGATTATACCGAAGGCTAACCAGTGAACCATCGTCATTGAAGTAGAAAAATTCCTTGCGTGGGCTCGGTGTTTTTCCCGCAAGGGCATCGGTTACATTGTAGCCATCTAAATGCACTTTGAAAGTAGTATTCCCTACTTGCATACCCTTCAGAAGTTTCTCTTTCACATCCGGAACACCCGCAGCAGCCAGTAGTGTAGGAAGCATATCTTCGTGAGAGAAAATTTCATTGCTGATGGTACCTGGCGTGATCACTCCTGGCCAGCGAATGGCACAGGGCACACGGTAGCCGCCTTCCCAATTGGTGGCCTTCTCTCCGCGGAAAGGTGTGGTTCCACCATCTGGCCAGGAGAATTCCTCCGCACCGTTGTCTGTGGAGTACATGACGATCGTATTTTTATCCAGTCCCAGTTCTTTTAATTTATCGAGGAGCTGTCCCACCATCGCATCGTGTTCAACCATTCCATCGGGGTAAATGCCTAGTCCGGTCTTACCTTGACTTTCCTTTTTCAAATGCGTGTGGATGTGCATGCGTGTAGAGTTCCACCAGAGAAAGAAAGGTTTGTCCGACTTCGCGGCCTTATCGAGATAGCCAAGCGTAGCGTTGGTTATTTCTTCGTCAATTGTTTCCATGCGTTTCTTTCCTAACGGGCCTGTGCTTTCAATCTTTTGTGTACCGTCTGGATTTGCCCATGTGTGTATTACTCCACGTGTCTGGTACTTCTTGATCAAAGCCGGGTCTTTGAAGTAATCTGGATTTTCAAATTCCTCTTCTGCATTGAGGTGATATAATGAACCAAAGAACTCATCAAACCCATGCGCGGTTGGCAAATGTTCATCCGGATCGCCAAGATGGTTTTTACCAAATTGAGCGGTAGTGTATCCTTGCGCCTTCAGCAATTGAGCAATGGTTACATCGCGTGCCTGCAGTCCTTCCTTTGCACCAGGGAGCCCTACTTTTAACAAACCTGTGCGAAAGCCACTTTGACCGGTAATAAAAGCAGCGCGCCCGGCAGTACAACTTTGCTGCCCGTACCAATCGGTGAAGAGTGCACCTTCTTTAGCGATGCGATCAATATTAGGTGTTTTGTAACCCATCATTCCCTGGTTATACGCACTGACATTCCAGTAACCAATATCATCTCCCCAGATGACGAGAACGTTGGGTTTCTTTGTTGGTGTTTGTGCATCCGATACGCTGAGTGTTAACATTGCCAGCGCACAACAGAACGCTACCATGAATGTTTGACGTTTCATTTTTATGGGGTTTATTAGTTTTAATTTCATTCGTTTAATAGTTTGTGGGGTGTTTTTAGAAAGTATGAAAGATAGGAAATATATAGACTTGTAAGGAATCTGTTACCAGTTTATGTTAAGGATCATTCTTTTTGGAGGATAAACATAATCACTGACATTTAAAATTAGTTCCGATCTTTGCGGTGTGAAATCAAATCGGTTTATTTCTACCTTCAAGCTAACATTAAAATACAGTGCGGTTGCTATCGGTGTTATTCTCCTGCTTTTCAGCATCGCGTCCTATGTCATTTTTGAACAGAAAAAAGAATGGCTGTTGGCCCAGCTCCAGGAATACATTAATCAAGCACAATCAGGGCAAGTAGAGATCGCTGCCATGGAGCTTAAATTATTAAAGCACTTTCCACATGTTACGGTGGCGCTCGATTCCATGCAGTATTATGAACATCACGATACGATGCGCCTTCCGCAGGAGCGGCCCATCCTTGATGCAAAGCAATTGTTCGTGGCCTTTAACTTCTGGTCATTGGTAAACACGGAGATGAAGGTGTCTGCCATTACGTTATCAGGCGCTATACTGAATATTATCGAGTATAAGGATGGCTTACTCAATCTGGAAAATGCGCTGACAAAACGGGAGAAGAAAAAAAGTAAAACATCGGTAGTGATTGAGCTGAAAGAAATACATTTCGACAACCTCTTTTTAAACTGGAATTCTTCCTCCTTGCCGAAACCTTCCGAATTATTTATTCAGGAACTTGATGCCAGTCTTTTCAGCGATGCAAACAAGCTGGATTGCAAACTAACCTCCGTTCAGGAGGTGAAAGCGCTGTACATCAGCAACCCAAATGAGCCCATACAAGGTGATTTAATTCTTGCGCTTGACTTCGGTTTCAATAAAGAAAATGGTCTATTGACCGTGTATAAAAGTCAGCTGAATTTTAATGCCATCTCTGCCGAGGTGATGGGCACCTATTCACATCGTAGTGATCGAGCGATTGATCTTGCCTTTGACGCCTCGTCCAGCGATGTAGAAATAATATCACTGATGATCAAAGAAGAAGTAATTAAACTTAACCCGGAGTTGATTAAGAAGGGTGGTATTTACTTGCGCGGCAAAATATTTGGTGAATTAAAAATAGAGAGGCCCCAGGTAGACGTTTCTTTTGGTGTTCAGGATTTGACGTTGAAACTACCCAGCCGATTGGGTGAATTTAAGAACCTTGGCTTTGAAGGAACTTTTAAATCGGGTTCATCCCCTGATTATTCAGAAGCAAAGCTGGAAATTGGAAAACTACATGGAAAACTACCCGGTGGATCATTAAAAGGGACCTTTGAAATTAGAAATTTTGTCAAGCCTTACTTGCGGTACAATCTTAACCTTATCGCACAACTCGATGGCTACGACCAGGTGTTTCAGCTAAAGTCGATAAAAAATATTAAGGGCAACATCGCGTTGAAAGCAACTTTTGATGGACTGCTTGATTTTAGTGATTTGCATACGATGGATAGCGTAAGAACCAGTACGCTTACACTGAACGATGTTTCCTTCGTATTGCCTAAGAGCAATACGAATATTTCTGGTTTGTCGGGCACTGTGGTGAGTAAGGATAATCAGTTTCTTTTCAACAACGTTAAGTTTAAATACGACAGCAGCGATTTTCTGGTGAATGCTTCCATTGGTAATTTGATGTATTATATATTGAACAAAGAAAGTCATCTGGAGATTGCTTCCACACTTCAATCTGACAGAATATTTTTTAAAGACTTCCGTACGGATACACTAGAGACTGAGTCGGGCCAGATGAAAGATCTCCGTCTTGATTTTCGCGCTACGGCAGAAATGAAAAAGCGAAGCTCGGATGAGGGCCTGTCGGACTTTACACTAACATTGAATGAAATGTCTTTCCTACTGCCCACCTATCAGAAACAAATTTCAAAGGTGTCAGGGACATTAACAAATACGGG
>JANMYO010000031.1:0-7836 GCA_031382175.1 Bacteroidia bacterium | reverse complement strand
TGGCAATGTCGGTTGGGTTTTCAACTTGAATAAGGGTAGCATTAACAAATGAACTCCAATCGCTGATGTTGTATGTTGGGTTCGCGACTTTTAAATTCTCAAAATGAATGAGAAAATCAAAACTAATGGAGTGTGATTCGGGTAATTTTCTAGCTACGCCTGTTACCTCAAATTCTTTGCTGTTGCCTTCGCCAAAAATTACTTTAATGTTTTTGCCGATTGGATTCTCTTCGCCAAAATACTTGATGGACATTTCTTCATTCACTACAATACTATTGATGTCTTTTAACGAGTTAGCCGATCCCCATTTTAAGGGGAAGGTAAACAACTGAAGAAACTCAGGGTCGGCATAGCGGATACGCTCATGGAAAACATTGTCTTCATATTTTATCACCACGGCAGCGTCATTCACACGGCACATTTTCTTTATCTGAGGATAATCCTGTTGCAGCATTTCTCCCAATGGTGTGGGCGTGGTACCAAATTGTTGTTCTTTTCCTTCGCGGTCGGCAAAGAAGGTAATGAGATAAACTTCATTTTTATTTTCGTGAAACTGATCGGTATCATTTACCCACGTTGCAAAGCCATACCACAACACGCAGATACCAACGGCTACAGATAAACCAAAAATATTGATAAACGAACTCATGGGGTTCTTCATTAAACTGCGAGAAGAAGTTTTGAAGTAATTGCCGAACATATTAAACTGATTAAAATAGTGAAATGCTTTTAGATTCTTGATTAAGGTAGGTCTCAGTAATTTCATTGTCTCCACCGTGTAGATCCGCTTCGCCTTTTTCAGAGAGAGTCGCTCAATGTTTTCCCGGAACATTTCTTCCATATCGCCTTCAATCTCTTCAACATATTCTTTCTTTACGAAGAGGCGGAGGAGCTTGAGCGGCCATAGAGGTGGGCGATAGATATGGTCGGGTTGATAGTTCATGCTCAATTGAAGGTAAGTTCAGTTCTGATAGTTGTCGGAATAGAACTCCATAAACCAGCTCGTATATCTTTCATTTCTGCCAGTATCTTATGCGCGTAGGAAGTAGCGGTATAAATGCGTTTGCGCTTGCCGCCTCTTTTCAATGTTGCTTCTCCAAATTCGGAAGTTAGAAATCCTTTTTCCTCCATGCGCTTAAGTGCGGACTGAATAGACCCGACACTTAATTTTTCTTTCAATCGCTCTTCTAATTCCCGTTTGATTTCCACACCATAAGCATCCTTTTGTAAGGCCGCGACTGTAAGCAGCACAAGTTCTTCAAACTCACCGAGTTTCGTTTTTTTCATATATTATTCGTAATTGCAGTTAATATACGCAAAGGTTTGTAAAAGGTTTTGAGATGCCTATTGATTTGGATAAGATGCGAGGAATCTCGCTTCTGAGTAGTACCATTAGATCATATACCCATACCCTGAACGGGCATCGCGCTGACTCTAGACACCCACTACTGCATCAGCCTCCATCTCTATTAGATACTCCTCCCCTACCAAGGCAGCACTCACTAAAGTGTTTGCGGGTTGAATGTCCCTAAAGCGTTGCCCATGAGCTCGTGCCACAGGCTCCCAGTCGGAAAGGTTCTTGACAAATATTCGGGTTCTCACTACATCCTCCAATGTTCCTCCCAGCGATTGAATCGCTCCTTCGATTTTATCAATGACGAAATGAGCTTGAGCAGCTGGATCGGTGCCTCCAATAATTCTATTGCCATGCGTGGCGGTTGTACCCGAAACTAAAATGCGATTGCCTTTCCTTACCGCACGACTAAACCCCGCCATATCTTCCCATACAGTGCCACTCAATGCTTTTGTTCTTCCATCTCCACCTAACCGTGTAGGATAAGGAGCCTGAAAATTTTCTACATGATGACTAAGATCACCTGAAGCCGTGAGAAATGGTGGCTTTCGGTATTCATCACCACAATCTCCGGGAATCGGATTAAATCGGGATAATGCTTCACTAATTTTATCTTTTGAATCCTGATCCAATTGAAAGTTAAAAACAGAGGCATTGTCTTCACTATGATTGTTTTCGCCTAACCGGGCGCCTACAATTACTGCACCTACAGCAGGCTGCTCTAAAATAAAACGAGTGGCTATATTAGCTAAGGAGGCATTATTTTTCCTGGCGACTAGGTCAAGTATTTTTAAAAGTTCTTGAAATAGCTCCCATCCTCCCGTAACATCAATGAATCGCTTGTACTTCATTTGCGACCAGGTGGTAAGCTCAGTAGGCTCGTGCTTAGTCAGCCAGCGTTCACTGAGAAAACCACCTGCCAACGTCCCAAAGGCTAGTAACTTGACATTCCTATCCAGACACAAGGCGGTCATCTCGCGAGCTGCCCTTTGGTCCAGCAAGGAATAGCAAACTTGATTTGTTACTACTTTAATTCCACTATATAAAACGATGCGAAGGTGTGCCGCATCAAAATTGGTAAGACCCAGATGTTTAATCAGGCCTTCATCTTGCAACTCTTGCAACCAAAATAAACAATCAAGCCAGCGTGAATCCGCATAGTTCCAGGCATGAAATTGCAAGAGGTCAATGGTCTTGACATTCATACGACTAAGCGCTAGAAGCACTGCATTCCGAGCATCATCCTTGGAAAAAGCCCCCGGTTTGGGTACCCACTTTGTTAATAGTTGAGTTGGCTTTTTGGTGTAAGACTTTTTCAGGGCACCAGCAATTTCTTCCGCAGAACCATAATGATCTGCCATATCGAAAGTTGTAAACCCTGCTTCGGCATAGTTTGCTAATGTTGCGGCAGCCTTCCCTGTGTCAAGCTTAATGTTATTGCGTTCCAAATCCGATACCTGCCACAACCCGGTGATAATGCGTGTTATTTCGAGATCAGGTGCTAGCTTACAATACTCCATAATGTTTATTAATTTATTCAGGAGGAAGTTTAGAAAACAGTTTTGACACATTAACTCCTGATTGCTTTAGCTTTCTTAACTCAACAAAATAAATGATCGAAGCCGTGATCATGACGATACCCCAAATAGGGGTGGAATGAAAATACCAGGCACTGACCGTTGAAGTGAGGTCCTTACTTATGTGAATGATCAAAAAAGAAATTAAGACTATCGTCCCTCCAATAGCCAATACTAATTGCCATGTTCTTGATTTGACTACTGCAATATCTTTTGCGATCAATGGGTTTTTACCGGGCAAGGTGATGACCGTAATACACATGACTAAGAAGTTAACCAACATGGAAGTAACCATGATATCGATACCCAGAAAAAAATCTCCAGCAAAGGCACATCCTAAAATACTCCCACTCGCCATTAATCCACTGGCAATAATCGCGGCATAGGGCGTATGAAAGTTGGCATGAACGGCAGCCACTCGCTTGGGAAAGATACCATCTTCTGCCCAGGCAAACATTAATCGTGAAACAGCAAGAAGCATAGCAGGAAGATCATCGATCAATGATAAAGCGGCTCCCGCTAGAATAGCAACGCCCCATCCTGCCGGTAAGAGATAACTTAGAAGGCCTGCTGCCGTAATGTCTTTCGTCAAGGCTTCACTGGCAACGAATGACCAGGGTATAGCATGGTATACAGAAGCAGTAAACAACATATAAAAGCCACCCACCATAATCATACAAATACCAATCGCTATCGGAATAGAACGTGTTGGATTTCGTGCTTCACCTCCTGCTTGCGCGATAGAATCGAAGCCAATAAAACTGGAGAACAGCAAAGCCGATGCTGATACGAAAATTGTAATATCAAAAGTGGAGGGTGAGGTAATAAACGTTCTTCCTTCTTTGACCATCAAAGCAGTTACAAATTCCGAATGATCATATAAAAAACCAGCAATGATTACAATGCCTCCCAGACCAAAGACAACAAGCATCATGAGAATGAGCGTAAGTTCATACAACTTAATGCCGCGGATATTTACCCAAACCGACAGCCAAAGTAAAATCATGGCGATACCAACGCGAACTATAATCTGATCTAGCACATAAGCAATGTCTTTCCATTCAAGGATAATGGCTATATCCCGAAGAAATGGAACGGTGACGTACGAGACTACCCCAATGGCCATTGATAATCCGAACCATTGCGAGAAGCTGGCAACAAAACCAAGGTATGGACTCAATCCACGACTGGCATAAACATAGCTTCCTCCTGCCCGTGGCATCGCAGAAGCTAAAATGCTGTACGCAAAAGCTGCAAGCACTGCCGGCAACGCTGCGAAAAGAAAAGCATAGAGTACGTAAGGGCCAATCCCGGGGACGCTTCGTTGCACCATGAAGGGTACAACATAGATCGAAGCACCCAACATCGAACAAATTCCGGTGGCTGCGAGTCCTAATAATCCCATCTGTCGTGAAAGACCTGAATTTTCTGCAGAGGTGGAAGCCGGCACGCTAGAGGATTTTTTGAAATCTAATCTAACTAATCAACACTGCCAACTTAAAAAGGGTATCCAATTTGATAGCCCTATCAACTGAGGTTATAAGTCAATGGAAATGCCATTTTTAAACTCAAAAACAGTGTTGAAAACTAATTTTATTAGTATTTATAATACTAATAATTTTAGTATTTATATTTGATTGAAATCAAAAATGAAACCTTTATGAAAACCATCAAAACAGCCGCAGGACTCTTGACCTTGAAAGACGGAGACCAGTATTTTGTATCCCTCCAGTTGCGATCCATCTTACAAGACCATCGTACGCAGCTGATCGACAATTTGATCAGTAGCGACCTTAACCGCTATATCGACTACAGGTTTGATCGAACTGCCAATCCTATTCAACTAAACAGAATCAAAAATCGACTGATTGAATTGCGGCAAAGTGGGGTAAATATGACGAGATACGATTCTATTCTCCAGTCTGTAATAAAATATGATTTTGTTCAGTTGGGAAATGCCCTGTTCTTTCATGAGATCGATGAAATCATACGACAGAGTTTCAAACAAACCGAACTATTTCAATTTGAATCCAATATGATGTACCATGGAAACTGAATTTCCAGCTCCAGTAATGAACAAAAAAAAGCAGGCTAAAGCTCCGCTTTTTTTAAATGCTTATAGGACTAAATTACTTTAGAAAAGCAGTAGACCCTCCCATCATGAATAAACCGCTTAATCGTTACGCTGCAATAGCAGTCCTCCTTGCCCCACAGTCCAACCCTTTGCTCCTTGCAAAGAAAGGCCGTAGAGATCACCACCAAAGAAATCTGTTATTTCAGCTACCCATGTTATTCCACCATCTTTCGATGTCAAAATTTTACCTGTTCCCACTGCATAAACTGTGTTAACATCTGCAAATTTAACAGCATATAAATCACTACTGGTGCCACTGCTTACGCTTGACCATGTTTGGCCTCCATCGGTAGTACGGATTATTTTTCCCCCAATAGAAACTGCCATGCCAAGATTGCCTGAGAAATGAACACTTCTTAAATCAGCTGATAATCCAACCACAGGAATTAATGACCACGTTGAACCTCCATCAGTTGTACGAAGCACCTTACCACCAAAGCCAACTGCCACAGCCGTGTTATCATTAAGCATATGAACGCCTGGTAACTCTGCATTTGTTCCACTTACTTGAGATGTCCAAGTTATACCTCCATCGATAGTTTTTAATATGACTCCTCCTTGACCTACAGCCATGCCCACTGTATTGCTGCTGAAATGTACATGTACCAAATGCTCGCTAGTTCCGCTAGTTTGAGTAACCCAGTTTGCTCCATCTGTTGTATGCAATATCAATCCGGACTCTCCTACGATTGTGCCATTGGTAGTATTACTAAAATATACATCACGCAAAAAACGCGTAGAGCTACTGGCTTGGGTTGCCCATGTAGCACCTGCATCTGAAGTTATCCTGATCACGCCATTGGTACCTACAGCATAGCCTTTGTTTTCATCAACAAATGAAACTCCCAATAAGACTTCGCTCGTTCCGCTAACTTGTTTACTCCATTTATTTTCAATCGGTGGTGGGTCGCCATCTTTATCTTTTGAGCAGCTTGTAACCGCCACCACCAAGTATAGTAAGATAGTAAATAAAAATATTTTTTTTGTAAGCATTTCTGTATGATTAAATTTCACTTTTTAATTTCAAGACTGTAAATATTTTCCCTTACATAAACAATTGTAATAAAAAAAACGTCCTAATTCTGATTCTAAAAAGCCAGGCATGAGCTTTCAATCCCTCAAAGAACATTAGATATTAGCCAGCTAAAAATTCACCTTTCTCACCACCACTGCATTTGGCCTTACTAGTCCACCTGATCCGCTTGGGACAAGGTCATTTATGAATACGCCATCACTTTTGTATTGCTTTATAGCTCCTGTACCTCCATTTCCAATGAGAAAATTTCCGTTGGAAAGGAAGTCAATACCTTCCGGCTGGCTTAAACCTGTTATGGTATTTCCAATAAAACTGCCATTCGAATCAAACTTTCTAATTATTCCTGCTTGCCAATCGTTGACAAGCATATTCCCGCTCTCATCAAACCAAATATTGGTTGGCCCCTGTAGATTAGCGTTTATAAATAAACCCAAATCATTTCCATTAGAATCAAACCTGCGAACATATCCATTAGCACCCCCATTGAAGGAAGACACATACAGATTCCCTGCCGCATCCCAATCCAATCCAATACTTTCATTAACACCGACTGTAGTAAATTCACCCACCAAAGAGCCGTCTAACTTGTATCTAATTACTTTCCCGTTGCCTTGCCACTGTAAAACATAGAGAAGATTATCCTTCCCAATTTTCATCCGGGTAGGGCCTCCAATGGCAGATGCAAAAAGGTTGATGTAAGCTCCTGTAGTTGCATTAAAGCGTGCAATTTTTCCACTATTTAAGTTGGAGACCAATACAATTTTCTCATCTTCAAGGAAAACAATATCCTGCGGCCAAAATAAATTTGATTTGATAAAAACCTGAGGGTTCTTTCCATTTTCATCATATTTGAGAATTTGCCAGGGCGGTAGATTAAAATTTCCTGCATCACTGACATAAATTTCTATCCTAGGTTCGTTGGGTGTTATGTCATCCTTTTTTGATTTACAGCCAGTAGCTATCAAAAAAATTCCAAGCGCTAAAAATAAGTTACTTTTTAAAATATGCTTCATTCCTATCATTGAATCTGGGTGTTTGTGCGGATTAAGTAGCTATCCTCTTTAAATAAACCACAAGTGTATAATGAAAAGCCGTCCCAATCCCGATAGGTATCAGAACGGGACGGCTTTCAAAACCTAACCTAATCTTAATTCATCACTACGCCTGCTAATTGAGGAGTACTTGGAGCGGGAAGGCCTGTTGGCAAACTAATCGTTCCTGAGCTGCTGACAAACACAGCGTAGATATCATAGGTGCCATTCGCAGTAAAGGCCGTAAAGGTAGGGTTGTCTGATGCTCCGTCTACCACAGTTACAATACCACTTTGCTTAATGGAAACTTTTATTGTTGGATCAGCTGGATCAACGGGCATCGTCCAGGTAGCCACTCCATCCAAGTCGACACTGAATGCCGTGGGACCTGGCTTACCAGTAGTAATCGCAATGAAGTACTCTTTTCCTGTGATCGAACCGCCTATGTTAGCTCCACCCGTAGTCTGTGTCGCTGACCAGCTGATCTGAGTACCTTGATCATATTTGCCGTTGACCAAGACCGTTGCCAACGTAGGTGCTGGTGGTATACCCACATCTACTGTTAACGTACCATTGGGAATAGCCGTAGTATTACCTGCCTCATCGATAGCATTAGTAAAGACAACCGCCATGGGTCCATGCGTAGCAGGAACAGTAGGAACAGCAAGCTTAAAGATGTAGATCAAACTGGCCGATAAGCCATC
>JANMYO010000071.1:0-9840 GCA_031382175.1 Bacteroidia bacterium | reverse complement strand
GGTGGGGAACCAAGGATAAACGCAGGGTAATGGGTTGACCACTAAAATGTTTTCTTATGTCCTGCAGCTAACTGCCCCGTGGAGGTTCGAGGCCTTCCCCTACAGCTAAGCCCGTTCCGGAGATTTCCGGGACGGGCTTTTTTTGTATGGGGCGAATAATGTTGATCCCGATAATTTTCGACAGACATATCTCCTGCCTAGGGGTGGTCCCGATAGCTATCGGGAAGGGGTAAACGCAGGGTAATGGGTTGACCACTAAAATGTTTTCTTATGTCCTGCAGCTAACTGCCCCGTGGAGGTTCGAGGCCTTCCCCTACAGCTAAGCCCGTTCTGGAGATTTCCGGGACGGGCTTTTACTTTCAGAGCTTTATTATTTGTTCCGATTTCAAACGGTTGCTAAACCACGATTTTTTGGGTAATTAGAATCTCTAATCTTAATGATGATGATAGACTTTCCCTGGTTTTCTAAATACCCTGCTGGAACCCCTCATGAAATTGGTCCCTCCGAATATTCATCGCTGGTTGAATTGTTTGGCACAGCGACTAAGAAATATAAGGATAGAATTGCGTACGAAAATTTAGGGGGCTCTTTAACATTTCGCGAGGTAGATCAATTGTCAGATCACTTCGCTGCCTATTTACAAATTGTGCTGGGCCTCAAGAAGGGAGATCGCATTGCTATTCAAATGCCTAACCTATTGCAATTTCCTGTTGCTGTGATTGGGTCGCTGAAGGCAGGCTTGATTGTAGTTAATACCAACCCTCTTTACACACCCAGAGAGATGGAGTATCAATTTAAAGATGCAGGTATTTCTGCTTTGCTTATCGTTGCCAACTTTGCCCATCACCTTCCTGCCATTCTTGATAAAATTCCGGCCAGGCATATTATCGTCACCAACATGGGTGATTTGCTTGGACCAGTGAAAGGAAGAATAGTTGATTTTGTGGTTAAGAAGATCAAGAAGATGGTGCCGGATTATCATTTGCCCAACGCTATAAGTTTTAAGTCAGTTTTGAAAAAAGGGAGAAGCCTAAATTATACCAAGCCAAAAATTGATATTGAAGATCTGGCTTTCCTGCAATACACGGGGGGCACCACCGGTGTTTCAAAGGGAGCCCAGCTTTCTCATAGAAATATCATTGCACACAACCAGATGATCACCTACTGGTTTAGGCCCTATATGAAAGCTGATCATAATGACATTATGATTACCGCCATTCCCATGTATCATATTTTTGCCTTAACAGTAAATGGAATATTAATGTACTCCACCGGAGTCAAGAATATTTTAATTACCAATCCCCGGGACATTCCTGCTTTCATAAAGGAGCTGAGGAAGTACAAGTTTACTATTCTGACGGGAGTAAACACATTATTTAATGGACTGCTAAACAATCCTGAATTTAAGAATCTTGACTTCTCAAGACTGTCAGGAGGAGTAGCCGGTGCGATGGCGGTGCAAGATGTAGTGGCCAAAAAGTGGAAGGAAGTTACAGGAACAATTCTCGCAGAAGGATACGGTTTAAGTGAAACTTCGCCTGTGCTTTGCTGCAATCCGCTGGATGGCAACCACCGTAGTGGTTCTATAGGAATCCCTATGCCCAGCACGGAAGTTGGAATTTTTGATGACAATGGGATTCAACTTCCTCAAGGGGAGAACGGGGAGATTTGCGCACGAGGGCCACAGGTAATGCGCGGCTATTGGAATAAAGATAACGAGGGTGTATTTTTTCCAGAAGGCTGGTTTCGTACGGGCGACATTGGATTCATGGATGCTGATGGGTTCTTTAAAATTGTTGACCGCAAAAAAGATATGATTAAAGTATCCGGCTTTAATGTGTATCCCAATGAAATTGAAAATGTACTGGCGGGCCATGCAAAGGTATTAGAGGTTGCGGCCATTGGAGTCCCTGATGCTAAATCCGGAGAGGTGATAAAAGTATTTATCGTAAAGAAAGACCCGAGTTTAACCGAAGAAGAGATTAAGGCCTTCTGTCACGAGAATCTAACTAACTACAAAGTCCCGAAGTACTTTATTTTCCGCACCGAACTTCCTAAAACCAATGTGGGCAAAATCCTTCGCAGAGTTTTGAAAGAAGAAGAAGTGGTAAAGGCAGCCTAAAAATGCTATTAAGCAATATGAATAGTCTCTTCTGGGCGGAGCTATCTCTTACCCGAAAATCAATTCGATCCCCCAAAACTTATCGAAAATTATCAGCAGGGAAAGTATCCCCAGTAAAATCGGACAGACCCAGGAGATGGTAAAGTCAATATATTTTCTGAGCAAGGATCCCGCATAGGTATCATTTCCGATCGAAAGCTCCTCATTCATATTGGCAATCGTCCAGCGTTTTCTAATGAAAATGCACATAAGGCATCCGCCTACTGTTAAGCTGATATCACACATGTCAGAGACAAAAGTTAGAAAATCTCTGTCTTTGTAAAAAGAAAGATGAGATAGAAACTCAACTTTTCCCTGACTCACCAGGCTCGGTAATCCAAGAACGAAAATTAAAACTGCCAAGCCCCAAACAACTGCTTTGCGTGGTAATTTCTTTTGATCGACAAGATATGCAACTGGAACTTCCAACAATGAGATTGTAGAGGTGAGTGCAGCGAAGCAAAGTAATAGGAAGAAAGAGCCTCCCACAATACGGCCAGCAATTGGACCCATATTATGAAAGACCTGCGCAAGGACAACAAATACTAAGCTCGGACCTTGAACATCATACGCATTTATTGCAGCCACCATCGGGAAGACCATAAGGCCCGCCAGAAAAGCCACGGAAGTATCAGCGAGTGTAATTATAGCAGCCGATGAAACAATATTTTGGTTTTTGGTAACATAGGATCCGTACGTAATCAATGCACCCATACCTAATGAAAGTGAAAAGAAAGCCTGCCGCAATCCATCAAAAAGAGTCTGGACATTAATTTCGCTAAGATTAGGTAATAAATAGAACTTAACGCCTTCTATCGCATTGGGTAAGGTAAGACTGTAAATAATAAGTCCAATCAAAATCAGATACAAGGAAGGCATCATGATTTTATTGGCAGCTTCAATTCCTTTTTGTATCCCTTGTGACACAATCAGTGAGGTAAGAACCATGAAGCCAAGGGAGAAAGCTAAAATGGTCCAGGTGTTATTGATGTAGGCTCCAAAGAAGGCTCCGTAATCTGTTTCACTCAAAAGATTCCCAAAAGATATCTCAAGAAAGTAACCGAACGCCCATCCCGCTACTACATTATAAAAGGAGAGAATAAATATCCCGGCAAGGATTCCAAACAGACCGAGGTAACCCCAATTGCCACCCCCTAGCTTTTGGTACGATCCGTAGGCATCGCTCTGTGCTTTTCGACCAATGGCAATCTCCCCAATCATTACAGGAAAGCATAACGTAAAAATGCAAATGAGATAGATGAGGAGAAATGCTGCTCCTCCGTTTTGTCCCGCAAGATAGGGGAAGCGCCAGATGTTGCCGAGCCCAACGGCCGATCCTGCTGCTGCTAAAATGAATCCAATGCGTCCGGAAAAATTGCCTCTGGTTGACATTTGTCGTGTTGATTAGTTGGCAAAATAGACCTTAAACTAAAATTATCAAAAGGCCGTTGTTATGGATGGAAGGCAAGATGTGAAAGTTGGAAAGGAAAAGATTCGCGAATGCTCATAATTCTTATCCAAAAGCAATAGGGACTTGCGAAAAATTATATGAAATTTATCCCATCCAATTTTTTAAACTAAGATGGATCAACGGAAGAAACTAACAACACAGGAAAAGGCACTTCAGATCAACTTAAGCAAAGCGATCTACGGTTCCTTTGCTGAGATTGGAGCGGGGCAGGAAGTAGCTGCCAATTTTTTTAAGGTAGGCGGGGCTTCTGGCACCATTGCTAAAACAATTTCTGCCTATGATATGAAATTTAGCGATGCTATTTACGGGCAGTGTGAGCGGTATGTTTGTGAAGATCGACTAATAAAAATGCTGGATAGGGAGTATTCCTATCTGCCCGAAAGATTGCCTCACCGCATTGAAGGTACCCGTTTCTTTGCCTTTGCCGATACGGTGGAAGCATTGAATTTTGAAAGGACAAATACTGGACATGGCTGGATTGGGTTACGATTTCAGCTTGTACCTAATAGTGAACCGAATGATTGTGTTGTCCACGTAAAGCTGCATGATAATGACCCATTGCAGCAACAGTTTGCCATTGGTACCGTAGGAGTCAATTTGCTGTACGCCTGCATGTTCCTTTCTGATCCCGAGGAGATCATGATCTCTTTATTAGACAGTCTTACCACCCGAAGGATTGAGATTGATATGTTCCGTATTGACGGGCCAGACTTCAAGCATGTAGACAATCGACTCATGGCGTTGAAGATGGTGAAAAACGGACTCACCAAAGCAGCCATGTTTGGACCCGATGGAACAGTAATGCAACCTTCCGAAGCTTTATACAAAAAGAATGTATTGGTGTTGAGGGGTCGTTTCCGGCCGGTAACTCATGTCAATGTAGATATGTTGCTTACTGCTCGCAGGCACTTTAGAAATGAACCGGATGTTGATCGTTCTAAAATAGTGGTGCTCACCGAACTTACCTTGAATGACCTAAGCGCTGATGGTACGATTGACGAAAAGGATTTCCTGAATCGGGCGGATATCATTTGTTCTTTAGGGCAGACCGTTTTGGTATCTAATTATTTTGAGTACTATCGGTTGGTAGATTACTTATCAAAAATCACAAAGGGTAAGAAGACAGCGATTATCTTAGGAATTTATGCGTTGCAGAAGATTTTTGAGGAGAAAACCTACGAGAACATCCGTGGCGGTATTTTAGAAAGTTTTGCTTCACTATTTGGTAATAATGTGAAACTATACATCTATCCTGCCTTGAAAAGAGACTCTTCCGAACTTGTAACCTTAAAGGATTTCGAGGAACAACTTCCTGCCAATATCAAGAGTTTGTTCCGCTACCTGATGGACAATAACAAACTGGAAGATATGAAGGAGGCTAATGTAAGTAACCTTCACATTATATCCGATAATGTATTGGCGATGATTAGAAAAGGTGAGTCGGGTTGGGAGAAATTTGTCCCTCACAAAGTAGAAGAAGCCATAAAAGAACATGGACTCTTTGATTATCCTTCAAAGGTTGAGAAACAGCGAGAATCGGTTAGTTGATCTGAGAATACCCTGCTAACCTTCGAGCTTTAACTGCAATGGTTTAAAACTCTTTTGCCTTAAGTCTTGTAAAATAGGACTTGGCCTCCTTCATGACCTTACTTGCCAGGATAAAACCGGGTATCATCGTACCCAGCGACATGAGTGCATAGGCAATATCAATGACGTTCATCACATCTTTCATGGAAACTACGGCACCAATGATGATTGTTGACAGGTAAAAGTAGTCATACCACTTGCTTGCCTTCACCCCTAACAAAAATGACAACGCTTTACTTCCATAATAGCTATAGGAGAATAGTGAAGTAATGGCAAAGAAAAATGCGCATATCAACAGAAGGTATTTCCCTATACCGGGCATGGAACTTTGAAATGCAGCAGCGGTCAAAGTAACTCCACTTGCTCCTGAAGTCTGCCAAACATCTGTTACAAGAATAGCTAACGCTGTAAGCGTACAGACTAACAGAGTATCTATCGCTGGGCTGATCATAGAAACCAATCCTTCACGTATAGGCTCTGAACTTTGTGATGCTCCTAACGCCATGGGCGCAGTGCCGATTCCTGCCTCGTTTGAAAAGGAAGCTCTGCGCACTCCGGCAACAATCAATCCACCCAAGAGTCCTCCAAGGGCAGGATCGCCATGATAATTCTGAGCTGAAAAAGCATCCGTGATAATCATCATAAAATAATGCGGCACTTTATCTATGTGAATAATGAGGATCGCAAGTACAGAAAAGAAATAAAGTATGATCATCAACGGAACCATCTTACCGGCCCACACACCAATCCGCTGTATACCACCAATAATGACAAAACCCGAAATGATCATTAGAATTGTACCAATAATAAATTTAAGTGTTCCAATTTCAAAACCACCAATCATGAATGTCATAGCTTTCCATTCTTCAGAATCGATACCAATATCAATGATAGCTTGTGTAAGTTGATTTGCCTGAAAAATAGGAAGGCATCCAATCATGGCGCAGAGGCAAAATAGAACGGCCAACGGCTGCCAGGCTTTCCCCAATGCTTCGCGAATCACATACATCGGCCCGCCTTGAATGACACCCTCAGAGTCTTTACCGCGATACATGACGGAAAGTGTGCTGGTAAAAAAGTTAGTAGACATCCCCACAAAAGCGGTGACCCACATCCAGAAGAGCGCACCAGGACCGCCAATACTTATGGCGGCAGCAACACCGGCAATATTTCCCATTCCGACAGTTGAAGCGAGTGCGGTAGAGAGAGCTTCATAAGGACTAATCTGGCCGGGATCATTTGGATTATGATATTTGCCTCTGAGGATTGCAATCGAATGACCGAAATTCTTGTAATGAATGAATCCGGAAAAAAAGAAAAAAAAGATTCCCCCCAGAATCAGTAAAAACAAAATCGGAGTCCAGACTCCTGTTGCTATGGAACTGATCAGATCGCTCATGAATAGATTAATTGAGTTGAATAGTAAAGCAAAATAGGTTTTTTATAGGACAGTCAGAGCACGTGTCAAAATATTTACTCTTCTGATTTTTGCCGTTCCTATTGCCTTACGTCTTCCTAAGTTCCAGTTTTTTATTGGAGACTGCCATCCAGTTGCATAATTCAAAAAGTACCCGGGAGCCTACAGTTGCATCCCATTCACTCTTGCCGGAGACTTCACACAAATCGAATCCAATTATTTTCTTTCCTGAAATGGCCAATTGTTTAAGTAAGAACTTTACCTGACTGAAATCCAATCCACCGGGAACCGGTGTTCCTGTGTGAGGACAAAGATCGGGGGTAAGCCCATCAATATCGAAGCTGATATAAACCAGGTCGGGGAGTTCATGAATAATCTCCTGGCAGACTTTGTACCAGGTTTGGCCTGAATAGATTGCTTCTTTCATATCGTTGTCGAAGAAAGTTTTCACTCTGCCCATGGCCCGCTGCATGACGGTAAATTCTTCGTCACAATAATCACGAATGCCGACTTGCACCAGTCTACTTACCGCAGGCAATTTTAACACATTATACATGATGGAAGCGTGAGAGTAGGTAAATCCTTCGTACGATCTTCTTAAGTCGGCATGGGCATCGATCTGAAGAATACCGAATCGATCATAGCGCTCACTCAACGCGCGAATAAATCCCAGGGGTGTGCTATGGTCTCCACCCAGCAGCCCTACCATTTTACCTTCTTGCAATAATTTCTGAGCAGTATTTTTCACATAGATGTTAAGGTTCTCACAGGCTTCATTTACTTTGGTAGTGATAACTTTGGTGTCACTTGCTTCACCCATCTCCAAAGCTTGGATATGCTTTATGGCCAGGGCCCGAACTTTTTCATTCTCTAGCTGGATGTCTTCAGGGATATCTAAAAGCGTAATCCCTAATTTCCAGACATCAATGATTTCTTTGGAGAACAAATCAACTTCACTTGATGCTTCGAGTATGGCAGATGGCGCTTTTGATGTTCCAGTTCCTGAGGTGACGGTTACTTCCCACGGAATAGGTATTATGATTAATTCTGATTGCTCTCTTGTATGAGGAAGGCCAAAGAGCTTGCCCTTTCTTCCCGGTGCGTTCGGATCAAATTTTTCTAGATTTTCATTTTTCATCCGTTGCTAAAAGCTACTTAATGTGTTAATAATTTTCCTGAACCACGAGAGACCTCCTTCCAACTCGAGAAACTAAACTCTATGGAAAGTAATCCGGCAGGGTCAACATTTCCCACGTGCTCATCCGTAAGAAATTTACCAAAGGTAGAAATAGAAGGATTATGCCCCACGAGAAGAATGCAATTAAACTGATCCTTCATCTCTTTTATCACGCTTAACAAAGAAATTATGGAAGCTTCATAAATAGTTTCTATCTCAATTATTTTATCAGGTGCGTAATTTATTCTGCCAGAGACAAGGATAGCTGTAGAGGTAGCTCTGGTTGCATTGCTGCACACTATTAAATCGGGTCGGATGCCTCTTTTATTTAGGTATTCTCCAATATTGCATGCCTGAGCTTGGCCTTCAGCGGTAAGCACACGATTGAAATCACGTTGACCCATCTGTTTATCAGCACTTTGAGCATGCCGCAGGAGTAGTAATGATTTCATGATTCAAACAAAATTAGAATGATCCTGTTAATCGTTTTAGTTGATACAATATTATTAATTATAAATAAATTTATTTCGAAGGTTAAAATCCGAGCTAACGTTGTGAATAATATCTACTTGAAGGGGATATCTACTTCATGCAAATGAGCAGGTTTAAATGGTAGTTAGTCGTGTCAGAATTTGACTTTTTAAAAAATTACTGATATTTGGTGCCGCTGATCGCAAAATAATAGCATGTCAAAGAACCTTGTAATCGTAGAATCACCCGCCAAAGCGAAGACCATTGAAGGCTATCTTGGAAAGGACTACAAAGTCAGTTCAAGCATGGGACACATCCGTGATTTGAAGAAAGGAAATGGTGCCATTGATATTGAAAATGGGTTTGAACCTACCTATGAAGTATCGGTGGAGAAAAAAGATGTTATTAAAAGATTAAAAGAACTTGCCGAAGATGCTGAGATAGTTTACCTGGCGAGTGATGAGGATCGTGAAGGAGAAGCCATCTCATGGCACTTGAAGGAAGTACTTAATCTGGATGATAAGAAGACGAGGAGAATTGTATTTACGGAGATCACGAAGAATGCCATTCTGAATGCCATACAGAATCCACGCGGTATCGATATTGATTTAGTCAATGCACAACAGGCCAGGCGCTTGCTAGATCGGTTGGTAGGTTTTGAGTTATCACCTATTCTGTGGAAGAAAATTAAAACAGGGTTGTCAGCCGGTCGTGTGCAGTCGGTAGCTGTAAAATTGATTGTGGAGCGCGAACGTGAGATTGAAAAGTATGAAACGAAATCTTCTTACAAAGTTTCTGCACTCTTTGATTTGGGAAAGGGAAAGCAGCTTGTAGCGGAGCTTTCTGAAAAATTCAGTGAAGAAAAAGATGCGCTTGGATTCCTGGAATCTTGTAAGAAGGCTGTCTTCACGATCAGCGATCTGGTAAAGAAACCTGCTAAAAAATCACCGGCACCACCTTTTACTACCTCAACGCTGCAACAAGAAGCTGGTCGAAAATTGAGTTTCTCTGTTTCACAGACTATGATGGTTGCCCAGAAGCTTTATGAAGCTGGGAAGATTTCCTACATGCGTACCGACTCTGTAAACCTTTCTGATGATGCCGTTCAAGGTGCCGTAAGACAAATTGAATCGGCCTATGGTAAGGAGTTTGTCCACACGCGGAGATTCAAAACTAAATCAGCCAATGCGCAGGAGGCACACGAAGCTATCCGCCCTACCGATTTTTCAGTGCTGGAAGCGGGAATAGATAGGAATGCGGTGCGCCTGTACGAATTAATCTGGAAGCGAGCCATTGCCTCTCAGATGGCAGATGCAGAACTGGAGCGAACAACCGCGACCATTGCTATTTCCACGAACCCACGAACCTTAACCGCTTCTGGTGAAGTGATAAAGTTTGAAGGCTTTCTGAAAGTCTATATGGAGTCTAAAGACGAGGAAGAGGAAGATAAAGAAGGTGAGGGCAGCAAAGTGTTGCCACCTTTAAATGTTGGACAGGTGCTTGATCTCAACCAGCTTTCGGCAACGCAGACCTTTTCACGACATCCGGCACGGTA
>JANMYO010000044.1:0-1898 GCA_031382175.1 Bacteroidia bacterium | reverse complement strand
GCCATACGATCAGCCTCCTCACGCAAGATTCAGTGGTCTATTATTGGCGTACTAAACTGGATCAACCCAAAGAGAACGAAAGTAAAGAGTGGGCTACAACGTCATTTATTTTTATTAACGGAAGTTCTGAAGGATGGGCCCAGATAAAATTTCCACAGCAATCGGAGAATGGATTAGAAAATTTAATGAAGGATGAGCTTTCTAAAAAACTGAAGTTTACTGAGACGTCAGCCGTAATTCTTGTTAAAAGTTTTGGAAACATGAACCCGGCTCTGCCTACTGATGTTTCTGTTAAAATCAACAATGCAGAATATAATACCAGCACTTCAGGTCAGCCCTGTCGCAACAACACAATAAATATTATTGCTTTTGACAAAACGACACTCGTTCCCTATCCGGGGCTTCCTTTTAATTTTCAAGATCCCCGTACCTGCGGAAGAGTGCCTCAGGTGATTAATAGCTTTACACTTTCAGAGATCGAGACGGGACTGAGTGATGATATTCTTTCAATGGTCGATGCTATTAACACCAGTGATTCTGTTGTAGTCTTCTCAATAGGTGATCCCGGTGTCGCGTCATGGTCAACAGCGGTGAAATCAAAGCTAAACGAGTTGGGTATACTTGATACGCAGATTAATTCACTGCAGACAGGTGAACCTTTTGTCATCTTCGGTCGGAAGGGTGCACCAGCCGGAACAGCAAAGTTATTCAAGACTTCTGACTCTCCAGCGAATGGGCAGGAACTTCAGGTTTCAGAAACCATTACCGGAAGATTCACTTCTGGTACAATGAATTCGGTTCTCATTGGCCCTGCTGCGAAATGGAAAAATTTAGTGTCTCAGGCAAAATCTATTGAGGCTAGTGATCTATATAGTTTTTCTTTGACAGGGGTGTCACTCGATGGCAAAGAAGAGCTCATTCAAAATTCATTTATCGGCACGCTGGATTTGAGTTCGATTGATCCGATAACGTATCCCTATCTAAGGTTGTCATTGACCTCTTCGGACGAAGTAAACTTAAGCCCGGTCCAATTGAAAAGATGGATCGTGCTATACGACCCTGTGGCGGAAGGCTTATTAATTTACAAAGGACCCAAGACTCAACAGCAGTTGCAGGAAGGTCAATCGTGGAGTGGAGATTATAAGTTTGTCAATATTTCAAATAAAGTATTTACAGATTCTCTACGTGTTGATTTTACTGTGCTCTCCTCCGAACAGTTAAAGAAAGAAAGTAAGACAATCAAAATTATTGCTCCACTGCCGGGTGACAGTACCTTATTCTCCATGGCAACCCATACTGCGGGTAAGGCAGGTCTTAATGACGTGGGTGTTTTTGTTAATCCGAAAGTACTACCAGAACAATACTATGAAAACAATGTTGTGAGCCTGCCAGCTTATTTAAATGTAATGCCCGATGAAATCAGTCCTGTATTAAGTGTTAAAATTGATGATCGGTTGGTCGCCAATGGTGATTTTGTTTCCCCGAATCCAATTATTCTAATTTCACTTATGGACGAGAATAAATTTTTGATTAAGTCGGATACTGTCGGGATGAAGATTTTTTTAGAACGCCCTTGTAGCTTAAGTGAATGTCCTACAGAACGAATATTTTTGAATCGAACTGATATTAAATGGTTTCCGGCCACGGCCACTTCCGATTTTAAAATAGAGTTCAGGCCTCCATCGCTTTCAGAAGGAGAATATGTACTTGCCGTTGAAGCAACCGATGCCAGTGGTAATACGAGTGGAGCGGAACCTTATAAAATTACTTTTCAGGTTAAAGATGAAACTACCTTGGTGTTTCAGTCGGTATTCCCCAATCCCTCCTCGTCTTACTTTAATTTTAATTTCTTGCTCACCGGAAATGTCACACCGGATGATTTTACATTGATCATAAAT
>JANMYO010000036.1:0-89452 GCA_031382175.1 Bacteroidia bacterium | reverse complement strand
GATGCACTTTAAAAGCTACTTCCGAACACATTGCTCCGGGCTTCGCTTCTTCTACCATGATTTGAACTGTGTCGGCTACCATCTCCCACATTTTATTCTGATGATCTGTCCATGGAGCAATCAGATAATTGCGATAGCCCTCACCTCCCATTCCACCTAGCTTGATATCGGTATTTACATAAAGAGGCTCACCCTTCTTCACCTTATTGTAAAAAAATTGATTAGGATGAGGATAGGCGGTAGAGACTCCGGCTCGCACATAGTGTGATGTTGAATCGATACCCACCGCAGTGTGGGGCTTGCCATCGTAATAAACATCATTCATCATCAATCGGATTCCATAAGCTTGTAAAGCCTGGCCTATCTCAAAGTCGGTAACTGTTGTGCCATGCTCAAGAATAAAGTCACGGGCAAAAGCATGGATGCTGTCAAAGTAGCGATAGGCACGTTGACACAACGCAATCTCTTCCGTGGTTTTGATCATACGCATCTGAAGGCATTCTTCCGCAATATTAACAAAAGTTGATTTCGGCAAAATTTGCTTTGCCAAAGATTGTTGAAATGGAGTGAGCGACTTATCGATTCCAATTGTCTTTCCATCCATACCTCGTTTACGCAATCCCTCGAGCAGCCATTGAAATAAATCTTTGGCCGGGCCCTTCACAACCTGCCCTTTGTTGGGAAACCCACCTTCAGTATGAGGATAGCAAAAATAATATTCCAGCTCTGTGCACCACCAGGAAGTAATCAGGTCACGATCAATGGCAGGAGCATACCAATAAGCAGTATCTTTTTCGTTAATTGGAAAGACCACCCAGGTAGTTCGTTCACCGCTGTTTCTAAAACAACCTGAAAAATATACTTTGTTCAGATCACTCTCCAGAAGGATTACATCAATCCCTTTTAATTTATCTTTAAGGCGTTGTACTGTTGATTTATACCATGGTAATGGAAGCCGGTCATAGCCTTTTGGAGCTGGTTCAGGATGCTGGCGATTGGTTACAAATAATTTTTCAGAACCACTGGCAGCAAGACTGGAAGCGCTCACAATATTATCTGCAGCAAGGCCAGTAGCTGCTAAACCTACTCCCATGCTCTTTATAAATGCTCTTCTATTGGAGGTCATAATTCTGGATTATTTGGCTAGCAAAGTACTGAAAGATGTTGATTGTCAGCAAAACTTTTGCTGTGAGGTAGTACGAGGTTTCAAATGGCTTTGCCCGATACGTTACCAACGAGCGAAGGAGGCTTATTACTGAAACAAAGAAAGTTGAAAGCTTAAGTTCTTGTTTTCGGGCGCAACCCGCTGGCCGGTCCTATTGCTATGGTTCCTGATATGATAGAGCTTTGTTTCTTTGTCTCGCGGTGCAATGATGACTTCTGTCGCACCAGCAATCCTGATAAATAAATCCTTTACAATTTTTGGTGTGTTGTTATTCTTTGACAAATGAGATAAAAAGAGATGACTCATAAAGGGTGGGCGATGGCTTGTAAAAAGTTCAGCGGCTTGCGTATTCGAAAGATGCCCCCTCCCATCGCGTATTCTGTTCTTTAAATAGATCGGGTATTTACCGGTCTCCAGCATTTCCTCATCATAATTAGACTCAAGAAATGCCGCATGGCAAAGTTGAAAATGACGAATGACATGTTCACACGACTGGCCAATGTCCGTAAACACACCTACTGTCACCTCGTTACAGGAAATGACAAAGCTATGGGGATCACTCGCATCATGGAATTTCGGAAATGCAGTAACGAGGAGATTGCCAATGGCAATGGGTTCATAGGCTCTGAAGGAGATAACGGGACTCAAGCTTAACCTTAATCGCCCCGACTGAAAGGTGCTGGAAGTGATATAGATGGGGATTTTATATTTCTTTGAAAGAGAAGTTACCCCATTGATATGGTCTGAGTGTTCATGTGAAATAAAAACAGCCTTTATCTTCTTCATTGAAAGATTAAGGCGATTCATTCTCTTTTCCGTCTCACGACAAGAAATTCCACCGTCAATCAAAACTGCTTCCTCCTGATTGCCTATATAATAGCAATTACCGTTGCTACCCGAATTCAAAGAGGAAATAAACAAAGCCATATTCATCGCGAAGGTATAAAAATGATTGATCTCCTAATAGAATACCCTCCAACCTTTGCTCTTGATTTTTCGTATATCTTCAAAATAAAAAATTCAGCTTAATGAAGAAGATAGACATCCTTAATTTCATTACTAATTTCAGGAAAGCACCCAACGATATAAAAACCTATCAAGAGATTTTGGCTAACACAGGAGGCGATGAGCAAAAATTAAATGAACTACTTACAGAATTGAAACAAACCCGTGTAGTAAAGGAAGTAGAAACGGTTAACGGTCGATCGTATCAGGTAGTAACAAAATAGCCAAACCCAAGGCTATTCTGATTTCAAACTATCCACCGGATTCATGAGGCCTGCTCTAATGGCTTGATAGCTAATGGTAAGAACCGCGATCAGCACCGCCATTGCACCGGCCAATAAGAATATATCCCATGAAATTTCTGTTCGGTAAGTAAAATCCTGAAGCCATTGCTGCATGCTGTACCAGGCGATTGGCACGGCAATAACAATTGATATCAGCACCAGCTTTAGAAAATTAAGAGTCAATAAATTAAATATACTCTTTAGTGACGCGCCCAACACTAAGCGAATGCTAATCTCTTTACTGCGCTGTTCCACCATAAAGGCCGACAAAGCAAATAAGCCAAGGCAAGCCACAATGATAGCCAATACCGCTGCACTGATGAATATTCTTCCCATGCGTTGCACATCATCATACATCCTCGCAAAACTCTCATCCAAAAAAGTATAGCGTATGGGTTGGTTTGGTGAAAACTTTTTCCACACGGCCTCAATTCCCATCAAAGCACCAGACATATCACCAGCATTTAATTTAACCGATATAATATTCGGGCTTGTCCCAAGGACCATCGCCAGCGGTTCTATTTTATCCCGTAAGGATTCAAAATGAAAATCTTCAATCACTCCAATTACATTATATACCCGCCAATTCATAATGCGCTGGCCCACAGGATTGTTCAACCCTAATTCTCTTGCCATGGTCTTATTTATAATAATTGAGGCCGTATCGGTTGGCATGTCCAAAGAAAAATTACGACCGTCAATCAGCTTAATACCCATCGTCTTAAGGTAATCATGGTCTATTTTCCAAACTTGGGTATTCACGGACTTATCAATTGTACTTCTTCCCTCTTTATAGAAGCCATTCCCATTCCGCTTAGTACCTTTAATTGGCAAGTAATCACTTATGGCTGCACTCTTTACGTGAGACAATTGCAGAATCTCATTCTTAAAGGTCAAAATTTGTTTGTCCAATGTATTAGCGCCTTGTATAAGCAGTACCTGATCTTTGTCAAATCCCACCTTTTTATTCAAGATATATTCCACCTGTCGATAGATAACAAATGTGGCAATGATCAGGACAATTGATGCTGTGAATTGAAAAACTACCAGCGTACTTCGGGTTGTGGCATTCTTACTCCCCCGGCTTACATTTCCCTTCAACACGCTTGCTGGCTTGAAAGCAGAAAGATAAAATGCCGGATAAATACCCGCGAGAATTCCTACAACAATTGCAGCAATCAAAAGAATGGGATATAAACTCCAGTGGTACCACGGGAAGATTAAAGATTTGGCTGATAATAAATTAAAGTAGGGCAAAAGTAACCAGGCAAGTATAATCCCTCCGGCAAAAGACAGGAAGCTGAACACTAGTGACTCGGCCAAAAACTGATTGATGATTTGGCTGCGCAATGAACCAACGGTTTTTCTGAGCCCTACTTCTTTAGCCCTGTTGGCAGATTTAGCGGTGGAGAGATTAATAAAATTGATACAGGCGATGATGAGTATAAATCCGGAAATGGCACCAAACAGCCAAACGAACCGGATGTCACCGTGCTCAACCGGGTCTGAAATTCCTTCTGACCGAAGATGGATGTCTTTGATAGGTTGAAGCTCAAACCATGCACTCTTTGCAATTACCTGTGCGTCTGCCATTCCTTGTTTTAACCAAACAGGAAGTAAATATTTTTCAATAATCCCTGAGAGTTTTCTCTGTAATTGAGCAGCGTCCGCTCCGGGCTTTAGCAGTACATAGGTTGGATAGTTGGTAGCTCCCCAGGAAGATTGCTCGCCCGGCCAAAACTCTACACCTTTCAACGTCATAAAGAAATCAAATTGAAGATGTGATGTAGTTGGAAAATTTTCAATTACTCCACCAATCTTAAATGGATCTTTATCATCATTATTGATGATCATGAGTTTGCCAATGGGGTTTTCACCCGGGAAATACTTATCCGCTATCCGTTTAGTAATAACAAGGGTGTTGGGCTGGTCCAGGCAATGGGCCAGGCTTCCATATACCATGGGCACCTGCAGAATTTCTAATAAAGATTGATCGGCATATACAAATTTCTCTTCATAGCTATTTTCTACTTGATCCGCTCTTCTGATCTCATTACTCCCAGCTCCAAAAAGTTCACTTGAATTATAGCGACCCACTTTCTCAATTTCAGGATAATCTTCGCTTAAGGCATTTGCAAAGGGCGCCTGAAACCAGACATCTTTACCCGCTTCTCCATTATAGTTATAGCCAACCACAACTCTATAAATCCTATCTGCCTTAGAATAATGAAGGTCATAGCTTAACTCGTCCAGGATAAACAGTGTAATTAAAATGCACGCAGCAATACCCAATGCAAAACCTCCGATCTTGATTGAAGAATACATTCTTTGTTTGGATAGACTTCTCCAACCCATTTTAAGATAACTTTTCAGCATACCGTAGTTGTTTAAATTTTTATATCCTTCCGTTGGCCTGATTATACTTGGCCTGAATAAGAGCAATACATCTCCCACAAATTTTATATCCGCTTTCAACTTTCCACTTTCAACTTTGCGCTCCCGATGCAACTCTATCAAATCTCCTTCAATAGAATCCCTCAATCTTGGATGGCAGAACCAGCGGAAGAAGCGGAGCGGGAGTCGTGGAGGTTTATTAGACATAGGTATCAAGATTTAAGACGCAAGATTAGTGGCTCCATATCTTGTGTCTTAAATCTCACGTCTATTAGTCTATTCCACGCCATCTTCGGTATCGCGCTCCATAACTCATCACGCGTACTCTTCATATACTCCATGGCTTTTTTACCAAGTGCTGTAATCTGGAAATATTTTTTAGGCCTACCGGCTCGCTCCTCCGTTGCCTCACCATCAAATGATTTTAGGTAGCCCTTGTCTTCCAAACGTTTTAAGGCGGTCTGCAATGCACCGACACTTACATTCCGCGAAAGGCGGGTTTCAATTTCTTTTTTGATGGAAACCCCATACGCTTCCTTGTAGAGAACTCCTACAGTGAGCATGACCACTTCTTCAAACTCGCCTAATTGATATTTCTTCATGACGAAAAAATTAATTCCTATTTGTAGTATTAATAATTATGCCAGGTTTAAAATATAGTTTGGCTACTGATTTTGAAGGTTATAATTTGAATTAGTGTACGGCTTCGAACAGCCTCTGCACAAAATCGATCATTCTAAAATTGTGATTACCATAGGTTATTCAAAAAAAAGGGGTTGCCTCAATTATGAAGCAACCCCTCTATGCAATTATTTGAATGCTTAGCCTAAATAAGACTTCAGCGTCTTACTGCGGGAGCTATGTCTTAGTCTGCGTGTAGCTTTCTCTTTAATCTGACGAACGCGCTCACGGGTTAAGCTGAACTTCTCTCCTATTTCTTCTAATGTTAAAGCATGCTCGCCATTAAGGCCAAAGTAGAGGGCAATCACATCCGATTCACGTTGTGTAAGGGTTGAAAGGGAACGCTGCACTTCTCTTTTCAACGAATCGATCATCAACCCCGCATCGGGAGTCTCTTCGCTGTCATTTTCCAATACATCGAGCAAACCATTTTCTTCCCCTTGTACGAAAGGGGCATTCATGGATACATGGCGACCACCGATCTTCAAGGTATCTGCCACTTCTGCAGTTGATACTTCTAATACTTCTGCAAGCTCTTCTGTAGAAGGCTCACGTTGAAATTTCTGCTCTAAATCAGAAAAGGTCTTAGTAATCTTATTAAGCGAACCTACTCGGTTCAATGGAAGACGAACAATACGAGATTGTTCTGCCAATGCCTGCATGATGGATTGACGAATCCACCATACTGCATAAGAGATGAATTTGAAACCACGTGTTTCATCAAATCGCTTAGCTGCTTTGATCAGACCCACATTCCCTTCGTTGATCAAATCTCCGAGCGTAAGACCGTTGTTTTGATATTGCTTAGCCACAGAGACCACGAATCTCAAGTTGGCTTTGGTCAATTTCTCCAGGGCCATCTGATCACCTTCCCGGATTCTCTTGGCCAGCTCCACCTCTACCTCTGAGGTGATCAAGTCGACCTTGCCTATTTCCTGAAGATATTTGTCCAGAGATTGACTTTCCCTGTTCGTAATCTGCTTACTGATTTTTAGTTGTCTCATTGGTTATCAAACACTTAATTCATAAATAAGTTCAAAATAAGGAATCTTCAAGAGGCCATTCAAATTGGACACGAAGAGTCAAATGCCACTACGTCTAAATCCAAAAGTTCATACCGCTATGAAGTGACCTGCAAAGATAGCTAAATTATCTCACTTTTAGGCTGAAATCAGCGGTCTTGCTGAAGCTAAAATATTATTTGGCCTATAATCGGTCAGGCGAAATAAAAAACAATTCAGTCTCACTCACTCCGCAATGATTTAACAGGATTTGCCAAAGAGGCTCTTATCGCCTGATTGCTAATCGTTATTAGTGTAATTAAAAGAATAATGCCTAAGGTAATGCAATACGTCAGCGCATCAATCGTGGAGTGGTATGCGAAATTCTCAAGCCATTCATTCATAAAATAATATGAAACCGGAATGGCCAGTACAAAGCCAATAACAATCAGAAGGGCAAATTGGTGATAAATTAGTTGAAGTATATTGCCAACATTGGCACCCAGTACTTTACGTACTCCAATTTCTTTCACCTTACGCTGGACAACAAAAAGTACTAACCCATAAACACCTAAGCAGGATATGAGTATAGCGATGAAGGTAAATGTTTTAATAATTGTACCAAAACTCTGGAAACCCTGATACTGACTTTCAAGTTGCTCATCCAAAAAATTGAATTCAAATGTCTTCTCCGGAAAGATACTATTCCATTGCACTTCAAGTTCTTTTAGCTTTGATTCAATCCTGTCATTTTCAAATCGTATCGAAAGTGCATTGAATTGATTCGGGTCAAATTCAATAACCATAGCTGAAACAGGTGTCGTCAATGATGCGAAATTAAAATCCTTTAAGACGCCAATTACCTTACCTTTCTTGCCTTCGCGATTAATCGTCTTTCCCAAAGCTTTTTCAGGACTTCCCCATTTGAATTCACGCACAGCACTTTCATTAACAATAAATGCCTCACCCGGATCTGTTCCATACTCACGACTAAACCAACGGCCGGCCACCATTTCCATTTCATATGCTTTGTCAAAATCATAGTCGACAGAAAAATTAGCCACAAACAGGTTATCCTCTTGCGTAAACCCTTCAGGGATAGTGCCGCGATAAACTGTCCCCAGGCCCGGAGCATTGGATGAAAGCGTAGTGTGTTTTATACCCGCCAATCTTTCTACATCATCGCGAAAGCTTTGAAGGCGTGACCGATAAACTGAATCTTGCTGACTAAAAATGCCATTAAGATTTTGACTGAATAATGGAATTGCAATGATATGCTCTTTTTGAAAACCCAAGGGCCGATCTTGCATATACCTCAACTGCTTAATGATAATTAGTGATCCCGCCAGAAGCATGCATGCGATACTCATTTGGAAAACAACAAGGCCTTTCCTTAACCACTGACTTCCTATACCCGCGGTGCCCTCTCCTTTCAATGAAGAAACGGAATCAAATTGAGTAACAAAATAAGAAGGATACCCACCGGCCATCAAAGTAATGACGAAGAGCAGTCCTGCTGAGAAAATGATGAGTTGGGTATCCACCACTTCATTAAACAAAAGATGCTTAGCTGTAAGCTCATTTAAGAAGGGCAAAGCATAGTAAAAGACACCATACGAAAGCAATAGAGAAACAAGGCAAAACAAAAAGCTCTCCGCCAGAAATTGAATAATGATATGTCGCTTCATTGATCCCATCATCACCCTAATGCCAATTTCCTTGATACGGGTGAAGGATTGCGCTGTGCTTAGGTTTATATAATTGATGCAGGCAATAAGAAGTGTAATGATACCAACCCCAATGAAGATATAAATATTTGTCATGGAGTTTGTTGTAGATGGCTCCGCCAATAAAGTTGACTTCAAGTGAATATCTCCAAGGGGCATTAAAGTGAATATCTGACCTACCCTAACCTGTGGTTTAGCATACTTTTGCAGGAAGGCCTCCATATTGTTATCCACGTTCTTAGGATTAGCGCCTGGTTTTAACAGAACATAGGTATACGAGTGACTGATCACAAAATTGATCGCAAGGTTATTTCTCAGTACCTGGGCGGTCTGATCATTCTCAAGGTCAAACATATTATCGTACGGCACCAGCATATTGAACCGCAGGTGCGAGTTTTCCGGAAAATCCTTGACGACACCAATGACTTTAAACTCATGTTTTCCTGAAAACAATAAAGACTCTCCTATTGGATTAGTATCACCAAAGTATTTGGTGGCCATCTCCTCATTAATGATCACCGTGAATTTATCATGCAAAGCCCGATGGGGATTTCCCTTGATAAATTGGAAGGTGAAAATTTTAGTAAGTGATGAATCAGCAAAGTAGACATTGGATTCCTCGAATGCCTCATCCTGATCGGGACGCTTGATACTCACGTTCCTTCCATAAACTCTGCCTGCCTCTTCTACCTCCGGAAAGAAATCTTTCATTACAGGAGCTATAGGTGGTGGAGAACTTGCCAGCTCTAATCCATTAGGGGCCTTATACCGAATTCTGTAAATGCGATCGCTCTTTTCATGAAAGCGGTCGTAACTTAATTCAGACCGAACATAAGCCAGAATTAAAAGCGACAATGCTATTCCGCATGTAAGTCCAACAAAATTAATGGTAGCATAAGCCTTATTTTTAGCAATAATGCGGCCTGCCGTTTTAAAGAAATTTTTAAGCATAAGACAAAGGTTTGGTCTGCCTGATTAAACTTACTATCCTGAAAGGAGTTTCCTAAAAATGATAAACGGCAGGAAAAGGCAATATGTTGCTAACCTTACCCACGAGAAGGGAAATAAATTAGGCGTGAACACGACACTAGTTCAACACGCCCAAATCAAATAAAACCAAACTAGTAGCTTGTCGCCTTGATATTTTTAGCAGCGCGTAAGATATCGATTCGGCTGATCTGACCTATGAGAATACCGTTTTCAACTACCGGCAATCTTCTAATAGGTGTACCCAGAAATTCAGTAGCCGCTTCCACCACATCACTTGAAGGCGAGAGGGTTTTCACCTGCTTGGTCATGTAGTCAGAAACCTTGGGGGCATCATGTGGCAAGTTGTGGTAGGCCTGGTCAACAATAATTCGAAGACAATCTCTTTCTGAAATAATTCCAACCAGTTTGCGATGTTCATCGAGAACAGGGGCACCGGAGATTCTTTTTTCTATAATAATGTCTATCACTTCATTGATCGTCTGCTCGGGCCTGAACGTAATCAGCTTACTTATAGGAACCATGTACTTTACAACAGACTCGTATTTTGGCAATGCGGCATTCATTTCCTCCTTGCTCTTGATATTCGGTGTGAAATTCATGATAGAATTAGGTTGGTGGCTTAGAAATATAGGAAGAATTGCAAGAAAATAAAAGCAGAACACCCACAACCTAACTCAAAACGGCTCCCTCACGCCTTAAAACCTCAAATTATTCATTTCGGATAGATGATGAATTTATCGTGGACTTCTCTGGTTGGGATATCGCCAAGCTTCTCTAATGCCTCTGATAACAATTTCAGGTCATCTATCATCAATGGAAGTTTCGTCTCCTTTGGCTGGAAGGTGGAGCCAACAGAATAGTCTTTCCCTTCAATATCAGACATCTCAATATGATTGCCAAGGATATAAGAGACTTTATGGGCGGAAGTAAATTGCATTAGTTTGGTTATGCTATTTTTGTAAGCAACCCAATCCTCGATATAAAGTCGGCCGGGATAAAAGGTGTCTCCCGTTAGTAGCAATTCGGTGCTTCGATCATAAAATGCAAGGCTTGATTTCTCATGGCCAGGAATTGGAATGACATCAAGTATCCTATTGCCCAAATCAAAAGTGGAATTGTCCTCAGGCCAATTTTCAATTCTAAAAAAGGTCTTCACCTCATTGACACTCAGCCCCACTACCTCAACATTTGGTTGACTTGCGAATTGCGAGTCGCCTGCATGATGATCGCTGTGACTATGGGTGTGAGCAACAATTAAGGTTCCATCAATTGTTGATGATAAATTGATCAAGCTATCAATCACACGAAACAAAGGAAATTTATCTTCGGTTTCCGTTGCTCCAGTATCTACAAGCAAGGCTTTGTTGGCTCCAACAAACAAAAACACAAATGGAGCTTCATAATGAATGCACTTATTCTGTCTCAGTATCCAGGTGGTCTCATTAAACCGAACGATCTGTAGCAGAGGGTCTCTGTTCGCTGAGCAATCTGCCGATCCATGAATCCAATTTTGCTCTTCAATAGGGTGACTTTGTTTGGGTGGGGTACAATGGATTAGTAAAGAAAAAGCAAAAGGAATTAAAACCAGGTGGAATCTTTGTAGCGTATCCATTCAACAAATGTAGTGACATAAACACGAACAAAATCAGCTTTGGACGCCACCTTTTTGCGCATGCACGCTATTGCCCAATTACATCCAGCACAATTTTCCAGGTAGCTCCATCTTCTTTCTTCCAAATCCTGAAGTAACTCAAATTCACTATTCTTTCTGCTCCGTCTTTAGTAATGGTCACTTTCGTTTTTCCATAAGTGTATCCCATATCGCAAGACGAAGCAATCTTTCCATTCAGTGCAGCTAACTCAAATTTTTGATTTTCTTCACCAAAGAGTCTTATCTTCTCCATACCAATGATGGGAAGTTGTCGCGGCCTGTGGATTCTTCCTTCTGCTGAAAAGTATGAAGGATCGAAAGATTTATTACCTGCCCGTAGGGTTTCCACATAAGCCCTATCTACCTTTAACAAGTTTTCTAATTCATTTGCTTTGGAAAGCTTTTTCTTATTCGGCTTTAGCTTGATGTTAGAAGTCGAAACGGCCCGCCCTTCATCCGTTGAAATTCCGCTCCCCAAATCAAATAGCACCTTCCATTCTCCGTTTGCTTCTCTTTCCCAGATGGTTGAATAGTATCCGCTAAAAACAGCAACCGTGTCCTGATGGGTATTGTAATAAGAAAATGGCCCGGTAGTGTAACCGAAATCTTCTGATGATGAAATGTCTGCATACACAGGGTACCAAAAGAGAAGACTGCTATCCGGTTGACGGATTTTCCAGCTTTCCAGCCCGTTAACTTCTTCTCCTTGTATAAGGAATACGGCTGTCGGAGATAAATGACTGACAAACGCATTGACCGTGTTGGTCTCTTTCGAGGTCTGAGCAAAGGCCCGTTCGGCATCAACGATAGCTTGAAGTGGCTTAGGAAATTTCTGCCCTTCTGCCTGACTCAGGCTAAGAGTAAGTACAATTGCCAGAATGCTAATTTTCATAATGTTTACCCGTTTTAAATGGCAAGTAACATTTTCTAGTAAAGCTGAGCAATAACACCAAACGGGTGATAATTCATCATTGATTATTCAACGCACAAGCTGATCTTCAAAAAATTAGGACTGGAAGAATCAATATAAGGCTACCTTTGCGGCATGTCAAAGAATCTTAAAGTCACACACGCTGAATATCTAAAGAATCTCTCCATTGCTGAGTTAAACAGTATGCAAAAAGAGGTCATTGAAAAGGCTGATTCTATTCCTAATCTTATACTACTGGCCCCCACGGGATCGGGCAAAACGATTGCCTTTTTGATTCCTCTGCTTAGTAAGTTACAAGCTGATGCCAAAAGTGTGCAAGCATTGATTGTGGCTCCTTCCCGAGAGTTAGCGCTTCAGATAGAACAGGTTTTCAGGTCCATGAAGACTTCCTACAAAGTGAGTTGTTGCTACGGTGGCCATTCGGTAAGGACGGAGCAAAATAGCTTGAGTGAAGCACCTGCAGTTGTCATTGGGACGCCCGGCAGACTTGCTGATCATATTGAACGAAAGTCATTTGATCCAAGGACCGTTAAGGTTGTTGTGCTGGATGAATTTGATAAATCCCTTCAAATGGGTTTTGATCAGGAGATGAAAGCTATCCTCAAGTCCCTTAGCGGCAAACAGCAAAGTATACTTACTTCTGCTACACAGATTGTTGAGTTACCTGATTTTCTGGCTTCTACGAAATTTGAAACGATCAATTACCTAAGAGATGAAGTTACTTCCAGACTGAGTTTGAAATTAGTACATACTACTAGTCTTGAAAAAGTGGATGCGCTAATGCGATTGGTGGCAAGCTTCAATCAGGAAGTCTGTCTTGTATTTTGTAATCATCGTGATGCGGTAGAACGCATCAGTGCGCTTTTTAAGAAAAACAATTTTGCTCACGGAATTCTGCATGGTGCCATGGAGCAAATCGATCGTGAAAAGAATCTAATAAAATTCCGAGGTGGCGCGCACAATGTGCTTATTGCCACAGATCTTGCTTCTCGCGGGCTGGACATACCGGAAATAAAACACGTGGTGCATTATCAATTGCCGCCTCAGCAAGAAAGTTTCACTCATCGTAACGGCCGTACCGCACGCATGCATGCCGAGGGAGTTGCCTACTTGATCCTGGCTGAAGATGAAACATTACCCGACTACATCGACAAATCAGTAAACGAGATTAAACTCAAGGATAAATTAAAATTACCACCGCCTCCCTCCTTTGCGTGCCTTTATGTAAGTGCCGGAAAAAAGGATAAAATCAGCAAAGGAGACATCGTTGGCTTGCTGACAAAAAAAGGTGGGCTAAACGGTGGTGACCTTGGGTTAATCACCACTCTGGACCATGCTTCCTATGCGTCTGTAAAGTATTCTCTGGTGGAGGAGGTTTTGAATAGAATAAAAAATGAAAAGCTAAAAGGAAAGAGAGTTAAGATTGAGATAGCCAGCTAGGTATCTTGAATTTCAATACCGGTTTTTAACCCGAATCCTTCAAAATAGGAAAATTGACTACCGTTAATTGGTTGATTTTATAATAGCTTCTTGTCTGATAGCTGAGAGGTTTCTAATTTGACCCAAAACCCCCCACCGTATGAAGAACCAATCTTGCTTTCGATTAATTGTTGTATTGATCATGACAGCATTTGCTGTGCATTCTTTTGCTCAAGGAATTACAACACCGAGAATACCAAGCCCCGCAGCGAAAGTCACGCAAACCATTGGTATCTCCACGGTAACGGTTAGCTATTCCCGCCCTGCTGTTAAGGGCAGAGAAATCTGGGGTCCTCAGGTTCCTTATGGATGGAATAAGCAAGGCTTTGGAGCTGGCAATGATGCACCTTGGCGAGCGGGGGCCAATGAAAATACGGTCATTGAATTTTCTCACGCAGCAAAAGTAGGCGGGCAACCTTTGCCTGCAGGAAAGTATGGATTGTTCTTTGTCATCAATAAAGATGATTCAGGCGAGGTCATTCTTTCAAAGGATTACAGATCATGGGGAAGTTTTTGGTACGATTCAAATCACGATCAACTCAGAGCCAAAATCCAGGTGAGGACAATTCCGCACACTGAGTTACTTACGTATGACTTTATTAATCTTACTAAAAACTCGGGTGAACTGGTTCTTAACTGGGAGAAGAAACAATTCCCCGTTGCTATTGAGTTTGCTGTGGATGAACTTGTCCTTGTCAATGCTACGGAAGAATTAAAAGGTCCTGTGGGATTTAATGCTCAAGGATATTCCAGTGCTGCCAATTATGCATTGCAGAATAAAATAAATATGCCACAGGCATTAATATGGATTGATCAGGCCATTGCTCAGAATAATAATTTTGGAAATGCTAATATCAAGTCGGGGATATTGAAAGAGATGGGAAAAACTGACGAAGCTGAAAAAATCGTTAAAGATGCTATTGGAGGAGCAACCGAAGCTGAACTAAATACATATGGCTATCAATTACTGAATCAAGGGCAAACAGATAAAGCCATCGAGATATTAACACTCAATACACAGCGGTTTGCTAAAAGCCCTAACGCCTGGGACAGTTTGGGTGAAGCATACTTTACCAAAGGTGATAAGGCTAATGCAATAAAGCATTTCAAGAAGTCCTTAAGCCTCAATCCTCCTGCAGCAACAAAGGCCAACTCAGAAAAATTTCTAAAACAATTGGGAGCTAATTGAATTTCAATTCCAAGCCAAAGAGAATAACTCAAAACAGATTCAACTGGTCAGTAAGGTCTTCCTTTTTCTGCTTTAGGCCAGGCTCATTGAAGTTGGAAAGTGTGATGCCGAGTAAGCGAATTTTCTTCCCCTCTATTTCGGATTCAAACAAAAGTTTGTTTGCCGTGGCATTGATGGTTTCAAAGTCATCAATGCTGTGGATAAAAGACTGACTGCGGGTGACTTGCTTAAAGTCGTGGTATTTTATTTTTAATGTCACGGTTCTTCCTTTGAGTTGATTGCGCTGTAGCCGATCATGAACTATCGCTGCGATTTTATCAAGTGCAGCTTGCATTTCCTCTGGCAAGGTGAGATCATAGGGGAAAGTATCTTCAGCGCCAATAGACTTTGTTTCGCGGTGCGGTAGCACTTCCCGATCATCGATGCCTCTTACTATTTTGTAATAAAATTTTCCGGACTTACCGAAGTGTCTTATTAATTCCGGTTCCGTAAGTTTTTTAAGGTCTGCACCTTTCACTATTCCCATCTTCTTCATCTTCTCCGCTGTCACCTTCCCTACTCCAAAGAATTTCTCTACCGGTAGTTCTTCCATAAACGATTCGATCCGTGAAGGCCCGATAAACTTGAGCCCATCGGGTTTATTGATGTCCGAGGCAATCTTGGCGACAAACTTATTGATGGATACTCCTGCAGAGGCTGTTAGATTTAATTCGTCTTTGATCGCCTGCTTTATTTGCTTTGCTATCTCCAGCGCAGAGCCAATTTGTTGTTTGTCTTCCGTGACATCCAAATACGCTTCATCGAGTGAAAGTGGTTCGATCAAATCGGTATACCGATGAAATATTTCTCTGATTTTAAGAGAAGCTCCCTTATAAGCTTCAAATCTTGGCCGTACGAAAATAACATGAGCACAAAGCTGAACCGCTTTTTTGGAGGACATGGCCGAGCGAATGCCAAATTTCCTGGCTTCATAGCTAGCTGTAGCCACAACTCCTCCCCGACCTTCCGGTGAGCCGCCTACTGCTATTGGCTTACCCCTATATTCCGGGTTATCCCGTTGTTCAATGGAGGCATAGAAAGCATCCATGTCGATGTGAATGATTTTACGAATGGCTGTGGAGTTGTTGTGAGACATGTAACAACTTTTGAATTAACAGTGAAATATCCGCTAACATTTGCTATCCCCAGTTAGTTGTCTGGATTAATGTCATTCGGTTTTACTTTATACTTAGCGGGTGGTTCATAAAGGATATGATACTGATCTGCTTGTTCAACAACTTTTCGGTTATCAAATAGTACTTCATAGTGTTGTTCTATATTCCTATGGAAACTCTCCGGAAGCATCGCCCAGTCGCGTAGTTCTACTAAAATAGGTATGTTGCTGTCTCTTATCTTCTCGCTGAGCTGATCGACTAAACCCAATGGCAACTGGGCAAGGTGCTGACTGCGTATCACCAAATCCAAATCACTGCCTTCATGTGCAGAGCCGCTTACCCGACTTCCATAGGCCCATATCTCAACGGGCAGGTTTACTGTTGAGAAAATTTGTAGTAATGCCTGCATGTCTTTTGCCCTTAGCAGCATATCAAGAGTTATTTAATTTTTTTATGACTTCTGCCAAAGCTATGGCATCAGCAATAAATTGTGGTAAAAGGATGACTTCTCCTCGGCAAAATTGGCACCATAGTCGTGGGCAGTACTGTTGCGGTTATCACGGTATTGCAGCCATCGCTCACATGCATCGGCAGTTATGATATTTCGCAAGACGGCATGACGGAATACGTCTTTAAAGATTAATTGGTCAACGGCCTGAGATGAGTGAAAAAATGGTTTTAATACTTTGCGAAGCAGCTTGTCACTTTGCTCTAAAATGATTTCAAATTCTTTGACACAGGCTGAACGGTACATGTCGTAATCTATAACTTCAGGGGTTGATTGCTTGAGTAATGATAAGGCCTTGTCCAGCGTAGCAATACATCGTTCCAGATAGGCGGTTTCAATATTCATAGTTCATATCCAATTTCTTAACATTTCTATTAATTCCCTATCAAAGGGAATAACTAATTTTTCCAGCCGCCCTATTTGCCTTCCCTCTTGCTTCTTCAATCGTGCTTCCTTTTGCAAGACACACGCCCATTCTTCGTTCGCCATTTACTTCGGGTTTGCCAAACAAACGAAGTTGAGTATCGGGTTCTGCTAATGCTTCTTCTAATCCTGTGTAAGTAATATTAGATGATTTGCCTTTTACAAGAATGACACTGGAAGCTGACGGTCCCAATTGACGAATCACGGGAATAGGTAGCCCTAAAATAGCACGAACATGTAATGCAAACTCCGAAAGATCTTGTGAGATCATTGTTACCATACCTGTATCATGCGGACGAGGAGAAAGTTCACTGAAATAAACAGCATCGGCTTTCACAAAAAACTCAACGCCAAAAATCCCAACACCTCCTAAAGCATTAACTACTTTCCTTGCGATGTCCTGTGAGTTGCTCAGCGCTTTTTCCGTCATGGGATGAGGCTGCCATGATTCCTGGTAGTCGCCATGCTCCTGCCTATGTCCGATGGGGGCGCAAAATGAAACTCCATCTTTGTGTTTGATGGTGAGGAGTGTGATCTCATAATCAAAATCAACAAAGCCTTCAATGATCACCCGACCACCACCGCTTCTCCCTCCCTCCTGTGCATATTGCCAGGCATGATCTATATCGCTTTCCGTTTTAATGACACTCTGTCCTTTTCCCGATGAACTCATGATGGGCTTTATAACGCACGGCATGCCAATACTTTTTATAGCTGCGACAAATTCTACTTTTGTTCCGGCAAATTGATAGGGCGAAGTCTTTAGCCCTAGCTTTTCTGCCGCCAGAGTTCTGATTCCCTCACGATTCATGGTCAGCTTTGTTGCAGTGGCCGTGGGGATTATCCGAAAGCCCTCTTTCTCAAGTGCAACTAATGTGTCGGTGGCAATGGCTTCCACTTCCGGCACGATAAAGTCAGGCTTCTCTTTTCTGATCAAAGTACTCAACGCATTACCATCCAGCATTGAAATCGTATAGGACCGATGTGCCACCTGCATCGCGGGAGCATTGTCATACCGGTCTACGGCAACTACCTCAACGCCATAGCGCTGAAATTCAATGACTACTTCTTTCCCCAATTCCCCGGAGCCCAACATCATTACTTTAACAGCCGAAGAGGTCAGCGGTGTTCCAATTTTTATCATCCTATTTCTTTGAAAACGTAAACTTAAAGTAAATAAGTAAGGCACTCAAAATGCAAACGATGCTATTGGCTAAAATCACAGGCCATAGCATCAGGGCGATGGCGTAGGTAAGCCAGACCAACGTGCTGAGGAAAACAATGCACATCATCATCAGGCTCAGGTCTCCAACACTTCTTGATTTCCAGACTTTGTACACCTGAGGAATAAAGGTAACACTTGTTAAAATGGCACCCATATGCCCGGTTGCTTCAATCCAATTCATGGTTCTAATTTTTTAGTTTAATTGGTAGATTTCTCGCTCACGCTCGAAATGAAATTGACTGCTTTTTTAACATTACTACAACCTATTGGCATCTCTAAAAATCCTGTCAGGTTGAGCTTGTCGAAACCAACTTGTCGCTTTTTGAATCGCAAAACGACTTCGACAAGCTCAGTCTGACAAACAATTTAGATTTTTAGAGATGCCCTTATCTCTTCTTTATCTTATTCATCCAATGATTGGCTTCTTTTTGCAGGGAAATTTTCCCGGTGGCCAGATATTGTTTGAGCTTTTCATTCATTTCTCCTTTTGAAGTAAGGTGATAAGCGCCACACTCGTCACAACGATAGATTGCTATTGGGCCCTCCCGCTGGCCAAAGTCATATTGAGTTCTTGCTTCTATTAATGCATCTTCGGCTATTTCAGCGATAGGATACATCTTTTTATTGGTGACACATGTACTCATCCTGCTCCGTTTTACTTACTTTGCCTTCAAATAAAAAACGAATGAAGATAGCAGAAATCCACACAAAAAAGGGTGTTATGAAAATTAAGTTCTTTGAAGAAGACGCACCCAAAACCGTAAAGAACTTTACCGATCTGGCCAACAAAGGCTTTTATAATGGTCTTATCTTCCACCGGGTGATTCCCAACTTCATGATCCAGGGGGGATGTCCGGATGGTATTGGAAGTGGCGGACCGGGATACAAGATTGATTGTGAGCTCACCGGGCCGAATCAAATCCACGATAGAGGAGTTCTTTCCATGGCCCATGCGGGGCGCAACACCGGTGGGTCACAATTCTTTATCTGTCACAGTCGTGAAAACACAAAGCATCTGGATCGCAATCATACCGTTTTCGGGAAAGTCTATGAAGGACTTGATGTCATCGATCAAATAAAGCAAGGCGATGTAATGGAGAAGGTGGTCATCACGGATGTGAAGAATTAATAATTTAACCCCAACGTCATGTTAACGTCACCCCTACTTACCGCCAATCCCAACCTGCATGTTTTCCTTCCGCTATTTTATATTGTGTGGTCAGATGCTGTACTCACGCCCACCGAGGTGAAGGCAATCAAGGGATTGATTGATAGTCAGGGGTGGCTTACTGAACCGGAAAGACAATTTCTTCTGGAGCAGATCAATCCTTCCTCCCCTCCTTCTCCGGATGAATTTAAAGATTGGCTGGCAGAAATTAGAAATGCGATTGATCAAATGCCATCCAGCGCCAGTAGCAAACTTGTCGATATCGGATATCAGCTTGTTCAACGTAAGAGTAAAGGACCTTTAAGTGATTCAATAGTAAAAGGACGCGCCTCATTCGAGACTATCGATAGTGCGCTTGGACTAATTCCCGGTGAGACAATTTATAATTTCTATCCCGAGAGGCGTGCCACCGTTACGCAACAGCGAGGCACTCAGTACACTTTTGATACTACTACACTTACCAAAATTCTGGATGGTCCCGAGGAGAAAATTATTAATAAGGTAAAAACACTCATCGCTGATCCTGAATTTAAGTTTATCTACACCGACAGTCTCAGTGAATACCGTGAGAAGGTATTACAATGGTGTCGCCAGCTTGCGCAGCAGGGCTATGGCTCCATGGCCTATCCAAAGGAGTATGGCGGTCAGGCCGACATGGCTAGCTACTTTGCTATTATGGAAGCCTTAAGCTACCATGATCTGAGTCTCGTCATTAAGTTTGGCGTGCAGTTTGGATTGTTTGGCATGAGTGTTTATTTCCTGGGCACTGAAAAGCATCACAAGAAATATCTCAAACCGATAGGCACATTGGAGTTACCCGGTTGCTTTGCCATGACCGAAACAGGACATGGCTCTAATGTGCGTGATATTGAAACGACTGCTACCTATGATCATGCCACCAGGACTTTTGTAATTCAAACACCGCATGAAGGAGCTAAGAAGGAATACATTGGCAACGCAGCGGTCCACGGTCAAATGGCCACCACCTTTGCCAAGTTAATCCTGGATGGAAAAGATTATGGAGTGGGTGCATTCTTAGTTCCTCTCCGCGATAAAAGCGGTAAGACTCTCCCCGGTATTACTATCGAAGACTGTGGAAGAAAGATGGGATTGAATGGTGTTGATAATGGTAAGATACACTACGATAAGGTAACGATACCTTATGAAAATCTGCTGGATCGTTTTGCTTCTGTGACCACGGATGGAAAATTTGCGAGCCCTATCTCCAGTGACAACCGGAGATTCTTCACCATGCTGGGCACTTTAGTCGGGGGACGAATTGGAATACCGCGCTCGGGCCTAAGCGCTGTTAAATCAGGATTGACGATAGCCATACGCTACAGCGATCAACGAAAACAGTTTGGGCCGGAGGGCAGTGCAGAAGTTCCCATCTTAAATTACAGAACGCATCAGCGAAGACTCATGCCCTTATTGGCAAATGCCTATGCTTTACATTTTGCTTTGCGCTATCTGACGGATCGATTCCTAAAGCGAACCGAAGATGATATGCAGGAGATTGAGGCGCTTGCCGCAGGATTAAAATCCTTTGCCACCTGGAATACAACAGCCACCCTTCAAGAATGCAGAGAGTGTTGTGGCGGCAAAGGTTATCTCTCCGAGAACAGGATTGACCGGCTGAAGAATGATTCGGAGATCTACACCACGTTTGAAGGAGATAATACAGTGTTGATGCAATTGGTGGCGAAAAGCAGGTTGACCGAATTCAAGCGGGAGTTTAGCAACATGAATGTTTTCGGAATATTAAACTATGTGGCCGATCAGGCTTCTACTTCTATTTCTGAAAAAAATCCGTTCATGACACGCAATACAGATGAAGACCATTTGCTGGATTTTGAATTTCAGTTGAATGCATTCAAGTACAGAGAACGTGATATTCTTACCTCCTCGGCCAAGCGATTGAAGAAATTAATTGGTGGCGGTCTTGATTCATTCGATGCGTTTAATGTAAGCCAGCATCATTTGGTGCAGGTAGCATTTGCGCATGTGGAGCGGGTGATTTTGGAGCAATTCATTTTGCAGGTGGAGCGGACAAAAGATGAAGGCTGCAAAACGGTATTGAAGAAGTTATGCCAGCTCTTTGCCTTATCACAGATGGAAAAGAACCGCGGCTGGTATCTTGAGAGTGGCTACCTGGAAGGTGTGAAGACCAAAGCGATACGGAAGATGGTGAATCAACTTTGCTGGGATATCCGCCAGGAGGCCGTGCCGTTGGTAGATGCCTTTAAGATTCCCGAAAGCTGCCTGGCTCCTATTGCCGCAAAGTAAGCTATTTAGAAATATATGCAATTGCAGATACACGGACGTTGACGCCAAGCAGTTTTCGAAAAGTGAAGTTTCATTAACTTGGTAAAAAATAAGACCCGACCCTAAATGACACAGTTATGATTTCAACAAGCAAATCCGACAAAATGCTGATAGCATTGAAAGACTACAAAAAAAGGTACTTGGTAAAAGCTATTCCGGACTTAGATGAATCGGGGACAAGAATCATGATAAACAACTTTTTGAGTTCAATTCTTGGTTATCAAGAGTTAGAAGAAATCAAAACTGAGTACATGATAAAAGGGACATATGCGGACTATATAGTTCAAATAGGTGGCAAACAACACTTTTTGGTTGAGGTGAAAGCATACTCAATTGATTTATCGGACAAACACTTAAGACAAGCAATTAACTATGGAGCCAATGAAGGAATTGAATGGGCAATACTGACAAACGGGAGACAATTTCAGCTCTACAAAATAATTTTTGAAAAACCTATCAGTGAGAAATTAGTTTTTGAAATTGACTTCACAGCTGAGGACTTTAATGTAAAGGAGGCATTGGAACAATTGACATATCTTCACAGAGACGCGGTTGTTAAGAAAAGTTTAACCGACTTGTGGTCAAGGTATTCAGCTTTGAATCCTCTTAACATTGCCGGACTATTATTTGCTCCCCATGTAATTGCGTTTTTGAAAAAAGAACTAAAAAGTAAATACGACTCAAAATTTGAGGACGATGAAATTATTGAATCATTGACCGAAGTTGTTTGTGCAGAAATTCCAGCCGACAAATTGAAAATCCCAAGGTTTAAATCGAAGAAAAAAATTATTAAGAAAAGTGAATCGGGACAGCCGACACTAACAGAACCGACAACTGAGACACCACCTAATTAAGAGCAGACCAAACTGCCAGCCGGCAGCAATGAACTGCGCCATAGCGCAAAATCTTCAGCAAAAACCATTTCCTCATTTGCCAGACGTATTATTCAATATATCCCATTTAAGAGATGACACACATAGAGTCATTGATCAAAATACTACTTATAGCGAATCAAAGTATGCAACGCAGAACCTTCATCAAAAAATCATCGCTCACCGCAATGGGCTTAATTGCTTTTGGCGGGATTGACTCAAACAGCAAAAGTCTTAGTAAGAACAACCCCAGCGTAAACACGCAGCGAATTGAAAGCCGCATTGTGGAGTTAGCAAAATTTGGGAGAGATGAAAATGGGCACGGGTATCGCGTTGCCTATACAAAAGGCGACATTGAAGGACGCGCGTGGTTTATGGAGTTGATGAAAAAGGCCGGGCTTGATCCAACCATCGATCCGGCAGGTAACATCATCGGCAAACGAAAAGGAAAAAATGCTTCATTAAAACCGATTGGCTTGGGTTCGCACATCGACATGGTGCCCGATGGCGGCAACTACGATGGCACGCTGGGTTCAATCAGCGCCCTGGAAGTGATCGAAGTATTGAATGAAAATAAAATCGTCACGGAGCATCCGTTGGAGGTAATCATTTTTGGCAACGAAGAGGGAGGTACTGTTGGCAGCAAAGCGCTGGCGGGCTTGCTTACGGAAGACGGGTTGAAAAAGATAAGTCAAAGTGGCATGACGATGGCCGAAGGAATCAAAGCCATTGGAGGAAACTCGGAGAACCTTGCTTCCTGCAAAAGAAACCAAGGCGACCTTCATGCATTTTTAGAATTGCACATTGAGCAGGGTGGCATTTTGGAAAATGAAAATATACAAATTGGTGTGGTGGAAGGAATTGTCGGAATGATGGATTGGGAGGTGACAGTGGAAGGTTTTGCTAACCATGCCGGAGCTACACCCATGAACATGCGTAAGGATGCTTTGCTGGCAGCGTCTAAGTTGGTCATCGCAGTGAATGAAGTGATCAACAGTGTACAGGGCAAGCAAGTGGGCACTGTAGGTAAGATTGCATCATTCCCCGGTGCGACCAATGTCATTCCGGGTAAGGTGACGTTGAGCCTGGAAGTTCGTGATTTGTCGATGGAGAAAGTTGAAACGTTGTTTGCTGCCATTCGAAAACAGGCGGATGCCATTGCAGCGGATTCAAAAACGAAAATCAGTTTTGAGCCGCAGTTTACTATCAAGCCTGCCCTGGCCAGTCAACAGCTTCAGGGAAAAATTAATGACGCTGCAAAAAGCCTTGGCTTTACCACGAAGTTTATGCAAAGCGGAGCGATTCATGACTCTCAAAACATGGCGTTGCTCGCACCGATGGCCATGATCTTCGTTCCCAGTGTAGGAGGTATAAGTCATTCGCCCAATGAATTTACCAAGACTGTTGATATGGTCAACGGAGCGAATGTACTGCTCGGTACCCTGTTGGCAGTGGATAAGGAGTAAGTAAAGAGCACGCGGCTTGCCGCCAACCGACAGACTAATTTGAACTAATAAAGATTTGACGTTGTTAACTTTTAAGTTAACTTTGCCGGGTGGAGAAAATCCGGCAAATCATATTTCACGGGGACTATTTCCTTGACTTCTATAACAATCAGACCGAAAAAGTTAAGGATAAAATTGAACACGTCTTATACGTAATATCAGTAGCTGACAGAATTCCAACTAAGTTCTTTCAACACCTGACCGGAACTGACGGCCTTTACGAGGTAAGAGTTGAATTTCAAGGAAATATCTACAGAATTTTTTCGTGTTTTGACGAAGGAAATTTAGTAGTGTTGTTTAATGGGTTCCAGAAAAAGTCGCAGAAGACGCCAACCGGAAAGATTGAGAAAGCATTAAAGATTAAGACTGAATATTTTATCGAAAAAATTAAATCAAAAGGACATGGAAACAAAAAATAAAAGAAAGAAGACTATAGCGACTTTTGATGAACTAATTGAAAGCCGGCACGGAAAAATTGGAACACAAAAAAGGACTGACTTTGAAATCAAAGCTAAGTCCTTTGCCATTGGAGAAATAATTAAAGAAGAGAGGCGACTTGCTAACATGACACAAGACGAGTTAGCGGATAAGACGGGGACAAAGAAGAGTTTCATCTCAAGAATTGAGAACGGACACAGCGACATCCAGTTGTCAACTTTATTTAAGTTAATTGAGCTGGGACTGGGGAGAAAGATATCATTGACAATTGAGTAAGGGTACGACATTTAGTTGAGCGATAAACCAAAACGACAATGAAGAAAATAGTTCTACTGACAGTTATAACCTTATTGACTTTACAACTACAGGGACAAGACAATACCACCTTCAACTTAACATTTAACCATTTAGCTCTTTCAGTAAAAGATGCAAATCGTTCCGCTGACTTTTATGGTAACATTTTAAAGTTTCAGGAAATAACAAATAGGACAAAGATGGACGGTCGTAGATGGTTTTCTTTGGGAGAAGGAAAAGAATTACATCTTATCTTGACACTTAAAGAGAATGTTTCAGTAAACAAAGCAGTTCATCTTGCATTGACGACATCTAACTTTGATTCATTTGTTAAAATGCTTGAGAAAATGAATGTTGTTTATTCTGACTGGCCAGGAGCGGTGAATAAAATTAATATCAGGGCAGACGGAATCAAGCAGATTTTTTTCCAGGATCCCGATGGCTATTGGCTTGAAGTTAATAGTGTGGCTCAGAAATAAGGCATTGGCAGTGGAAAATAATGGGCGATAAATACAGTATCGCGTGGATAATTATTCAAATAATCATTATACGACTATAATTTTTTGCATGCTTAAAAAGTATGTAATGACGCGGAAGTTGGAATTCCTCCAATAAAAAATTTACAAACGGTAACAGAACTTCACTCGTGATTCTGAATCTTTGTAGCCTTAAGCCTAATAATTTATTGCATGAGAAACCTCTATATCCTTACTCTTATTTTCATTGTCTTTTTTGGTACCGAAAGCGTTGGCCAGAAGAAAGGAAAGCAAGTTCCGGTAACGCCACCCTCTCCCCATTCCGATTCAAGTTTTTTTAAGTCATTGACGTATAGAAACGTTGGGCCTACGCGCGGAGGAAGGGTAACTGCTGTTGCCGGTGTTACCAGTCAGCCTTCTACCTATTATATGGGTAGCACGGGTGGCGGTGTGTGGAAAACGGAAGATTATGGAGTTACGTGGAAAAATGTATCGGATGGATTTTTCCAAACACCTTCTATTGGTGCGATACAGGTAGTTCAGCGCAATCCTAAGATCGTATATGTCGGCACCGGATCCGATGGTATTCGCTCTAATGTTATTATCGGTAAAGGAGTATATAAATCAATGGATGCTGGAAAAACATGGAAAAACATTGGCTTAGAAAAAGTCGGACAGATTGGAGCCGTGGAGATTCATCCACAGCATGCCGATACAGTTTTTGTAGCTGCCATTGGTCAACCTTTTCAACCGAATAAAGAGCGGGGAGTTTACCGAACAAGAAATGGCGGTAAGAGTTGGGAGCAAGTTCTTTACCTGGCCGATACCATCGGTGCCGCTGATTTGGAGTTCGCCCCTAATAATCCTGAGATAATTTACGCTACGATGTGGCGTGCTGAAAGAAGGCCGTGGACAATTATTTCAGGTGGCCGGCAAGCCGGAGGAATCTATAAATCCATCGATGGAGGAACAACATGGAAAAAATTAAATCAGGGCTTGCCACAAGGGCTGATTGGAAAGATTGATCTGGCCGTCTCTCCTGCTGACCCAAACCGATTGTATGCTCTGGTAGAAGCACCCAAAGGTGATGGTGGACTCTATCGTTCAGATGATCAGGGTGAATCCTTCAAACTTGTTGTAGATAAAAAAGAATTAATTGATCGCCCATTTTACTACTGCAACGTAGAGGCCAATCCACTCAATGCAGATGTCGTGTTTGTGATGTCAACTGATTTTTTCAAGTCCAACAATGGCGGCAAGACGTGGCTGAAGCTTACACCGCCTCATGGCGACAATCATGATCTGTGGATCAACAGAAAAGACACTTCCATCATGATTCAATCCAATGATGGAGGTGCCAATGTTTCCATTAATGGTGGCAAGACTTGGTCATCTCAGAATAATCAACCTACGGCAGAGCTCTATCAGATAGAAGCAGATGATCAATTTCCTTATTGGCTTTACGCTGGCCAGCAGGATAACACTACGATAGCCGTTCCAGGTTTACCGCCTTATGATGCTCCGGGTGGACCATCAAGCTTTTGGATGGCTGTTGGCGGATGTGAGACCGGACCTGCTGTTCCCAAGCCAGGTGATGCAAACATCGTATACTCCAACTGCAAGGGGCGCTTTGGTGTTTATGACAAACGAACAGGTCAGGAAAGGATGTACATCGTTGGCGCTTCCAACATTTACAGTCATGATCCGGATGAATTGAAATTCCGTTTTCAACGGGTGTCTCCTATCCATGTATCTCCTCACAATTCAAACATTGTTTATCATGCCTCTCAGTATTTGCACAAAACCATTAATGATGGACTGACTTGGGAGATCATTTCACCCGACCTGACGGCCCATGAACCGGATAAGCAAGTCGTTTCCGGTTCGCCTATTACACGGGACATTACGGGAGAAGAATATTATAGTACTATCTATGATGTAAAGGAATCATCACTAAAGCAAGGACTGATTTGGGTAGGCGCCAACGATGGACCTGTTCATGTAACACTGGATGGGGGAAAGAAGTGGGAGAATGTAACTCCGAAAACATTAGCACCAGGCGGCCGTGTTGATTGTGTAGAACCATCACCTCACAAAGAAGGCAAGGCTTATTTTTCCGTACTGCGCTATCAACTCGGAGATTGGAAGCCTTATATTTTCAAGACGATCGATTATGGGAAAAATTGGTCGTTGCTCACCGATGGGAGAAATGGAATTCCGAATGACTTTCCGGTTCGCGTAGTTCGGGAAGACCCTACTATAGAAGGCCTGCTCTATGCTGGAACTGAATATGGAATGCATATTTCGATGGATGATGGCATCACCTGGAAATCTTTTCAACAAAATCTTCCTATCACTCCGGTAACGGACATTAAAATTTTCAGAAAGGACTTGATGATCTCCACCATGGGGCGCTCCTTCTGGATACTAGACAATATATCTCCTCTTCATCAACTAGCAGAAGCAAGGAAAATGATAACCTATCTCTATAAGCCGTTGGATACCTATCGCTACCATTTCACAGGAACCAGGAAGACGGATCTCGTTTACTACCCTGCTCCTTCTGTGATCATTGATTATTATTTAAAAACAACTGCTGCATCCGATGTCAAAGTGGAAATCCTTGCCGGCAACAAAGTGATCAGGACGTTCACGAGTATTGTACCGCCAAAGGATACACTCCAATCGGAAGAGAAAAATATGGCCACCGGGTTTGCAAAAAAAGATATGAAAGCGGAACTGGAGAAGAAGCCGGGTGCGTTTCGTTTCCGGTGGGATATGCTGCACGAGGGTCCTTGGGATAAAGATCCGACAAAGAACAAAAAGGGTGGCCCAATGGTAAGCCCCGGTACTTATGTGGTGAGACTGACAGTAGAAGGACAGACTCAAACTAAAACCTTCCAGATTTTACCTGACCCAAGGATAAATGGAAAAATCAATAACGATGACATTAAGCTACAGGAGCAACTCGCCTTACAGATAGTTGAGGTAGAAGATAGTTGTAAGCGCGTAGTGGAGCAGATCAGGGGCCAGCGTAAAAAGCTAAATCAACTGATTAAAGAAAGCAAAGCAAGTGAATCTCAGAAAGCGTTGGAAAAGCAGTTATCGCTATTGGAAGATGAACTTATCATGAAAGAAGGACATTATCAAAAGCCGGTGTTAATTGATCAACTCAATTACCTGAGGCAAATGCTTGATCTTGCTGATCAACGGCCTGGAAAAGATGCTTTTGACCGTTATGATGAATTGAAGGTGCTGGCAGAGAAAATACTTGCATCCTATCACAATCTAAAGGAAAAGATATAGATTCGATTACTTCCACCAATAGCTTCCATTGGAAATCATATCGAGCTTTACTATTTCTCCAATTCTGGGTGTCGTAATCTTTTGATTTAAAATTTTTGCTTGGGCAACAGCTCTGTTAATAGGATCTGTCCAGGAGTGTAAGCTAAGTTTAAACTTTCCCCAATGGACAGGCAATAAAACGCTGGCGCGAAGATCCATGGACGCTTGCACGGTGTGTTCGGGCATCATATGAATGTACGGCCATTGCTCATTGTATTGACCACACTCCAGAATCGCTAAATCAAATGGGCCTAGCTTGTCTCCTATTGTCTTGAAAGAAGGATCATATCCCGAATCTCCTCCAACAAATATTTTATAGCCGACTACACTCAGAACAAAAGATGTCCATAGTGATTGATTGCGCTTGAATCCTCTTCCTGAAAAATGTCTTGCCGGAGTTGCCGTTAACTTCAAACCGGAAAAGATAGTTTCGCTTTGCCACCAGTCAAACTCACGAATCTTTGATTCCTCTATTCCCCAATAGATCAGATGCTCGCCCACCCCCAACGCAGTGCAAAATTGCTTAGCCTTTGATCTCAATTTTAAGATGGCATGATAATCTAAGTGATCGTAATGATCATGGGTAAGTAGGACGAGATCAATTTCGGGAAAATCGTCTATCGAATAGGGATGACTATAAGTAAAGTTTTTGGTCCCCACAAATTGCCAGGGAGAAGCATAAGCACTAAATACAGGGTCTATTAAGATACGCTTGCCATTAATGATGATGAGGTAAGATGAATGGCCGAACCAGACTATCACCGGGTCGTTTAGCAACAATGCTCTCAAATCTGACTTCACAGAGGGCAATGACGAAGTTGGCACACCGTCTACTACTTTACCAAAAAAGAATTCCACCATCATTTTTGGGTAGGATGCACCTTCTGCCAGCATTTCTGTGGGCAGAAGATTTTGAAAGCTTCCTTCTCTATAATTAGAGGAGCTCTTTATTCTTTCCAGGCGCTTGCCGGAAGGTAGTTTACCAAAAGACTTAAGCATAAATTATAGTAGCTAGTGATCACTAATCTGAGTGACGTGAAAAGTATTGGATTTATTGTAAGGGCATCTCTAAAACCCAAATGTACTGTCAGGCTGAGCCTGTCGAAGTCGATTTCGAGAATCCATACTCTGGAAATATGTTTCGACCCGATAGCTATCGGGTTCAACATGACAAGGTTTTTATAGATGCCCTTAATAGAAAAAAGAAATATTAGATTACCTCCCAATCGCCTGATCATACTCCCGCGTGAGCGTCTGAACGATATCCTTCATTGATCGGATGCTCTTCACATGCTCAATAGCAGGGCCTGCACACCATACTGTTTTGTACGTAGCGCCAAAGGCCGCTTTCTCTACTTGCTTCATTCCCTTGAAGGCAATGAGCATTTTGGCATACTTCTTTAACGTCTTGTTATTATTCAGAATCCATTCCAACCAATTGGCTTTGGTCCCGAGCTGCTGTACATAGGGCGTATTGATCACCGTCAGCGCAGAGCCTGAAAGCTTAGTAGTCTTAACGATATCTTTTTCACCATAATCAATCATCGCTTGCTTATACTCCGGTGAAATGTCAGCTTCTTCGCATGCTATGAAAATCGTCCCTATCGAAGCTCCGGCAGCACCCCAGTCCATCACCTGCTTTAGGTCAGCGCCCTTAGCAATACCACCCGCTGAGATAATGGGGAGATTGCTACCTGTTGTCAGCTGTTTCAGTAAATCCTGAGGAGATACATTCCCTGCATGACCTCCTGCCCTGTTATTCACGGCAATGACTGCATCTGCGCCTAACTCTTCTACCTTCTTTGCATAAGGAAGATCGACAACATCACAAAATACTTTTATTCCGAGGGGTTTACATTTTTCAATCACCTCCCGCGGACTGCCCAGGGAGGTGATGACGTAACTTACTTTCAATTCGAGGAGCGTCTCAAGCTGAGGCTTGTATTTAGGGTTGGATTTATTAACAATAAGATTGACACCAAATGGTTTATCGGAAACCGCTTTTATCTCCTTAATGGCAGTACGCAATTCTTTATCTGTCCGATAATTCAAAGCAGGAAAGGCAGCTGTTACGCCATTTTGTAATGCAGCCGTTACCATCTTAACATTGGAAATCAAAAACATAGGCGCGACAATGACGGGATAGTCAATGCCCATTAGTTTATCAAGAGTTGCAGGTTTCATTGTCGATCATTAGAATCTTTATATACTATTTCAAATTTTTACATTCCACTAACCAGTCCCAGGGAAATGGAGACTGCATCCATTTGGGTGGCGAAGAAAATTCAGTGTTCCATTCGTATTCCAGCTTTTCAATAGCAGTAATGGTCAATCCTGCTGATTTAAACAATACTTCTATTTCTGGTTGCGAGTAATGCTTTGTGGGAACCCCGTTAATATGAACAAGGCCCTGAAGAATATCTACCTTGCTGCCCTTGAAGTAGTTCAATTCACTGGAAGCAATTTCCGAAGGCTTCACTCCCTCCTTGCGGTACCAATCAATCAGTCGCCAGGAAGAAAACAGGATACTCTCCATCGATGGAATAATAATGAGTGCATGGCCATCTTTCTTCAGTGAGCGTTGAATATTCTTAAACATCAATTCATTCTTCTCACTCTCAGGAAGCATGGTGACGTTACAGCAGAATACAAACTCTGCTGCGGGCAGTCGCAGATTCTTTCTGGATAGGTCAAGACGTTGATAGGTGATATTGGCATAAGAATTCTTCTTTGCAATAGAAAGGCACTGGGCAGAAATGTCAATAGCCAACAGATGCTTAAAGGAGGGCGACAGGTATTGAAAGGCCTTCCCTACTCCACAGCCAAAGTCGATAGCATGGTTAGAAGGATTAGCATGTTTCTTGAAGTAAGTGGAAAGCAGTCTGTTTTTATCGCTCTGAAAGACATCAAATATTTCATCTTCATAATGTGTTGCTATTCCGTTCCAGTGTTTCTCCTGATTCATAGTTTATTTTGAAAGAATTCAACCAATAGATTCGAGATAAAGATCTTCAACTTTCTTTCTGGCCCAAGGTGTTTTCCGTAAAAAGGTAAGACTGGATTTGATGCTCGGATTATTGTTAAAACAATTGACAGGAATTCGGAAACCCAACTCCTCCCATCCATATTGCTCCACCAGAAATACAAGAATTGACGCTAAGGTTTTTCCATGCAGGGGATTGTTAGGCTGTTGTTCCATCACATTAAAATTTGCTCTAAATCATTGTGATAATCAAACTGAAGGTCATCGGGCAACGCACCCACTGCTGTTTTAATCTTCTTTACTTGCTGATGGTACAGATTGTAAAGGACCGTTCCTTCTTCTAAACGAATACGAGCTTTTTTAAATCCCTTACAAAAATAGACGCGCAAATCTATCTCCGTTGATTTTATTCCCGAGTATTTGATATGACGGTTAACCACCCTGAGAATCTTGCGCAGGCTCTTCTTAATGTAATACGTATTACCTTCCGGCAGCGCTTTGAATAATTCCTCCACCTCTAATTTCACTCCTTCCACATACCTATTCTCATCATGGGCTTCAAACAGAAGGTAACTTAATAATTCTTTATTTTCCTTCTTGTATTTCGCAAGGCGCAAACATAACTCTTGTACCCTCGCTATGTCTAACGTGACGATTTCTTTCTTAAGTTCATTCAGCGATGCTGTGGTCATATCAATCCTACTTTGTCATGCTTGTATTGAAATAGCAGCTCATCTAACCTCGCCCCATTAAAGAGTGTTCGTGTTCCGTAACGTGTGCTACCCCTCTCCCACGGAGAGGGGTGATTCGGGCTTTCCTGAAAGGAAAACTTGGATGGAGTGAGGTCAAAAAGGCAATTGAATTCCAAATAATACACATGGCAAAGTAGGATTAATTCCTATAAAAGAAAGATTTCACTCCCCTTACACCCGGTTTAACCTGGAACAGACAACCTGCTAATGGATATTGTATTTTCTGTTCCGGGGAAACTTCGATGCTCGCGGTGGTAATATATAATGTGTCCAGGTATTTTCCACCAAAAGCACACGAAGTAACATGATAAGCAGGGACTTCAATTTTTGAAACCAATTTCCCCGTCTTTGGATTCCATCTTCCAACACAACTCCCTTTCCAATGTGCAATCCACAGCATGCCTTCAGCATCAATGGTCATACCATCCGGTGGGTCAAATTCTTCCTTTGTTTCAATTACTACCCGACCACTAAAGAGCTGGCCCTTTACAAGATCAAAATCAAAGGCTTGCACAGCACTCGTAGGTGTATCAATATAGTACATTGTCTTACCATCCCCCGACCAGCATATGCCATTTGAAATTGTAATCTCGTTAAGCATTTTAGTTACAATACCTCTGTCAAGCCTATACAACGAAGCTACTTTTGGCAAAATGTCGAGATGCATGGTGCCTACCCATAATCTTCCAGCCGGGTCACACTTGCCATCGTTGAATCGCATGGAAGCAGAGTCATGCTCAGCAGAAGCTATAAGTCTCTTCTGCCGTGTAGAAAGATCAAACTCATACAAGCCATCTTGCAGTGCAAGGATGACCTTTCCATCATCCGATGGAACTACTGTTCCTATCCGTTGACCAAGCGAAAAAGATTGATGGCGATTCTTTTCAGGTTGAAAAGTGTGAAGAATACCCGCTTCAATATCTAGCCAATACAATTCCTGAGTTATATCATTCCAGATTGATCCTTCACCAAGAACATCGTGGGATTCAAAAGCAAGTGAGACTTCCGGTCGCGACTTATTCATTATCGCTTGCCGGGAATATACGTGCGTTCGAGATGGCTCATAACGTCTTCCTTGTAAAACAAAACATCTCTAAACTGTCCGTGAGAATAGGGCGGAGCCTGGTCTTTAAAATGAGGAGAACCGGGATCGCTATTTTGTCCACCCACCATCACCGCTTTTGCTTTAAGCTTTTTACCAAACTCAACTACGGATACAAAGCTATTGCCAACGCTACCGTACATTTTCTTTGTATTAGGATATCTCCTGCTACCGTAAGCAGCTAATGAACCCCAAAAGGAGGAAGTAAATGGAATTGCCAGGCTGGGTTGCTGATCATCAAATCCAGCATTGATCTCTCCACTAAGTCGCTGGAAGCGATTGACGTCTCCCCAGGGCTGCTTCCAACTTCCAAAGTCTCGTTGAAGTTCCGTCACCGCCTCTGCTAAAGCCTTCACTTTTTCGATTGAGGATGTCTCCGCCTTTAACCATTCAATTATTCTCAGTTGATCAAGTTTCGGGGGAACTTTTGAAAGGGTATTTTGCCGTAGCCGAAATGCCCAGTAAATTGAAAGGGTGGTAGGAACAGAGGATAAAGAATAACGAAGATCCCAATCGCGCAACATTTGAATGGGTTCTGCATATTTTGCACGCAGCGTGTCATTGTTAACAGCAAGCTCGTCATAAGCTTTCAAGAAAGAAGGCAATAATTTTTCGAAACCAGGTAAGTAAGAATCATATGCTGATGTAATCAGCTTGTCTAATGTAAATCCGGTCTCATTTTCCAAAACCCTTATGGCATGAATTCCCCGTGCATTTTCAGCATCGGGTGCCATGTAATTTGGAAACTTATTTTTATCCGGACTACTCGTCCCCGAAACAGTATACGGAGTCGAATTGCAATTTTGAATCCACCCTGTTGCAGGATTATAGGCATGAACCATTTCATCTACTGAATGAAGTCCCTTCCATTCGGTGGCAGGGTCACTTCCATCGAGGGGAGAGTTCCAATTGAATCGCGTATCGCGTTTAGGAATAAAATTGCCATGCCAATACGCAATGTTTCCCTGATCATCGGCATAGACCGTGTTGTTGGAGGAGTTGGTGTTAAAATCCATCGTCTTTTTAAAGTCGTCAAAGGTCACCGCCTTTGTGCGCAGATAAGATTGTGTCAGCGCTTTCAAGGGCTCCATCATGATCTTCATACTTATCCATTTTCCATCTCGCTGTGCTATCACAGGGCCGTGATGGGTGTGATATACAGTAAACTCCTTTTTACTAACTGCACTTCCATTCCAAAATGCGATGCTGATCTTTTCCTGAGATAATGGCTTCAGCTCGCTGCCGTATTTATAAAAAAGCGTTTCCTTTTTCTTGACAATGGTCTCTTTGTACTCATCCATAGCATCGGCCTGACTGGAAGTATGCATCCAACCACAATGCGAATTGAATCCCTGGTAAATAAAAAATTGTCCCCAGGTCGCAGCACCATAAGCATTTAATCCTTCTTCACTAACCATGTGCAGCTCTGACCGAAAGTAAAACGATGTATGCGGGTTGATCAGTAGCAATGAATTTCCAGAAGCACTTTTGGAAGGTGCAATGGCAAAACCATTGGATCCTCTGGGTTCCGGCTCCAAACCATCATCGGTAACTTCCTCCCTTAAATCTCCGGGAAGCTTACCGTAAAATTCCTTCAGCTCATTAAGTGAAACTTGTTCTATATCCCCTCCTATACTTCCTTCGCTGAATAGAAGTGGCATCCAGGGTTCAAAGCGTCTTAATAATTTCGGTTTTACTTCAGGGTGGGTGTATAAGTAATAATTGACACCATCGGCAAAAGCGGTACAAACTTTCTTCAACCATGGAGGACTGTCTTTATAAATGGCGATGGCCTTTAGCGTATCTATAAATAGTCGTGTACGTAAATCATGATAAATAAAGGCCTCTCCCTCAGCTTCCGCCAGACGAGCAGTAGCCGTTAGATAATTTCTCTCTACACGGGCAAAATCATCTTCACATTGAGAATACAAAGCGCCAAAGACCACATCTGCATCCGTCTTTCCATAAATATGAGCAATACCCCACGTGTCTCTATGAATTGTGATTTGATCAGCTTGCTTTTCCCACCGTTTGACCTCTTCATTAGTGAAATTTTGCGCTATCGCGGAAGAGGACAACACTAAAAGCAGAATGATATTCTTCATAAGCAGGGATTGACTTCAGCAATATAAATTTTTGTTGCCTCTGGTACAATCTATTTGGGATGGGAATCCCGAATACCCTTTAGTCAACTATAAAAGAAGAGTCCTATTACTAAAGAATTATGGTAAGATACACGGATACTTTATGAATTAGCTAATAGAAATTAGTTCGTATCCTTCTTTGGAGGATAACCCTTCAAAACCAACTTAATACCTTTCCTCACATTCTTTTCAGAGAAGTCAGGAGTGAGGTCCAAATAGCCGATGGCAAACGACTCCCATACAATCCGACTCTCTTTTTTGTCGGCCATTCCGATAATCAACGTTCCTTTGAGATAATTAATTACCTCACGCTCGCTATCCAATGGCTTATAGAATGGTGGGTCTTCAGATCGATGATAAATGACGGCCTGCTCATCTTTAAGCGTAATTGTAAATCCGACTAATAAATCAGGATTATCCGTATCCTGAGTAAGTCCTTTAGCAGCCAGTTCTTCAATAATCGCTTTCTTAAGATTTTCTCGTAGAAGACTATCATTAAGATATCCGGGACCGGAAAATTTAAATTCGCAGCCATCCATCCAGCAATAGGTCCTATATTGTTTAAAGTCAATAGTATGGTCGTACTTCGTACGTACATTGATTGAACAACTGCTTAACAGCAAGCCAAAAATAGCAAGCACCATTAAATGTCTCATTTCTTTGCCTGTTTACGCCTCAATGTTACCTGGTTTTGGTAAACTTATCTATGACATTCGTCAGAAAAAGACGGAATTAAAGCAACGGAGGCTTTGGTGATTTTAAGTCCCATTGGACTTACATAACGTTTTTTTTGCTATAATTGAAAAATAAAACCCTATCACTATGTCTAAAGGTCAGGATAAAAAGAAGGAAGACAAGAAGAAGCCTCTGAAAACACCTCAAGAAAAGCGTGCTGAGAAGAGAGCCAAAAAAGAAAATAGAAACTAATTCCTTCGTTTTGTGTCAGCCTCAGATTCGGGCTGACACAAAATTTTAACACCTATCCCACTCGCATGAGCAAAGTAGTTATTGGAAGTTTTCTGGAATTTGAGAAATACATTGGCAAAGAGTTGGGTGTCTCTGATTACCTTAGAATTACACAAGATCAAATCAATCAGTTTGCTGAAGCCACACTAGATCACCAATGGATTCATACTGATCCTGCCCGCGCAGCTATTGAAAGTCCGTTCAAAAGTACCATCGCCCACGGCTATCTGGCACTTTCCATTGTGCCTCACTTGTGGGATCAGATAGCCCAGATCAACAACATTAAGATGCTGATCAACTATGGAATTGAGAAATTAAAATTTAATCAACCTGTGCTGGTGAATAATGAAGTGCGCCTCCGTGTAGCCCTTCAATCTATTATCAACCTGCGGGGCATCGCCAAAGCTGAGTTGAATATTGAGTTGGAGATCAAGGGCAGCACTAAACCCGCTTTTAATGCTACGCTGATATTTCTATATCATTTCAAGTAATCACGGTTGCTCTGTGAGTGGCTCAAAAGTAATTACCAAGAATCCACCGCCAAAAGTTAAGCCCGAAGTCGATTCGGATGCGCTGGAATTCATCGCATCGTTAACACAAGAAGATTCCCATGTCTATATTCATTGCTATTTTGAGAATCCGTACAGCGATGCGTTAATTCGAATTTGGAAGACGACCTTCCTCACTGATAAGGATTCGGGATTCAAATCTTCTTTGATTCATGCTGAGAAAATTTCGCTTGCGCCACAATGGACGTTGATACCCGATGGCATCACCTATTCGTTCCTGTTAATTTTCTCAGCCCTACCCAAATCATGCAAGGTATTTGACTTCATTGAAGAGATCAGTCAGCCAGGAGGCTTTGTCGTGAGAGACATCCAGCGAAATGATACGGACGTCTATCACATTAATCTTATCTGATACTCCAGGCGCTTTGTCGATTAATCCATCATTAAAGCAAACCTTGTGAGTCGGCTTGCGTAAACTAATCTGACGAAAGCAATGTTAACTAAGCACAGGCAACAGTGGGCGAATAGAATCTTTGGCAATTAAGGATTCAGGCAAAATTTTTGATATGTTTTTTACCATCGTGCCGATAATTAAGAAATAGAAATGAACTGGATAACAATTTATATTACAGGTCAATCAGATTTCAGGGAAGATGTCCGGAAAAAACTGGAGCGTTCTGATGTTGAGTTCATGCCCGGATATGTTGAGAATTCTTCAACGCACAATCCCCACGACTTGTATTGGCTTAATGGTCATACAGACCTTCGCCAATTTAAAGAAGCCATTGGAGGAAAGTTAATCTGGAAATATCGATTGCGCTTTTTCTCTAACCTCGAGGCATTCATTGCTTTTCAAAATGAAACGACAGGCGTAAACGAGTTTACCGCGCACGATCTGAAGATGATTGCCGAGATGCAAGCGGAGGAAGAGAATTCAAAATAACCCTTTATTTTACCCCTTCACTCCTTTTATCCAATCTGCTGTGGAAGCAGCGAGCAATGGAATGAGATTCTGCTTACCGGACTTAAAAGAATGATCAGCTCCCTCCCACTTCTTCAATACTGCCAGGGGCAAATCTTTTAGAACATCCTCGAGTAACGTAATATCTGCTAACTTATCTTTAGTCCCCTGTAGAAATAGCATTGGCTTGGTAATCCCTTTCAAGTGCTGCGCACGAGCAATGGAGGGCTGACCTATTGGATGAAGTGGAAATCCAAAAAATATTAATCCGTTAACATAGTCAGGACATTCCTTTGCCAAACGTTGTGATGTCATTCTTCCCCCGAATGATTTGCCACCGGCATAAATGGGCAGCAGTGGATATAACTCGTGAGCATAATTGATGACGGCAGCCACCGTTTTCTCCGCTATCGGAGCAGGGTCCGGTCTTTTTGATCCCTTCTCCATATAGAGGAAATTGAATCTGATGCTACCAATATCCCGCATTGCTAATTCATCGGACAACAGCTCTATAAAAGGGTGAGTCATGCCCGCTCCTGCACCATGGGCGAAGATCAGCAATGCCATAGCTTTTTTCGGCATTGAAGTAATTATTGAGATACTTCCAAGGCTATCAGAGATAAGTAATTGGCTCTCCTTTTTCAGTTCCATGATTCGTATTAGTACCAAGGTAAATTTACAAAAGCCATAATGGATTCACTCACTTTTCTGCTACCTTTGCTGCCTATTTTTGAATAAAAATGATTGCAGCAAATAATCTCTCCCTCCGTTTTGGCAAGCGAGTACTTTTCGATGAGGTCAATATTAAATTCACCACTGGCAATTGCTATGGCGTAATTGGCGCCAATGGAGCTGGTAAGTCTACTTTTTTGAAAATATTGGCCGGTGACATCGAGCCAAATTCAGGAAACATCGTCATCGATCAGGGAAAGCGCATGGCTGTGCTACGCCAAAACCACTTTGAGTTTGATGAAGTATCGGTATTAGATACTGTCATGATGGGCCATGGAAAGTTGTGGAGCATCATGAATGAGAAAGACGCTATCTATGCCAACCCTGATTTTTCTGAAGCAGACGGCATTAGAGCCTCTGAACTTGAAAGCGAATTTGCAGAAATGGATGGATGGAATGCCAGTTCAGATGCTGCCTCTCTCTTAAGCGGACTTGATATCGCAGAAGAATTTCATTACATGCTTATGAAAGAATTGAGCGGTAATCAAAAAGTACGAGTACTCTTGGCGCAAGCCATCTTTGGAAATCCTGACATTCTTATTCTGGATGAACCTACCAATGACCTGGATATTCACACCGTTACCTGGCTCGAAGATTTTCTATTAGAGTTTAAAAATACCGTGATTGTTGTATCTCACGATCGTCACTTTCTGGATACGGTTTGTACACACATCGTGGACATTGACTTCAAGGCCATTAAGCTCTTTACCGGTAACTATTCGTTTTGGTATGAGTCGAGTCAGCTGGCCTTATCACAACGTGCTTCCTCCAACAAGAAAGCCGAAGAAAAGAAAAAAGAATTGCAGGAGTTTATTGCCCGCTTCAGTGCGAATGCTTCCAAATCACGCCAGGCGACCAGTCGAAGAAAATTATTGGAGAAGATTACTATTGATGATATACAGCCTTCCAATAGAAGGTATCCCGCGATCATTTACATTCAAAAACGTACTGCCGGTGATCAGATATTACAGGTAGAAGGTTTAGGAAAATCAGGTGCAGAAAAAATGCTCTTCAAGAAGCTTGATTTCTATGTAAACAAGGGAGATAAGATTGCCTTCCTCAGTAAAGACAGTATGGCCATTACTTCGCTATTCCAGATTTTGATGGGCGAGGATAAAGCGGACACAGGAGAATTTAAATTCGGTCAGACCATTACAACGGCCTATCTGCCTAACGATAACTCTTCCTACTTTCAATCCGATGACAATTTAATTGACTGGCTGCGTCAATTTTCGGAAGAAAAAGACGAAGTATACATACGCGGCTTCTTAGGAAAAATGTTGTTTTCCGGAGAAGAGGTATTTAAAAAATGTAGTGTCTTGTCAGGAGGCGAAAAAGTGCGTTGCATGATTTCCCGCATGATGCTCCAGGGTGCCAATCTATTGGTACTGGATGAACCTACTAACCACCTTGACCTGGAATCGATTCAAGCATTCAACAATGCATTAAAAGATTTCCCGGGTACGGTGCTATTCACTTCTCATGACCATGAGTTTACTGAAACGGTTGCCAACCGGATTATTGAGATCAGTCCAAATGGTTTCATTGACAAGCTGGTGACTTATGATGAGTACATTACCAGTGAGAAGATTAGCCAACAAAAAGAAGCGCTTTATGCTTAGTAGAACTATTTGTTAATTAATTCTTTCATTATTCCGGCATAATACTCACCGAAATAGGGCCCTACCCAATTCATGGTCATGGTTTCTTCTTTCTTTCGGGTATCATAGTGTTCATCATTGGTAATGTAGCCTGAATAACTTCCATTGAAGCTAGTAATGATGAGATGGTCTCCCTGCTCTCTGGCAAGATCTTCAAATTGATTGTCGACAGAGACTTCTCCGGAAAAATCACATGAAGTCCCAAGGAAGAGTACGTTTCCAAGTTTCATCCAGGTGACCTCTGCTTCCAGCTTCCCAATAAGCTGCTGAAATGCCCAGTCACGGACTTTCCAATTTCCAAAAATTCTCATTTGAGAAGGCCCCATCAGCACCGGCAATCTCCCGACCGATATGGTCAATGAGTCTAAAGGTGTTGCAGGTGTTGCATGATTAATCTTTGGTGCCAGGATAGAACTCGCTTTCTCTATCGCCACAAAATCCTTCACCTTAAGATAATCCATATCCAGCCGATGACTGCCCACCATGCCTGCCATATACATTCCAAATTCCCATCCATCATTCTTTAATTTTGCTAATGTAGCCGAAGGATAATCTCCTGACAGCGCCAAACTCTTCTTAGAAATATTAGCGGCATGAGCGGCATAGGTAAACAAAACACCTTTTGTATTATCGGCACGGTCAAAGCGCAAGCCTCTTAGTTTACTATCAAAAGAACCTAGCCTTGATGCAAGCCTATTCGATATGCACTCTTTTGCATTCGCCTCCCAGTAAGATAACTTAGAGGGAACCAACGACTTTTCAGCCAACGCCATATGCTTAACAAGCAAATCGGCAGTAGCTGTGACCCATGCCTCATCATATCCTCCCAGTATAAACTTACCAACAATACTCGCATCCCATCCTCCTATTCCATTGTGTGTATGAGAAACAGAATAGTAGACAAAATCATTAGCCTTACCTCCGGCAACCAACTTCTCCCCCACTAACTTCTTAAGCGCTGGAGGAAATAATAGTAAGTCCATGCTGACTAAAAAGCAGGTAGCATTGCCATTATCAATGGCAACAACCTTTGCATACAGGGAATCATGCACCTGGTCAAAATAATTTCTTGGAGTAAAGCCTGCCATGGGCATCGGTGAGGAGGGCGTAATGTTAAAGCTACTCCATCCCACTTTTAGTCGCCCATGCGGAAGGAATTTCTTGGGACTAAATTCATTAAGCTTATTTTGCATTGCTTTGTAAAATGATTGCTCTGGCAATGGTGTTCTATTAATTGGTGCAAAAAGAATCATGGCAAGCACGACTAGACTCAGGCTTACGCTAAAAAACCACTTAGCGATTTTATTGGGCATGAAGGAAGTAAATCATAACAAAGTCAGAAGACTCTTGATCTCTTCTGAGTAGGAAGGTATGGCTCCATGATGACTTGCCACAAAGCCCCCCACTTGGTTGGCTACTTTAGCGGCAGTCAGGGCATCTCCTTTATGAAAATAATTATACATAAATGCAGCGCTGAAAGAATCGCCAGCGCCAACGGCATCTGCTACTGCAACCGCCTTACCCGGGATTAATTGTAATTTATCAGCTTCAAAGATATAACACCCTTTCTCCGCAGCAGTAATGATGATAAGCTCCAATTCATAGTCAATGGACATCTTTGCACAAAAATCCTCCATCGATAAATCTGCTTTATAGAGTAGCTGTGCAATGACAGGAACTTCACTATGATTTAGTTTTAGGATATTGCACAGCTTGAGCGAGTCATGAATGATCTCTTTGTTAAAACTGTCCTTTCTCAGGTTGACATCATAAAAAACATAGTCGAAGGTATTCTTTCCAAGTAGACTCTTGAGTGTATTTTTGGAAGTGTGATTACGCTGTGCCAATGACCCAAAGTAGAACACATCAAACTCCTGACCCTGCAATTTACTGCTCACCTCAGCATAATCGATAAAGTCGTAGGCAACAGAAGCGTGAATAGTATAATCGGGCTGGCCCTCATTTAGGACTACTTCAACTGTGCCCGTTGGATGTTTCTCGTCCCATTGAATCAACGAAGTATTTACTTCATAGGTAGAGGCGATCTCAGCGGCTTCCTTTCCTAACTCATCTTTGCCCAATCGGGAAATGATGTAAGCCTTTGCTCCGCATTGCGCCATGTGCGCAGAGAAGTTAAAGGGTGCCCCACCTAAATAATTTTTGCCCTCAATGATATCCCAGAGAATCTCTCCAAACGATAGAACCTTCATTTCCTTAATAATTTTATGTCCACCAGGGTAAAGGCAATTCAATATCCTTCACGGAGTCAACCACGAGATCGGGCTTAAAGGCATATTGCGTTAGTTGCTCCCTTTTTGATACACCCGATAAAACCAAAATGGTTTTATATCCCATTTGAACTCCTCCCTGGATATCCGTATCCATGGTGTCTCCAATGATTGTTGTCTCTGCCGCTTCAAGTCCCAGTGCTTTACGTGTCGCCCTCATCATTACAGGACTAGGCTTGCCTACAACAAAGGCTTTGATACCTGTGGCTTCTTCAATCATGGCCGTAGTGGCGGCAATTCCAAGGTTACCCCAGCCCTTCTTTTTAGGAGAAGGATCTCTATTGGTTGTAATAAACTTAGCTCCTGCAAGAATCATATCAACCGAACGATTAACCATCTCCAAGGTAAAGTTTCTTCCTTCACCAAGGACCACAAAATCAGGCTCCGTCTCTACCATGATGATGCCATGCTCATGTAAGCTGGTAAGTAATCCACCTTCACCCAGCACATAGGCGGTGCCGCCCGGAATCTGACTCGCCAGAAATTTGCCTGTTGCCATGGCACTTGTGTAAACATGTTTTTCTGTTACGTTAATCCCCAACTTCTTCAGTTTGCGAACAACTTCGAGCCGGGTTCGCTGACTATTATTTGTCATGAACGTAAACGGGATATCCTGCTTTAGGAGTCTGTTAATAAAATCATCAGCACCGGGAATCATTACATCGCCCCCGTACATCACCCCGTCCATATCAATTAGTAATCCATTTGCCATTGCTTTCTCTATTTTGCAGTCTCAGTTTTGAATAAAGATAGTATATCAGGAGAATTGAATCGTCTTTCTTTATTATCTTTTAAAAATTTTATAGAAATACAATGGAAGCACAACAGCTATTTAACCTGAATGGCAAAGTTGCCTTGGTTACCGGAGCAAGCAAAGGTATTGGAGAGGCCATCGCCCATGCTTTTTCTGCCGCTGGAGCCAAGGTGATCATTAATTCACGAAAGCAGGAAGAGCTGGACCTGGTCGCTGCTGCTATCCGGAAGGCAGGAGGAGAATGCACTGGGATAGCGGCCAATGCTGGTGACCTTGCTGCCTGCAAGATGTTGATTGAAAAAACGGTTAACCTCTATGGAGGGATAGATATTCTGGTAAATAATGCTGCCACCAACCCAGTGTATGGCCCCGTGGCAACGTGTGAGGAATGGGCCTTTGATAAGATCATAAACGTAAATGTGAAGGCGCCCTTTGAACTGGGGAAACTTGCACTGCCGATAATGAAGCAACGTGGCGGAGGTTCAATCATCAATATCAGTTCGGTGGCAGGCATCACACCCGATCCGGGCTTGGGCATTTATTCTATCTCTAAGGCTGCACTGAACATGCTTACGAAAGTGACGGCAAAAGAATGGGGCGTAGATGGAGTTAGGGTGAATTCAATTTGCCCCGGGCTGATCAAAACAAAATTTTCGGAGGCATTGTGGCAAAATGAAAAGTGGCTTAACCATTTTGTAAAAGAGTTGCCCATTGCCCGCATGGGTACCGTAGAAGAAATTGCAGGACTTGCCTTGTTTCTTGCTTCAGGTGCCTCAGGTTATTGCACAGGAGGAATTTATACTGCCGATGGAGGAATTACGATTTAATTTAGCCACGGCCTTCAGGCCGCGGAAAAGAAATAAGTACTAATCGGCTTTAGCCGAAATAGATATGCCCTATACTAAGGTTTTTATCCATTATATCTGGGCCACCAAAAATCGGAGGCCACTCATTAGCAAAGAGCTAAAGCCGTTGATATTGCAACACATCTCGGAAAATGCCAGAAAAAAGGGAATTTTCATTGACAGCATTAATTGTGTGACAGATCATATTCATTTATTAGTGTCGTTAGGTACTGAACAAACCATTGCCAAGACCGCGATGCTCATAAAGGGAGAATTATCTTATTGGGTAAATAAACAAATGCTGATCAACGATAAATTTGAATGGCAAGATGAATATATTGCTCTATCAATAAGTTATTCTGCAATAGACAAGGTGAGAGCATACATTTCAAATCAAGAGGAACATCATAGAAAGAAAACCTTTACTGAAGAATATGATGAGTTCTTAAGAGCGCATCAATTTGAAAACACTTTGGCTAAAGCCAGCGATAATTTAACCAATGACTCCCCGACCTAAAGGTCGGGGCAGTTCAATAAAAAATCTATTCATGGAAAATGTATTTGCTACCGAACGACTAAACTCACTTCTTCCCAAGATTATTTCTTTTGTGGAGAAAGAACTTATCCCGCTAGAAAAGGATCACCATAAGAGAAGCTGGAATGAGACGGCCAGGCTTCTCGATCAAAAAAGAGAGAAAGTAAAAGAGCAGGGTCTCTGGGGTTTGCATCTTCCCAAGAATGAAGGAGGACTTGGATTAACGCTCTGCGAATTCGGACAACTCAGCGAAGCGATGGCGCAGACACCTTTCTATGGTCATTATACATTCAATTGCCAGCCACCGGATATTGGCAACATGGAGTTGCTGAGCAAGTTTGGATCGGATGAAATCAAGAGTAAATTCTTGCACCCATTGATGGAAGGAAAAATTCGAAGCTGCTTCTCGATGACAGAACCTGAGTTTGCCGGATCCAATCCGACACGCATGGCAACCACTGCTGTCAGAGAGGGCAATGAGTATGTACTGAACGGTCACAAATGGTTTACGTCTTCCGCTGACGGAGCTTCCTTTGCCGTGGTGATGGCTGTTACTAATCCTGAAGCAGCCCCTCACCAACGTGCATCAATGATTGTTGTTCCTCTTTCAACACCGGGTTATAAGTTGATAAGAAATCTTCCCGTCTTTGGTGAGGCCGGAGAAGGATGGGCGAGTCATGCTGAAGTTACGTATACTAACTGTCGTGTGCCCATCTCTTACCGGATAGGTGAAGAAGGCATGGGTTTTAAATTGGCTCAGGAGCGACTTGGTCCTGGAAGGATTCATCATTGCATGCGATGGATCGGGATTGCGGAAAAAGCATTTGACCTCATGTGTGCTCGTGCTGCGATACGCGAAATAGAAGAAGGTGTAGTGTTGGGTGAGAAGCAATTTATTCAGGGATTCATTTCAGAGAGCAGAGTTGAGATTGATGCTTCCCGATTGCTGATACTTCGCACAGCGCACAATATTGATAAAGACGGAGCCGCCAATACACGCGATGAAATTTCTGGGATAAAATTCTATGTCGCTAATATGGTATTGAATGTATTGGACAGAGCCATTCAGGTGCATGGGGCACTCGGACTCACCGAAGACACGATGTTGGCGTGCTTGTATCAACACGAACGCGGAGCCCGCATCTGGGATGGCGCAGACGAAGTGCATAAACAGAATCTGGCGATGAGTATTTTAAAAAAATATGGATTGGATGTGAAAAAGAAGAAGAGAGGTTAAGAATCACTACGATGTCAGCACCAGACAATGATACGGCAGTTCCAACACGGCAAGGCGAAGAACTTGACCTTCAAAAGCTAAATGATTACCTGAAAATAAATTCACCTGGGCTAGGCACACTACTCTCAGTCACTCAGTTTCCCGGTGGCTATTCCAATCTTACCTATTGTATCTCCACCAAAGATTCTGAATATGTATTGAGGCGACCACCGTTTGGAGCGAGTATCAAATCCGCCCACGACATGGGGCGCGAGTACAAGGTGTTGAGCACATTAAGTGGAAGCTATAAAAAGATTCCGAAGCCCATTATCTATTGCGAATCATCCGACATCATTGGATCACCTTTTTATATTATGGAACGAATCAAGGGCGTTATCCTGCGAGCAAGCACGGCCTCGAAACTTGGACTGGCTCCTTCCCTATTTAAAACTCTTTCCGAAAATCTAATTGATAATCTGGTTGCTCTTCATGCGCTGGATATACACGCCACAGGATTGGATCAACTTGGTAAGCCCGATGGCTATGTGCAGCGGCAAGTAGAAGGTTGGACAAGCAGGTATTACGCTGCTGAAACTGACAAACTGGAAACCATGAATGCTGTGGCACAATGGCTAAAAACCAATCAACCAAATACACAAGCTCCTACTTTTCTTCATAATGATTACAAGTATGACAATGTCGTTTTGAACCCTGATGACCTTACCGAAATACTTGGTGTGCTGGATTGGGAGATGGCTACTGTTGGAGACCCACTGATGGATTTAGGAGGAACACTGGCCTATTGGTCGGAAGTGAATGATGATGCTATCCTTAAGGCTTTTAATCTTACGTGGCTGCCGGGCAATCTGACACGGAAAGAAATCATCGAACGATATTCTGAAAAAAGTCAGCGCGACACTTCGGCTATTCTATTTTACTATGTCTTTGGCTTGTATAAGAATTCTGTGATTGCACAGCAAATCTACGCACGCTGGAAACAAGGACATACTAAAGACCCTCGCTTCGGTGGTCTTCTTATGGTTATCAAAAGTATGGGTGCTAAGGCTGCAATGACATTGAATAATCAAACTTTTTAGAGTTTTAGTTAACTTGAATCTCAACGTATTGTATTTTAGTCTTTTCGAGCGTGCGAGCGTGTCTTTAAAGCAGTCATGAAATTGCCAGAAATCTTACCATAGCAGTGATTGAGTATTTTGGTAAGGTTTCTCCCTGCGGTCGAAAGGACATTATTTAAAATAACAACCTAATGTATCAACTAACTTTCTTACATCCTCAAAAGAGAGCCTTCATCACTGGGGCCGCCTCCGGCCTCGGCAGAGCTTTCTGTTATGAGCTCGCCCCGGACGGCTGGATCATAGGAATCAGTGACATTAATCAAGAGCAGCTCAGTGTTACGGCTGAGGAGATTAAAAAATTAGGGGGCACTCCAATTTCATTTCATTTAGATGTATCCGATCGTCATCAATATCAAAAGGTGGCCGAAGAATTTTTGACCAAAGCAGGAGGCATTGATCTCTTGTTTAACAATGCAGGTGTGGGTGATGGTGGATTGTTTGAAGAGTATTCGCTTGACAACTGGGAGTGGATGACACAAGTAAATCAAATGAGTGTGGTGTATGGTTGCCATTTCTTTTTGCCCACCTTCAAAAAACAAAAATCAGGACATATCTTAAATACAGCAAGCCTTGCCGCGGTCACGTGCGCTCCTACCATGGGTGCTTATAATGTAACGAAGGCTGCAGTCGTGGCCATGAGTGAGACGCTCTATGGTGAACTGCTGGAACATAATGTGCAGGTATCCTGCCTCCAGCCTGCCTATTTTAAAACCAACATTGCGCAGAGCGCACGGGGAGGTGAAAAGGTGAAGAAGAGCACTCAATTTTTACTCGATAGGTCAAGATTGGAAGCCAACGAAGTGGCGCAGGAGATTTTGCACCGTGCCGGCAAGGGAGAACTTTACATTCTCCTTCCCAAAGGCGCCCGAAAGATGTGGAACCTCAAGCGCCTTGCTCCTACCTGGTTTAGAAAACAAGTACGCGACAAGTTTATGGCGGCAATGAAGAGAGCGAAGTAAATGACTCCCATCAACCAGTATACTCAGGCCAGCTCAAGTCTTTTTTTACATTTAAATGGATGTATGTAAGCTAATGAATGTTTATAAGCTATATTGGCTGCTATGTGAAAGTTATTTCCAACTAAACTAGTCACAATGACTGACACCAAACTACCATTTAAGAAGGCTGCTATAAAAATCCTCGAAAAGACTAATGAGCCAATGTCCATTGCTGACATTACAAAAATTGCCATCCAAGAAAATCTAATCGACACTTCAGGGGAAACCCCTGAAGCAACAATGGGTGCTCAGATATATGTTGACATTAAAAAAGATAAAAATTCAGTTTTCAGAAAAGTAGGAAGAGGGTTTTTCACATTAAAAAAGAAAACAGACGTTGCAAATTCTCCGTTGCTAGTAATTGATAATCAAAATGAACTCACTAAGACGAAGTTGAAAGATTTACTTCATTCAATGGACCCGTTTCAATTTGAATATCTAGCCGCTGACTTGCTTCAGAAAATAGGTTACGAGAATGTTACAGTTACAAAACGTAGCGGAGACAAAGGAATTGATGTAATAGCCAACCTGACGGTTGGAGGTATAACAAATGTAAAAACCGTTGTGCAAGTAAAACGATGGGGGAATAAAAAAGTAAGTGGTGCAGAAATTGCTCAACTGAGAGGAAGTGCAGAGACGGATCAAAGAGGACTTGTAATCACAACATCTGATTTTACAAAAGATGGCATTGATGAAGCGCAAGCACCCAATAAAATGCCCGTATCCTTGGTTAATGGGGAAAAATTGATTCAATTACTTATTAAGCATGGAGTTGGGGTTAAGAAACAAGAATTGTTTGCTTTATCAATTGATGAAGCCTATTTTCAAAACTATTCATCAGAAGAGTCTGGGGTAATAGACTCTGAAAAAAGTCGCTCCCTATGGCCGCTTCCTGGTGGCATCTACAGCTATGTCGATACTCTTAATAAATTCTTAGTTCAAATCTCGAAAGGCAACAACACCAAAAAAGGTCTGATAAAATGGTATCTAGACAATTTTGAGAATGTAACAAGTGAAGGAACATCACAAGGTTACATTAATGTACCAAAAAATATGGGCTTGACACGCTTTGAAAATGGAGTTTACAGTCTAACAATAGATGGTAAAAGCTATTTTAATTCAAAAAGCAAAGAGCAATTGTATGAAATAACTGCGAAAAATATCCTGGCATTTGATGACATCTATGAATTTTTGAAAATCTCTTCAACACCTTTAAGCGAAGAAGAGATATTAAATTATTTGAAGGAAAATTTTGACATTGATTGGGAAACCTTCGCACAAGTAAATTTTAGGCTCTTATGGCTTGTTAACCTTGATAAAATTTCAAGAAATGACAACGGATATACTATTAAATAAACTTGCACAAGGGAAATTGAATTAACCGAAGATATGTTTCATAATGGAAAACGTTCAGTAATACGATTTGTCGGGCGAAAAAAGTAAACAATACGGGGAAGCCGAAAACCGAGCAGAGTAGGCAAAAAAATAAAATTTAAAAATATGCCTAAGTATGTAATTGAAAGGGAAATTCCCGGAGCAGGAAAAATGACTGCCGAACAATTGAAAGGAATTTCACAAACTTCTTGTGGGGTATTAAACAAAATGGGTCCTCAAATTCAGTGGGTTCATAGCTATGTAACAACAGACAAAATCTATTGTGTTTACAATGCACCTAATGAAGCGATGGTTCGTGAACATGCAAAACAAGGAGGGTTTCCTGCAAATTCAGTTAGTAAGGTCTCCACAATCATAGACCCAACAACTGCTGAATAAAGCGCGCGTTTTGTAACGCATTACTATCTCTCATCCATTGGTAACTTAGTTGATGCCAGCCTTCAAGAATTTGCCCTCCTTTACCCATGCCTCCTGCCCTACCAGCACGGTCGCATCGGTAAAGAAATTCCACCGCACATAGTCACCTGTCACATTTCCACCCAGTTCAGAATTGTCGCCAAGCGATAGCCTCACCACACCCGCGCCATAGCCATAATAAGGAATCCAGGGCTTGTCCATAGGTATAGCAAGTAAAGGATTAAATCCCATGGCAAATTCCCGGAAGGAATGTCCTGCGTCTCCAGCTGCATCCAACTCAGCCTTTACGGCATCTACACCAAGCGAGGCTTTGATGTCAACTACTTTGCCGGCACGGAAGGTCAGCACCAGTCCTTCCACCTTTTGACCATTCCATATCGAGTTTGGAAATGCAATAGTGCCTTCCACGGTCTCTTCTTCGGGCGCTACGCGAATGGCACCTGCCGGGAGTTCTATCTCTCTGTCAATCAGGTTGCGCTGTTGCTCCCGTTTGGAAGATGCATCACCATCTTGCTTGGTGACAGGTCGGGTGCCAATCTTAAATTTAATACTTGTTCCCAGCGGAGTAGTTACGGTAACCCATTCATTCCGGATGGCATCTTCAAAACTCCGTTGTAACTGTCCAAGTTTCAGATAATTTGTTTCAAGTAAAACTTTCTGATAGTACTCACTGATGCTGCTGTCAACCGCTATGGGCACTCCGGAAAGATCGTAAGCTCCTGACCAATGGAAATGTATCGTTCTTCCTTTATTCCTCTTCAGCACATCTTGCATTGCGGAATATTCAACATGATCTGGGCTCGCACCAGGTAACATCATGCCAAGATCAACCTGCATAAGGTGATTGGTCAATTCTTCTTTATTTTTCCCTTTCGCTTCCTTTACAAAATCAGTCTCCCACGCTGCCGGCCGTGAGGCAGAGTCAACCGTAAAGGTGCCGAGATAGGTTGCTCCTGTCTTGCTGATCTTCTCTGCCAATAAAGGAACAAGCGGATCAAAGCTTCCTGGCTGGGCCATGAGTATTACTTTTTCACCCGGCACTAAATTGCTTCTTTCCATCAGCTTGTTTGCGATGGCTTCCCAATCGGGAAAAGCTTTGATTTGAACTATCGCTTCTTTTTTCTGCTGACAGGAAAGCCAGCAAAAAGAGATGAGCATTGTAACAATTGGCAAGGTTAACTTTTTCATACCTAATAATTTTTGAGTAAACAAGATACGAACCAAATTTAGTTACTGATGTTGCGCAAAACAATAAATAAGCACGTCATTTCGAAGGAAGAATGACTGAGAAATCCCCGTTTTTTTTCTGCAATTTGGGATATCTCGCTGCGCTCGATATGACGATACGTTGTTTGCGTAACATCAGTTAATTAGTAAAATCTCATTGATTTAGGGTATCCCTAAAATAGTTTTAAATTTATCAATGCTTCACCACGATTCGATGAATACTCCCTTTCGTTTATCCATCTCCATCCAGAAAAATGATATTGATGAACTTGGTCACGTCAACAATGTAGTCTACTTGCGCTGGGTACAGGAGGTAGCGGCTGGGCATTGGAATGTCGTAGCAAGTCCGGAACTCAAAACAAAGTATTCGTGGGTCGTGCTTCGCCATGAGATTGATTACCGGCTCCCTGTTTTCTTAACGGATAAGATTATCGGATCAACCTGGGTTGGTGAATACCATGGTGCGCGCTTCGAACGGTATGTTAAACTATGCCACAGGGATAGTGATAAAGTGGTGGCAGAAGCCAAAACGATGTGGTGCCTGCTGGACGCTCACACGATGAAACCAAGGCGAATTGATGAAGAAATTCTTCAACTACTGAAGGCTGCTCAGTAATTATCGTTTTGCGCCACGGAATCTATTATTACCCGGTCTACTGCCACGTGACTGAGGGCGACCAGAGGTGCTCTTAGGTCTTCTTACTTCTGGTTCATAGGCAGGTCCTTCACCAAGCTCAACCGGTAGCGGTAGTTTAGGAACTACTTTTCCAATGAGTGTTTCTATGCTAAAGAATTTACGCTGGTCTTTTTCATTGATGAAAGTGATAGCCGTGCCCGTAGTTTCTGCCCGGGCCGTTCTTCCAATACGATGGACATAATCTTCTGCATCATGTGGTGTATCAAAGTTGACCACAAGGCTAATGCCTTCCACATCAATTCCACGCGATAAAATATCAGTTCCTACGAGTATCGTAAGTTGTCGGCTCCTGAATTCTCTGAGTAGTTGTTCTCGTTCGGTTTGTTCCAGGTCAGAATGAAAAGCTCTTGCTGAAAAGCCAGCGCGCTTTAGCTCAGGTCCCAGCTTCTTGACGTTATCTTTTGAGTTGGAGAAAACGATTACGCTGCTATAGTTGCCTCCTTTCAAAATATGCTTTAGTAACGCAAATTTCTGAGGATCATAGACTACATAGGCTTGCTGTAAAATACCTTCAGCCGGTTTAGATATAGCGATACTAACTTCTTCAGGGGATTTTAAGATACGGTTGGCCAACGCCCTGATCTTCGGAGGCATAGTAGCTGAGAAGAGAAGTGTCTGTCTCTCTTTGGGTAAGTAATTAATGATCTTAACGATATCATCGTAGAATCCCATGTCCAGCATTCGATCGGCTTCATCTAAAATGAGGTGTTGCAAATGATCGAGACGCATGGTACCCATGGCAAGCTGAGCAATTAATCTCCCAGGTGTTGCAATGATGATATCCGTTCCCTCTTCCATAGCACGCTTCTGTTGGTCCCAGGTGGCGCCATCCCCACCACCGTAGACAGCAATGGAGCTGACCGAAGCAAAATAAGCAAGGCCTGCTATCTGCTGATCGATTTGCAATGCAAGCTCACGTGTAGGAGCAAGAATAAGGGTGTTGAAATGCCGGTTCTCAGCCCTCAAAATCTTATGGAGAATGGGCAGGATATAAGCGGCTGTCTTGCCGGTGCCTGTCTGTGCACAGGCGACAAGGTCTTTGTTGTCGAGAATAATGGGTATAGCCTTCTCCTGGATGGGTGTAGGCTTCTGGTAATTCATGGCCGAGAGGCCTTCTACAATACCCGGATCAAGGTTAAAATCGCTAAAAGTCAAATGAAATTTGTTGAAGAGGTGGGACTAAAAAAAACCAGGCTTTATGGGCCTGGTTTGAAATGAATTTCCTGAAGAAATTAGTTGACTACGCGTACGTTAACGGCATTCAATCCTTTTTTTCCTTCCTGGAGTTCAAAAGTGATCTTATCATTTTGCCGAATCTCATCGATGAGACCGGAAACATGTACAAAATACTCTTTGTTCGACTCTGATTCTTGTACAAATCCAAAACCTTTGGTTTCGTTAAAGAATTTTACTGTTCCTTCTTTCATTATTAATTTGTTAAAATATGCGCCAAAGGTAAGGATAATAGTTGATATAATGGCGAAACGCCCCAAACACTAGTAAAAAAGCCCTTGTGACGACTCACAAGGGCTTTTATATTCTTAGGGAAGCTTATCTTCTCATCAGGCAGCCTTCCTTACACGCTCCATACTTACCGCTTTGTGCTGAACGAGTTTGATCACCCTTAACTTGTCAAGCAATTTAATAACCTGATAGGTCGGATCAATCTCATGCCAACGGATACCACCAAAGTTGGCGCGTGAGCCGTACTTGTGGTGATTGTTGTGGTAGCTCTCGCCCATCATCAAAAAATCAACCGGTAAAAAATTCCTGGAAGTATCTCCTACTTCAAAGTTGCGATAGCCGTACACATGAGCGAACCAATTAATAATGGCGCCATGAATAGGGCTCATGATAAATTGAAGGGGTAATAGCAACCATAGCCACCAGGCTGTCGCGAATTGCCAGTACACAGCTACATAGAGCGCCCCCCAAAACAGCCGTGAAGGCCATGAGCGGGCAAACTTATCAAAGGCTTCCCACTGAGGAACACCTTCTGTAAAGCGTGTTTCCAATGGAATCTTTTTGTTGGCGATAGCTGAGTAGATAGTTTTTGTTTTCCACATCATATTCCAAATCGTTTCATCGTATTTGGGTGAATGAGGATCGTTTTCTGTATCTGCAAAAGCGTGGTGCATCCGGTGCATTACTCCATAGCCAAAAGGGCTTAAATAATTGGAGCCTTGAAATATCCAGGTCAGTACAAAGAATATCTTCTCCGTAAATTTATTCATCGTAAATGCTTTGTGTGCAGCATACCGATGAAGGAAAAAAGTCTGGAAGAAGAGAGATAGATACCAGTGGGCAACAAAGAAAATAAGAATGACTTTCATGGTTTAGGTTTAAGCGTGATTAAAGCAAAACAGTGCTTTTCAGCTCTATTTTTACACCCAAGACAAGATTGTTGCTGATTTGTGACAGAACCCCCAAGTTATTTCAGGGATTTCTGGGAGAATTTGGAGAAATATCCTTTCTGAGCTCGGAAACGAGGTCTGACGGATTGCCAAAAATGCAGGCGTTGCGAAAACTTTCCATCAATTGTATGCTTGTTGGGACGTCCCAATTGAGCTTTGAAGCTTCCTCACTTAGCTTCTTTTTTGCCCGGCAGAGTAATTGCCTGCAATGATCTTGTTTCTTATTAAGAAGGGATTGAAGGGCCTCATAATCGAAATCAAAGACCTCCTTTAATAAGTAAACAGCCCTCTCGAGTGGCTCTAACTTTTGATGAATTATGGCAAGCGCTTTCGACAGCTCTGCTTCGATGTCCATGTGAGCAAGGTCAGATTCCTTTATTTTTAGTATGAAATCAGGCAATTTGAGTGTCTCCAGGTATTCTTCTTTCTTTCTCCGAAGTGTGTTGAGGTGATTAAGGCAGTTATTAGTCACCGCTTTGATCAAATAGGCTTTTGTGTTCTTTATTTTCTCTTGCTCAACGCTTAACCATTTCAAAAAAGTATCCTGAACAATATCCTCTGCGTCTGACTTGCAGCGGAGCAAATTCATGGCGATAGCATGAAGCATGGGCTGGTAAAGTGCAATCGTCTGAGCTTGGTTCATTGGACAACTTAAGGTACAAAGGTATTGACAATTAGTAGAACAAAAAAAGGCTGCCCCGATCTTTCGGGGCAGCCTTTTCAATCTGTCTCCTGTGCATTAGTCCAAAAGACCTAGTGCTTTCATTCTCTTCTCAATCCGGGTCACCTGAGCGGTCATCTCCAAATCATTATACATGATGTAAAGATTATCAAGTACTTTCCCATCATCGGGGCTCATCTTCTCCAGCGCTTCCCAATACGGCAACGCTATTCTCAACTTCTCCTGATACACTTTATCAAGTTCTACTTTCTTCTTGAAATCATCTTTTGAATTCCCCAATTGATTCATTTCACCTTTAACTTTCTTGGCATCACCATAAATAAGTTCTGCTTTTGCAAGCTGAGGTTCGAAGTACTTAGGATCAAGTTTGATCGCCTCATCATACCAGGACTTAGCCGCTGTCAAATCGCCAAGTTCCATGTTGATGACACCCAGATAATACCGTGATTCCTTGTCTTCAGGATTTGCTTTTACCTGCTTTTCCATAGCTATTTTTGCATCTGGCAAACGATTCATCTTTATGTACATGTCGAGCTCGTACCGCGGAAAATCAGGATGGTTTGGAAATGCAGCTACAGCTTCTTGCGCTATCTTCAATGCCATTTCATTGTCTTTCTTCTTATCACGATATATACTAAATAGAATTACATAAGCATCTGGAGACTTACCACCCAATTCCTGATATTTTTTCAAATAGGCAATCGACTTGTCATCTTCCTCTGCGGCAGGGCCAAAAAATACACCGGCATTCATAAGCACTGCTGTATCTTTTGGAATAAAAAACAGCGTACTCTCCATTAATTCAAAAGCTTTTTTATAGTCTTTCTCATCTTGATAGGCTGTGACAGCTTTTGCAAAATATTTTTGAGCCAAATAAGGTTTCAATTGAGTGTCGAGAATAGGAAGTCCGCTCGGATCATTAATAAAGCTTGTGTTTTTTCCGCCATCAATTTCCTGGCACTTAAGGAAGGCTTCTTTTGCAACTTGAAATGCATTTGCTTCTAACTTTTTAGCCTCCGCATTTTTGGTAGTATCAAATGAGCTGTAAACAAGTCCTTTTAAGTACCACGCTTTCGCGGCATTTTTACTGGGCTGCCCTTTCTTATCCACCATAAATTCCTGACTGGCAACAGTCACATCAATAATGGCTTTGGCTTCGGCATATTTCCCATCGCGAAGGGCTTTCTCAGCTTTGGTTAGGCTTGGCTTTATCTCCTTCTGTGCCACCGTAACCAGCGGAACAAAAAGTGCAAGTAGCATCACTATCTTTTTCATCTCAAATTTAGTTTAGGGTTAGTTTATGATCTGGTTTAGTTTTCAGGTAACAATAATGCTCCGGGGTCTTCCACATTTTGAATTTTCTCAACGGAAGAAATAGCATCCTCCTCATTAAGTTTAATTAATCGTACGCCTTGTGTGGCTCTACCCATGATGCGCAATTCCTCCACTTTAATTCGAATGCTGATGCCCGACTTATTAATAATCATCAATTCATCTTTATCCCCTACTTCCTTGATGGCAACAAGCTTGCCAGTTTTTTCCGTGACATTGATGGTTTTCACACCTTTTCCTCCTCTTCGGGTAATACGATAGTCCTCAATGGAAGACCTTTTACCATATCCTTTCTCAGAAACTACCAATAAATTGGCATCTTCCCGGGTAATACAAACCATGCCTATAACTCTGTCAATACCACCTGTCTCTAGCGTAACCCCCCTAACTCCGGATGCAGTCCTGCCCATTGGGCGTACATCTGATTCGTTAAAGTGGACTGCCTTTCCCTGACTCTTGGCAATGATAATATGATTATTGCCATTTGTCAATGCTACATTCAGAAGGTGGTCACCTTCATGAATGGTAATGGCGTTTATTCCATTGGCCCTTGGTCTTGAGTAGGCTTCCAGGGAGGTCTTTTTAATAGTTCCTTGCTCCGTACAAAGGATAACAAAGTTGTTATTGATATATTCCTCGTTGTTCAGGTCTTTCACGTTGAGCACTGCCCTAACGCTATCACCGGGTTCAATATTCAAAAGATTCTGAATAGCGCGCCCCTTTGAAGTCTTATTCCCCTCCGGAATCTCATAAGCTTTCTTCCAATATACCTTACCTAAAGCCGTGAAAATCAGCAAGTAATTATGCGCATGTGCAATGAATAGATGCTCTGTAAAATCGTCCTCTTTGGTGGAGACAGCCTTCGATCCAATGCCACCTCTTCCCTGGGTTCTATACTCGGATAACGAAGTCCTCTTGATATATCCCTGATTAGAAATAGTGATTACCATTTCCTCGTTGGGGATCATGTCCTCTACTGTGATGTCTTCCTCACTATGCACGACTAAGGTCCTGCGCTCATCTCCATAGCGCTCCTTTATCTCCAGTAATTCAGCTTTAATCACTTCCATTCGCATAGGCTCACTGGCAAGCAATTCATTCAGGTGAGCAATAAGTGCTTTCAGTTCTTTGTATTCATTTTCAATTTTTTCGCGCTCAAGCCCTGTTAATCGCTGTAAGCGCATTTCTAAAATAGCCTTGGATTGAATTTCAGAAAGACTGAACCTTTCCATTAACCCTACCTTGGCAATCTCAGGATCTTTTGAGCTGCGGATCAAGCTAATGACTTCATCCAGATTATCGAGAGCAATGAGATAACCTTCTAAGATATGGGCTCTCTTCTCCGCTTCATTTAGGTCATACTTTGTTCTTCTTATTACCACTTCATGACGGTGGTCTACAAAATGAACAATTAAATCTTTCAGGTTAAGTGTCTGTGGCCGTCCTTTTACCAAGGCCACATTATTGACTCCAAAAGAAGACTGAAGCGCTGTGTACTTGAAGAGATTGTTTAAGACAATGTTTGGAATAACATCCTTCTTTAAGTCGTAAACAACTCTATAGCCATCACGATCGGATTCATCCCGTATATCACTGATGCCTTCTATTTTCTTGTCATTAACTAAAGCGGCTGTTTTTTCAATCATCAACGCTTTGTTGACCATGTAAGGAACTTCCGTCACGATGATTTGATCTCTTCCATTGGCTGCCGTTACGATTTCTGCTTTTGCCCTTACGATGATGCGCCCTCTGCCGGTAAGAAACGCCTCCTGAACCCCGCTGGATCCATAGATGATTCCACCGGTAGGAAAGTCAGGAGCAGTGATAAATTTCATTAACTCTGGTATAGTAATGGCCCTATTATCAATATAGGCTATAATTCCCTCTACAACTTCAGTAAGGTTATGAGGTGCCATATTGGTGGCCATACCTACAGCAATACCCGAAGAGCCATTGATTAGCAGATTGGGAATCTTCCCGGGAAGAACAGTCGGTTCCGTAAGTGAGTCGTCAAAGTTGGGTTGAAAATCAACGGTCTCTTTATTGATGTCGGCCAAAAGTTCCTCAGCAATTCTCTTAAGTCTGGCTTCGGTATATCGCATTGCGGCAGGCGAGTCCCCATCAATGGAACCAAAGTTTCCCTGACCATCGACAAGGGTATAGCGCAGGGACCAATCCTGAGCCATCCGCACCATGGTATCATAAACAGAAGAATCTCCATGCGGGTGGAACTTACCCAGAACTTCTCCAACAATTCTAGCAGATTTCTTGTGAGGTTTATTGTAGTTAACTCCCAATTCCTGCATCCCGAAGAGCACTCTTCGGTGAACTGGTTTTAGCCCGTCACGAACATCAGGAAGAGCGCGAGAGACGATAACGGACATCGAATAATCGATGTATGCACCACGCATTTCGTCTTCAATATTGATGGGGATTACGTTCTGTCTGCCAGAGGGATTGCCTATTTCTTCTGCCACTTTTATTTACGCTAAATGAAATTAAAATTCAGGGCTGCAAGGTAAATAAAATTGGCTTAGGAAACGATCTTAGAATCTCGAAAAAAAGGTCAAAAAATGAAGATTTTGCCACTTTTTTAAGAGGTATTAGGGAGTCGTACTAGTAGGGATTTAGCTTCTTTTTGTTCTTGCCCTTATACTTGATCAACGTGGGGTCATTTTCGCCATACCCCGGGTTTTGTTTCTTATAGATGGGATGGACCCTACTTCGATATTCTTTATTCCCATGAGCATGATTAATTTGAATTCTACACTCCTTGTGAAAACACTTTTTGAGTTCGGGAAGCGTGTACGTCACTCCAATATTAACATAAAAGGCATTTATGTGATGATCAATACTGGCACTTCCAGGAATGTTAAGCGCGTACTTTTTGTAATCAAATGAGGGCCTGACAAAAGCGGTGAGATACTCCGATAATGGGCGTTCAACGGTCACACCCAGATTGACATAGATCCCTTTTTGAATTGAGCCCTTATCAAAATTTGAGCCCGGATTAAATCCACCAATGTTGACATCTGCCGTGAATAGATAATCATTTAAGCGATAGAAGGAAACGCCTAACAGTCCAAAATACTTTTTCATAAATCCGGTTGAGCCACCTGGCTTAAAGTCACCGACATTATCTCCTTGAGAGATCGAATGGAATTTACCGATGCTCATAAATTCATAAGAGTACCCACCTCCTATCCTGTACTTTTTGTATTCATAATGAAGGGTTGCTTTCAGCGGAATATTTAATGCATTTCCTTTAAAGCCAAGCTTACTTGCTGTTGAACTAACAAGGAAACTACCTGCTGCAGTGGGTGAAGAGTCGATTGATGCTACATTCACCCAATTGGTATAGCGAACAGCCGGACTTGTCCCTGTCGGGAAAATAGCCGGTGGTAGTCCAGGAGCTTGATAGATGTCATAGCCGTCTAACGTGTGGCTAAAGAATGTATTACCATAACCCGTGCTCAATCCAAGTCTAAAATTCTTAAAAATCTTTCGAGCCGTATTTTGCCGTTCTACATAGAATTTTTCAAGTGGAAAAGTGGTCTCCGACTCATCCTGAGCTATGGAAAGCTCCGGAGCAAGGAAAATCAAGGCCAATAGGAATATTATCGTGTAGGATACTTTCAGAACAGGGAAAAGCTTAAGATAGAAAGTGCCATTTGGAGCCTAAAGATAGGGATTAACGGGATTAATTGTATCCATAACTTGGATAGCCACTTTCCAAAGAACTAAAGGTGTGGAACAGGGTTTGGCCTTTCTTAACGTCATAGACGAAATCATGATTGGTTAACGCACCACGGCCATCCATTATTTTCAGGGAGACATTATTCCTTCCTTCCTTCAGGGGCACGCGGCAATAATAAATACTGTGAGGAAGTGTTTGCCAATTCCGGGTATCTGCTTTTTCGGTAATGGCATTGATCATTCCCAGTACCGAGCCGAGTGTCTTATCTTCTTTCCTCAATTGGTACTCTGATACTTTCTTCATCGCTACCCGGATCAGCGCCTTACTAAATTCGAGTGCCATTCTCTCCTCGAGTGCTTTAAAGGCAATCTTATTTACGTCCTCCATAAGTTCCAGCGATACGACAGTATCTCCACGTTCTACGGTGGCACTTGCGTAATGGGTGGGTCGCTCAATGTATTTTGGAAAAGCAACCCTAAAGAATTCAAGGCTTGCCAAGCCTCTCCTGTCTTTTTCATCATAGCTTTCCACATTAAATGGAAAACTTAAGCCCATTGCTTCATTGGCAAAAACAATGAAATTGTCTCTGCGTGAAATCGCAAAATTTATTCCCCACTCTGCTTTGACGGGACATAATCCATTATGCCAAAAAACAACCAACTCCCCTCCTTCGCCCGGCTGATAGCTATAGCTCTCTTTCCCAAACTCAACTTTATATTTCTCAAATTCATCGCTCATACCGCTAAGCCAAGCCGTTCTCAGTAGATCTTCCTTCAATTGATTGGGAGCTTCAGTACCAAAAAGTACTTTATAATCGTCAGTATAAATTTCATACGCATTCTTGTAGGCGATAAATGCATTGTTGTAATCTTTATCCACTTCGTAGGTGATCCCCATCAGTGTATTGACAAAAGCATCGCGTCTATATTTTTCATTAGACTCGTAGCGATCGCTCAACTGCTGAAGGCGGATATTCAGTCTTCGACACTCCACCAACGCTTCATCGGTTTTTCCTTGTTTCAGAAAATTCAATGCTTTGAAATATAAGAGCATTAAATGTTCATGATCTTCTCCTTTATAAGCAGTGAAGTTAGGATTGGTCAGATAAGAAGCTGCCTCGTTGAGGTAATTGATGCGATAGTCTTCTCCAAAAATAAACGCCTTTTCAAAATACTCATTGCTTTCGTCATATCGTCCTAAAAGTGAAAGAACGGTTCCATTGTTTACAGCATAAAGAAATTCCCGTTTTCCTTTTGCTTCAGAAGCGTTTGCACGAAGGGCTTCCAGCGCTTTCTCAAGATCACCATTTTCAAACTGTTGATTAAAGGTATAGTTGGCTTGATAATACGTGGCGCAGGACTGAAGGAGAATCAGAAATATGACAAACCCCCAGCGAAAAGATAGTCGCCTCATGGTTGGAATTAGTTCTTGATGAACTTCTTTATCTCTTCCTGCCCGTACCAAATCCGCTTATTGGTCTCCATGTCCGTCAGGAAGAGTGTTGTGATATAATTGACCACCCTTTTCTTGTTGTATACATCCGTTTCGGAAGTCATCTCGCCAAAGAGCATGAGATCTGCACCCACTTCTTCGCCCCATTTAGAAATTGTAGCTGCGCTGGCAAAGTCCTGTTGCTGCGCACGCTCTTCTCTTAGCTTATCGCGAAAGCTATCTGACTCGACCAAATCTGCAACCCCCGAATTATAGATAGCTAACTCTAATTTCTTAATGTAGGTATCGGCATTAATATGTTCGCTGGTTTTGTTTCGAACCAAGCCAACAATGATGGCCGGCTTCTTCCCTGATACTTTTGCATATTCCTTAAACTTCTCGCTGCCCAATAATTCATTGATCATCTTGTCGGCCACCTGTCGTGAATCTGTATCGTTCCAGCGACCACTTAGATCAATCGATTGATCAGGATTTACTCTGGAAACGGTGCGGGCACAGGAAGAAAAAAGAAAAAGCGATAAAGTAAAAAGAACAATAGGTTTTTTCATAATAACTGACCTTAATATCTGGGTAAGATTTCTCGCAACTTCATGATCCATCAGCACAAAAAGGTCACGCTCTAAATGACTAAAATACAATTTCCTGCCAGATTAACGCACAAACTGCAACAAGGTTAATGCAATGCCTTTAATCCACTAATAACCTCCTTAGGATGGGGGGAAGAGAACACACAATTCCCTGCTACTAATACGTCAGCTCCAGCCTTTAGCAGTAACGAAGCATTTTGGAGATTCACACCCCCATCTATTTCGATAAGCGCTTTCGATCCCATTTTCTTAATCAGGGCTTTAAGCTCTGCCACTTTCTTGTAGGTATTCTCAATAAACTTTTGCCCACCAAAACCAGGATTCACTGACATAAGGCAAACAAGATCAATGTTGGCCAGTGTATCTTCTAAACCAGCAACAGACGTATGTGGATTGACTGCAACCCCAGCCTTGATACCCAGGTTTTTGATTTGTTGAATATTCCTGTGCAAGTGACGGCAGGCTTCTATATGAACGGAAATCACTTCCGCCCCTGCTTTGTGAAATGCTTCTACATACTTCTCAGGATCCACAATCATTAAATGAACATCCAGTGGCTTCCTGGCGTGACGTTTTATCGCCTCCACTACAGGAAGACCCATGGAAAGGTTTGGAACAAATACACCATCCATAATATCCACATGAATCCAGTCGGCCTGGCTTTCATTAATCATTAAGACTTCACGTTCGAGATTGGCAAAGTCGGCTGCAAGAATAGAGGGCGCAATTAGTGGATTCATCGCTCAAAGATAACTGCGAATCTGTGATAAGTAAAGGGCTGCTAAAGTTTTACCACCCGCACAACTTTTGAGTCCGATGGTGACTTTACCTTAATAAAATAAATGCCGGGAGATAGGCCAGAAAAGGCGTACTCAAACGGGTTATTTTGCCAGGTGATGACAAGCTGTGATTCAGTCAAAATCCTTCCTTGGATATCATAGATAATTACATCAAGAAAATCGCCTTGGGGGTCTTTGAGCGTGATGGTAATCGTATCACCTGTCACAGGATTTGGATGAAGGGTTATCCATTCTTCTAAATCCTTTGATTCCAAATAGTTTCTGACGGCACTAAAGTGAGGTACTCCATAACCCTTCTGATTATCCGGATTCATAAACTGGTTGGCGGATTTAATAATAGCTTCATAAACCTCCTTTGCTGACAGTTCGGGATAGGCTTGCCATATCCCCGCCACAAGACTGGCTACTAAAGGCGATGAGAACGATGTGCCACTATTTGAACTGATCACCCCGTTGGGCTTTACCACTGCCGTGCCAGAACCTAAGGCTACAACGTCCGGCTTCACTCTTCCATCGGCTGATGGGCCAATCGAACTGAAACTACTCTTTGAAAACTGCTGCGTAATAGAACCAATGGCAAGTATTCCAGGTGCATCGGCCGGTGGTGTCACCAACTGCCAGGAATTGTTTCCTTCATTCCCTGCACTGCATAGCACTACCATCCCTTTGCTTATTGCTTTTACCGCTGCTTGTGTGACCATGGCCGTTTTGCCGTCCAAGTCAGTTGTCTTGTAATTCATCGATACATCATCAAACAAATTATAACCAACTGATGCATTGATGATATCCACTCCGGCACTATCTGCTTTCTCTGCAGCGAACAACCAATTGAATTCTTCAATTCTGTATTCACTTGTAAAATCTTCGGTAACGAAAAGCATGAAGTCAGCTTTATAGGCACCACCGGTAAATCCCTGAGCCTCTGCCGCCATTACTGACAAGACTTCTGTACCATGATCATCGTATTGATAAACATTGGTATTGTTGGCTACAAAATTATAAGTGAACTTAACTCTCCCCTCCTGATACAATCCTTGAAAGGGAGCAGCCACATTGACGCCTGGAAATCCACTATCGAAAACAGCTATGGTCTTGCTTTCTCCCCGATAGCCTTCTAGTTGCATTTTATCCAAGCCGATTTGTTCCAGCTGAGACGTTGTCATAGATTCTTCGGAAGTTTCATTCTTATTCTTCCATCGTTTTGTTCGTCCGCCTGTCAGCATTGCACCTGGAGCCACGAGCTCAACTTTTAGCACATAGGGAAGTGATTGAATAGAAGTAATTAATGCAATGTCTGCCTCAATTAAAAGGCAGTTCATCCATCGGGAAGTAAAAAATGTTTTTGCTCCCAGGCCTTTTACACCAGAAACATAAGCTGGATTAGCCGGAAGATCTTCGTCAACAACCAATATCTGTTGATTGCCTCGTCTTTCAATACTCTTAGGAGATAAAAACTTCTGAGGCTCATTGGTCGTGAAGGGTGTATTGGTTTTGTCTTTAAAAAAAACAATGTATCGGCTGCTCTGAGCAACACCAGATGCTGACCAAAATAGCAGTATCAACAAAAAAAACCACCTAGAGGTCGCCATATTCTTTTATTACCTGCTTGTAAACGAGCCCCTTCTTCACTTCTTGCTGACCTAGACAATTCGGATCGGTACAATACTCCAGTTGTAGAATCTCACGGTAAATCAATCCTACACCATCGGCATAGATTTCCGATCGTTTATCTTGAAAAACAATAAGATCTTTATTGTCGTTTTGCAAAACGGTTATGGTTTTAGGAAAAGTAAGAGCTGAATTAACCGAATAAGGCTTTCCGACTTCCAATAATGCGTACTTATCATCATCCAAGGTGTTCGGTAAATTGCCATTCCACTCCTTTCCCTCCGCAATAGGCGCTTCCACTTTGAGATACCCAGTATTTTCTTCGCTGACAATAGCCTGGAATTTAGTCACCCGCGCAGACCAGGTTGGCAGATTAGTCCAGGAGCTTTGAGCATCTGTTCTCCTATATCGTTGAATCACGTAGGTAAAAGTTCCATCTGACTCAGGAATTGAATCTGAAACGATGGTTTTCAATTCGTAAGTTGAGATACTTTCACCTGAAATCTGCTGAGTGACTGTCTCCTCAACAGAATAAATGTGAGTGGCTCCGACCTTTAGAGGGAAATAATCATTTACAGTAGCTTCAGGTGGGACGTCATCCGAGGAGCAAGACAATGCCTGACTAAAAACAACCAAATAAATCAGCCAATATCTCATTCCTTCTCTATTAGAGTTTCAAAGTTATTTTTTCTTTTTGATATTCGCATCCATGGCCCTTAAAACAAAAGTAAAAGTAGGCAAGATCACCAACCTTAGCGATGCACGGTATTGCGCAGGGATGGGAGTTGACCTTCTTGGATTTCCAATTGGTTCTGCTCATGGCATTGATGCTAAAAAGTACAAAGAGATAACCGATTGGGTCTCGGGGCCATTATTCGTTGTGGAGTGGTCAATTGAATCCACTGATACCATGGAGGAAGTCATTAACTCTTACAACGCTGATTTTGTTGAAATAAGTGTGCGGCAACTTCAATTTGCCAACAACTTAGCTAAACCACTAATTATTAAAATAACTCCTGAAGATTGGACTCGCTATGGGAACGAACTGCTAAGAAGTAAATCCAGAATTGCTTATTTGATACTGATACGATCTGAGTCACCTATTCCTACTTCTTTCCAATGGAATAAAATGAAGGACTTCCGCGTTCTTCTCTCCTTTACTGATTTCAATTATTCCATCAATGAATTGCTTGAATTGCCTATTGAGGGAATCGCTTTAACAGGTTCTGAAGAAGTGAAGCCTGGGCTTAAAGAGTACGCACATTTATCGGAGATATTGGAGACATTAGAAGTACTTGACTGAAAGTAATTCAAAGGTCAACCTTTTCAAATAATTTCTCAACTGCCATCGTTGCAATATCTGGGAAACTAATATCAAGTCGCTTGTCACTGTCGAGCCATTTATCAATTTTCTTCAAATTCTTCTTCTTGACTTTCTTTAGTACAGGTACGCCTAACCTTTTTAATGCCGCGGCATTGCAATGCTGTTCATACTGACTCTTCATCGGAACAACCAACAGCTTCTTGTTGAGGTGTAACACTTCTGCCGGAGTCTCAAATCCGGCACCGCAGAGTACACCCGTTCCTGAAACAACACTCGCTACAAAGTCCTGACTATTTACCGGATAAACAGAAATGCGTCCAACATGATAAGGACTCTTGGTATGTTTTGAAAATATATGCCACCGAAGCTTCGCTGATAATTTAAGTAATAGCTCCACCAGTTTCTTATCATCATAGGCCGGTAAGTAAACGGTGTAGTGCCCCTGGTCTTTTACTTTAGCTTCGCGAATGGCTGAACGAATGACTGGTGTAAAAATATTTTTGTCGTATTCTTCAAAATGAAAGCCTATATATTTTTTGACAGGTGCATAATTCTTCAAAAGCCATTCGCCAAATGGATCAACAAATTTAGGGCGAGGAGATTTCTTTGAAAGTAAGGCTGATTGATGACTGAGTGAAATGCATTTGATCTTTTTCTTCTTACAAGCCCAAGCCGAAATTGGTTCAAAATCATTTACAACAAGATCATATTTTTCAACCGGGAAATTATTAATCTCCTTAACAACATCCCTGGAACTATTCTTTTGAAATGTTTTCAGAAAATTAATCCCTCCGCTTTTGCCAAAATAAAAACTCAACCCTTTTGATTTGTATTTTACAGGGTACGGCAAAGCAATGTCGGCTTGTGCCCCGCTCACAAATAAATCGAGGTCTCCAAACTTTTTTAATTCGGGGATAATATCAACGGCCCGGCTGAGGTGACCATTGCCAGTTCCCTGGATTGCGTATAGAATCTTCATTTTTTGACATTCAGGAATTCATTGACAAGGTCTTTAAATATCTCATCATTATCCAGATCATTCTTGAATCGTTTAGGAATTTTCAAAGCAGGAGCTATCTTGTCATCAGCATAACGGTAAATATTCCAGGTACCACTTTGGTACTCCAAAGCGGTAAGGCTCTCTACCCAGTCTCCGGAATTCAGGTACAAGACTTCACCCTTTTCGGTCGTGATCTTCCTCATTTCGGGATGATGGATATGACCGCAAACTACGTAATCGTATCCATTGGAAATGGCAATATCCGCAGCAGTTTTTTCAAAATTATTGATGAATGTAACCGCTTGCTTTACACTATCCTTCACCCGTTTCGACAAAGATATTTTTCCTTTTCCGAATAGTTTTAAAACGAAATTCACGAACGTATTAATCAATATCAGTGTGTCGTACCCTACTGCTCCCAGTTTGGCCAGCCACTTAGAATACTTCATGGTGACATCAAATACATCACCATGAAAAATCCAGGCCACCTTTCCATTGAGGTTAATTACTTTCTTGTTGGCAATTTGAAAACTGCCTAAACGGAATCCGGCAAATTTGCGGAGCATCTCATCATGATTTCCGGTGAGGTAGGTGATCTTAGTGCCCTTTGTCAGTAAACCGGTAATATGCTTAATAATCTGCATGTGCGATTTTGGCCAATACCTTTTACTGAATTGCCACATGTCAATAATATCTCCATTGAGAATGATTTGTTTAGGCTTGATGGTCTTAAGATAACGAAGCAATTCTTCGGCATGGCAGCCGTAAGTACCTAAATGGACGTCTGAGATGATTACTATTTCTACTTCTCTTTTTCTCGATTTACCCATTAGCGGGGTTTTTACTAAGAAGTTTGTGTATGGCAAAGATACATCGATTGAACTTCCTCATCCGCTAAGAGAGATTATCAAAATGTTAATTGCAACATTTTAGCGACTATTTGCTTCTTTGAATTGAAATCTCAGGTACTTGATCTTCTCCCCTTTATTGGCAAAAATCTCTTCATATCGCGTCTTTATATCAAAGCATTCAGATCTCAGGTCAGATTCATAAAGATCATGCGTCAGCTTAAAGCCCTTTAGATCGCCTCGCTGACTTAGTTCTTCCAGGGAATAATTGAATAGTTCAGTATTATCGGTTTTGAACCGCAGATATCCCTCCGGTTTGAGTAATTTCTTATACATATTCAAAAAACGAGGACTGGTCAATCTTCGCTTGACGTCACGCTTCCGAGGACGAGGGTCAGGAAACGTAAGCCAAATTTCATCCACCTCCTTAAGATCAAAAAAATTCTCAATGACAAGTATATGTGTCCTTAAGAAAGCAACATTACTCAATTTATCTTCGACTGCTATGCTGCTTCCTTTCCAGAGGCGATCTCCTTTGATGTCGACTCCGATAAAATTTCTCTCTGGAAAAAGGCGCGCCATGCCGATGGTATACTCTCCCCTGCCACAGGCTAATTCAAGGGTAATGGGATTGGCGTTCTTGAAATATAATTCTCTCCATTTTCCTTTTATAAGAGTAAATATCTCTTTTCCAGGTTCAATAACATTGTCACGTTCGGCAATAATCTTAAACCGTTCTTGCTTTCTCTTCACGTTTTCAAAAAAAAATTATAAATCCTCAACCTCAGCTACCACAAACGTACTGCCGCCAATAAATATAAAATCATTAGGCCGGGCTTCATTTTTTGCAAGATGAATTGCTTTATTTACATCCTCTTCCACAATACCTTGCAATTCATATTGCCGAGCCTGCTCCGCAAGAACCGAAGCAGTCATGGCTCTCGGAATTTTTGCAGCGCAAAAATAGTATTTAGCTTCTTTAGGCAATAGTTTTAGCACCTCAGCGATGTCCTTATCCTTTACCATTCCCCAAACGATATGAAGGTTTTCAAATCTTTGCGCTTTGATTTGTTTCATTAATTCGAGAACCCCGCCTTCATTATGCCCTGTGTCGGCAATGATTAGCGGATGTTCCCCCAACTTTTGCCATCTGCCTTTTAAACCGGTTAAGGAAACAACTTTTTCAATACCTTCTCTAACATTTTTTTCAGAGATTGAGAAACCCTTCTCGTGCAACAGGTCGATAACAGCCAGAACTCCCCTTATATTTTTCTGTTGATAAAATCCCTTTAGCTGAGGCGAAAGCTCAACGTAAATCAGTTTACCCTTTTTATAGATGTCATACCCATCAAAAGATTTGCTTCTTATTACTTCCCAATCCCGAGCAGCAAAATAAAGGCTTGAATTCTCTGTTCTTGCTTTTGTAATAAAGACATCTTTTACCGTTTCCTGTTCTTCACTAATCACAACGGGTATCCCTTTTTTTATAATCCCGGCTTTTTCAAAAGCAATTTTTACAAGCGTATTCCCCAGTAAATCCTTATGATCAAAACTGATATTCGTAATCAACGAAACTTCCGGTAGGATAACGTTTGTGGAATCAAGGCGTCCTCCGAGTCCTACCTCCACAACAGCAATATCTACCTGTTGTGCTGCAAAATAATCGTAGGCCATGGCCACGGTCATTTCAAAGAAAGAAGGATGAATGCTTTCCAACGTTGGTTTAATCCGCTTTACAAAATCAATAACATCCATCTCCGCGATCTCTTGCCCGTTAATTTTAATGCGTTCTGTAAAATTCTTTAGATGGGGCGAGGTGTATAGTCCTGTTTTATAGCCAGCACTTTGTAAAATCGCTGCTATCATATGAGAAGAACTTCCTTTGCCATTGGTTCCTGCCACATGTACTGATTTAAATTTTAAATGTGGATTATCCAGCGCCTTGCATAAAGCCACTGTGTTGGATAAATCATTCTTATAGGCAGCAGCTCCAATCCTTTGAAAAATGGGCAGGCTGCTATAGAGGTAGTCAAGAGTCTGTTGGTATTCAGTGGAATACATTACTAATCAATTCTATTTGGCAAAATTAAAAAAGCCAATCTCGTTGAGATTGGCTTGATACCTATTTTATTCTAAAATTATTACTTGCCGAATTTAAATAACTTATATCCGACAGAAACCTGGAACACCTGATTTTTAGCTGCGTCCGAACCAGAAACATCATTTATTTCAGTAAGCCCCAGGTTATATCTAGCATCGAACAAAAGTCCAAATGGTGCGTCCCATCCCAAACCTAAGCCTAAGGCTATGTCATATCCTTTTAGTTGATCCTTTATGTCCTCTGTTGTAATGTTTCCAGAAAAATCAGGAACTTCTTGTTCCGCCTTGGTAACAAATCCAAATTGGGGTCCAATCTGAATATTTATTCCCGCTACTGTATAAAGCTTAAGCATGATCGGAACATTGATATAGTTAAAATTCGACTCTACGGTAGGAGATCCACTATACTTAAGAGAAGATCCTTGCTTAGAGAAGATCAATTCCGGTTGAATGCCAATCTTTGTCAACTTTATTAGCATGAAAGCTCCTCCATGAAATCCAGTCTTGCTTTCATAATTTGAACTTAATGATCCGCTGACATCAAGCTTAGCGAAATTAAGTCCTCCCTTTGCGCCAATCGCCAATTGAGCCTGACTCATCGCCAAATTCGCAACGCCAACTAATATGATAGACAAAAACAGTGTTGATAGTTTTTTCATAAGGTTTTAATTTGTTCCAAAGCTACAAAACAAAAATGAAGTCAGCGAATCGCTTTTATAGAATTCCCAACTCTGGATTTCTACCCGAAATTTTTCTGTAGAAACTTAATAAGAACCCCATATCCTTTTCAATGTCATCGGACGGGTAAAAAGGTTGTCCAATAACAACTTCTTTTTTCGCGAAATCGAAACCACAAGGAATAATCGGTATGCTTGCCTTCTTTGCTATGTAATAGAATCCCGACTTTAGCTTATCCACTTTTTGACGCGTGCCCTCCGGGGCAATACCTAAAATGAAGTTTTCATGCGAATTGAAGAGGTCTGTCACTTGTTGCACCATGTCATTGTGCCTGGAGCGGTCAACCGGATAGCCGCCTATTGCCCTGAAAAACCATCCAAAGGGCGATTTAAACAAAGGACTTTTGCCTAAGAATTTTGTGTTCTGCATTTTCATTATGCTTCTCACCATAACTCCAATAATGAAATCCCAACTGCTGGTGTGGGGCGCCACAGCAACGATGTATTTTTTTAAGTCTGGAGGAAATTCGCCATTTATTTTCCAGCCCATAATCTTGAAATAGAAAAAACTATAAATAGCCCTCATCATAGATTATAAAACCAATCGATCAACAACACTATCCTCTGCGATGTAGGGTATCGTTATCGTCAATGTTGAACGCTCTTGTTCCCGTTGAATAGCATTTAAAGCTCCGGGATTTCTTGCCCATGCTCTTCTCGCAATACCATTATTTACATCAAAGAAAAGCATATTCTTAAGCTTACGGTCTGCCTCTTTTGAGCCATCCAAAATCAAGCCAAAGCCACCGTTAATCACTTCACCCCAACCTACACCACCTCCGTTGTGAATAGAAACCCAGCTTGCTCCACGAAACGAATCGCCAATAACATTGTGAATTGCCATATCGGCTGTAAATCGCGAGCCATCATAAATATTGGAGGTCTCCCGATAGGGTGAATCAGTACCTGACACATCATGATGATCCCGACCTAAAACAACAGGCCCTATCTTTCCTTCACGGATGGCTTTATTAAAAGCCTCGGCAATTTTCATTCTTCCTTCGGCATCAGCGTAGAGAATTCTGGCTTTTGAACCTACCACCAATTTGTTGGTCTTTGCTGCTTTTATCCAATTAATATTGTCGTTAAGCTGGCCATGAATTTCTTCAGGTGCTTCGCGTAAAATTTCCTCCAATACTTTTCCTGCACAGGCGTCTGTATAGTCAAGGTCTTCTTGTTTGCCTGAAGCACAGACCCACCGGAAAGGGCCGAATCCATAGTCAAAACACATTGGCCCCATGATGTCTTGAACATAGGAGGAGTATCTGAAGTTAATTCCGTCCGGGGCCATCACATCTGCGCCAGCACGAGATGCCTCCAGAAGAAATGCATTTCCATAATCAAAGAAGTAAGTTCCTTTCGCTGTATGTTTATTAATGGCAGTGGCATGTCTTCGCAATGACTCCTGAACTTTAACTTTAAATTTCTCAGGTGAAGTGGCAATGAGGCTGAGTGATTCTTCATAACTGAGTCCGGTCGGATAGTAGCCACCTGCCCATGGGTTGTGTAGCGATGTTTGATCGGAACCCAAATCGATATAAATATTTTCTTTATCAAAACTTTCCCATACATCAACAATGTTTCCTTGATAGGCTATCGACACAACTTCCTTATTGGTCTTTGCTTCTCGTACGCGCGTGGCAAGTGTCCCTAAATCATGAATCACCTCGTCAACCCATCCCTGAGAATGTCTTTTGGTTGTCGCCATTGGATTGACCTCAGCGATGACCGTAATACAACCTGCGATATTGCCCGCTTTCGGTTGGGCACCACTCATGCCTCCTAATCCTGAGGTGACAAAAATTTTCCCTGCCAGCCCTTCACCATTCTTTGAAATTTTTCGTCCTGCATTCAGAATAGTAATGTTGGTACCATGCACAATTCCCTGAGGACCTATATACATATAGGATCCGGCCGTCATCTGACCATACTGGGTTACTCCCAACGCATTAAATTTCTCCCAGTCATCCTGCTTGGAATAATTGGGGATCATCATACCATTGGTCACTATAACGCGGGGCGCATCTTTTGATGAAGGGAACAAACCCATCGGATGGCCAGAGTACATATGTAGTGTTTGTTCGTCCGTCATGGTCGCTAAATACTTCATCGTTAAAAGATACTGTGCCCAATTTTGAAACACTGCCCCATTGCCACCGTAGGTAATAAGTTCATGGGGATGCTGCGCGATGGCATGATCCAAATTATTTTGAATCATCAACATAATGGCCCTGGCATGCACCGACTTTCCAGGATAGTCTTCAATTGGCCTGGCAAACAAGGCATAGCCTGGGCGAAACCGGTACATATAGATCCTGCCATAGGTCTCCAATTCTCTAAAGAATTCAGGAGCTAATTCCGCATGATGACGTGGATGAAAATACCGCAACGCATTCTTTAGTGCCAACTTCTTCTCTTCCTTCGAAAGAATATCCTTACGCTTTGGCGCATGACTAACGGTTGGATCAATGGCTTTCGGTGACGGAAGAATCTCCGGGATGCCTTCGAGGATTTGATCTTTGAATTTCCTTTCTATGTCAATCATACAGATGTGTTCTTTTGAAAATGATGAGGTTTAAAATTTTGTTTTGTGAATTGGTAGCCAAAGTCGAAAATCTCCTGGGCTTTTCCAATGTCAAAACTACTGAAACGGTCCATTCGCGCAGGCTCAATAAATACATCGCACATTTGACGACTTACTTGGGTATTGGCAGAAACCGCCATCAACAAACTTCGTTCAATTACCACTTTCAAACTTTTCGCATCAAACTCAGGACTAACGTGATTACAATGAGAACCAACAATAAAATCGCATTTATCCCGTATGGGCAACACCGGAAGATTATCCAGTAGTCCACCATCCACATACAGTCCACCATTAAAGCTAACAGGATTAAACACTGCAGGAATACTGCACGATGATACAATTGCCGGAATCAATTCCCCCGCTTCAAAATAATGAATTCGACCAATCCTTATCTCTGTTGCGGCAACCACAAGCGGCATCTTTAGTGCATTAAAGTTATTTTCCGGAATATGTTTGCGAAGCAGTAACTCCAGGCCATCCATCTTTAGCAAGCCCGCCCAAGTCCAGGCCGGACTTACTGATTTAAAAATGGAAAGATTCTTAACGATGTTAAAAATCTCATCTGGTTTGTAGCCATAAGCATAGAGTGCAGCTACAATGGAACCGGCACTTGTGCCTGATGCAATTGAAAACTTCACTCCCATTTCATTCAATGCTTTTAATACTCCAATGTGCGCAACACCTCTCGCGCCTCCTCCCGATAGCACCAGCCCAATCTTCATAGAATCTCGGTAAGTGAAAATGTCTTGTCTAATTTAATGCCTCGTTCAGTTCGTTGGACTGTGCAACATTCATGTACCGGGTCATGCTCTAAAAATAAAATATAGTTTTTATCAGCGGCCTCGTTAAGGAATCGTTCTTTCTCTTCCATAGTAATTAGTGGACGGGTATCATAACCCATGACATACGGCAAAGGAATATGTGAAGCTGAAGGAATCAGATCCGCCACAAAGCAAATGGTTCTTCCCTGATATTTTATCATTGGTAGCATCATCTTATCCGTGTGACCCGAAGCATAGAATATTTCAAACTGCGGAAAAGGAGATAATTTTTCAATAGTAATAAACTTAAGATGTCCGCTCTCCTGCATGGGAGTAATATTCTCCTTCAAAAAGCTAGCTTTCTCCCGGGGGTTAGGTTGAGTCGCCCATTTCCAATGTTCCTCATTGGACCAGTAGTTGGCATTCTTAAACGTAAGCTCAAGTTTTCCAGCATCCTTTGTAACACCTCCCCCACAATGATCGAAATGGAGATGGGTTAAAAACATGTCTGTTATATCTTCTTCTTTAAACCCTGCCGTGTGGATGGAGCTAATAAGATTTTCCACGCCATTTCTATAATAGTAACTGAAAAATTTCTCATCCTGCTTATTTCCCATTCCGTTGTCGATCAGGATCAGCTTATCGCCATCTTCAATTAATAAACAACGCATGGCCCAGTTGCACATATTGTTGTCATCGGCAGGATTCGTCTTATGCCAAATGGATTTCGGCACCACGCCAAACATGGCCCCGCCATCGAGTTTAAAAAAACCGGTATTAATGGTGTGCAGTCTCATAGTTTCTAGTTACAGCTTTCCGGATTCAAGTTCTGTGTTTTTATTAAAAAAGAAAAGTATTATAACAATTAGCGAATGCTTTGCCGGATTATGAATAACAATTATTACTTATGTTGCTAAATTAATTCAAAGACTTATGACCATTGAGCTTTCAAAAGTAGCCCTTCCTGATTTTGGTACCCCCACTCAACAACCACTGCTAAGTCCTGAAGTCCACGAAGCACGAATTCTCAAGTTAAGGAGGCTTATGCTTCTTAGTAAGGTTGACACGGCAGTAATCTATGGCGACCGGGAACATACTGCCACTATTACTTACCTGTGCGGCTATGATCCTCGGTTTGAAGAGAGCATTTTAATTGTTGGTAAGGAAGGTATCCCTGCTCTTTTGGTCGGGAATGAAGGTTGGGGTTATTGTGAATTAGCTCCTCTTCCGGTAAGAAGAATTTTGTTCCAATCCCTGAGTCTTTTAGGCCAGGACAGGAGTAAAAGTAAAAGCCTAGATACTATCCTAAAGGAAGAAGGGATCAGCAAGAACTCCTGTGTTGGCGTTGCCGGATGGAAATATTTTTCTCATGAAGAATTTTCTACTCCAGAATTTCAGTTTGAAGTACCATCCTATCTCATTGATATTCTAAGAAAAATTACGGGAGATTCTAGTCACGTGACAAATGTCAATTCTTATTTCATGAATCCAGAGGATGGCTTGCGCATTATTAATGAAGCAGAACAGTTGGCTCAATTCGAATTCGCTTCCTGCTTTACTTCTACAGCATTAAAAAGCGTGCTGTTTGGAATGAAACCCGGTATGACGGAGTTAGAAGCAGCAACACTGATGCGTGTCAATGGACTTCCCCTGGCAGCACATACTATGTTGAGCAGCGGATTCCGTGCGTCCTATGGCTTACCCAGTCCTTCCATAAACAAATTAAAAATTGGCGATCGGTTCACGATGGCATACAGTTTAATGGGTTCGCTAAATGCACGTGCCGGATGGTTGGTCCATGATGAGACGGAATTACCCGGTAACATTCGCGACTACCTTCAAAAGTTGGCTATCCCATATTTCCGCGCTATCGTCAACTGGTATGAACACATTGGTATTGGCGTAACCGGTGGCGAATTGTACGACATCATTCACAAAGAAATCGGAGATCCCTTCTTTGGCGTTGGTCTTAATCCCGGGCATTACATCCATCTGGATGAATGGGTTCATTCTCCCATTTTTAAAGGCTCAGCGATAAAGTTGAAATCAGGGATGGCGCTACAGGTAGATGTCATACCCGCTACGGGAAGTGATTATCATACGATCAATATCGAAGATGGAATTGTGCTGGCAGACGGAATGCTGAGAACGGAACTGGAACAGAAGTTTCCGGAGGCATGGAAAAGAATACAAGCACGGAAAAAGTTTATGAAGGATGTTGTCGGTATCGAACTCAAGCCGGAAGTACTACCTCTCAGCAACATTCCCGCTTACCTCCCGCCTTATATGCTGAGTCCGGAGCGAGTACTAATCGTGAAAAAGTAAATTACTCTTTAACGACACCCATCGCGCTGAACTTCTCAATTCGCTGATTGATTCGGTCACGGGAATCAATCTTACTTAGCTCTTTGAAGGTCTTGAGTATTACTTTTTTTAATTCAGCTGCCATAGTCTTGACATCATTGTGAGCGCCACCGAGTGGTTCTTTTACAATTCCATCAATCAATTTATTCTGCAACATATCTTTAGCAGTGAGCTTAAGCACATCGGCTGCCTGCTCTTTATAATCCCAGCTTCTCCACAAAATAGAAGAACAAGATTCCGGTGAAATCACCGAGTACCACGTATTCTCTAACATTAATACACGATCGCCTATGGCGATACCCAACGCTCCACCCGATGCGCCTTCACCAATGATCAAACAGATCACGGGTACTTTGAGCATAAACATCTCTCGCAGATTACGGGCAATTGCTTCACCTTGCCCTCGTTCTTCCGCCTCTAAACCAGGAAATGCTCCAGGGGTGTCAATGAACGTGATAATCGGCTTATTAAATTTCTCCGCCATCTTCATCAATCGCAGTGCCTTTCTATAACCTTCAGGATTTGCCATCCCAAAGTTTCTCATTTGTCGTTGCTTGGTGTTCCTTCCCTTCTGCTGACCAATCATCATGAAAGTCTGCCCTTCAATTGTTCCGAACCCTCCGATCATGGCCTTATCATCACCCATGGTGCGGTCGCCATGCAACTCAATAAAATCAGTAGTGATCTCGTAAATATAATCCAGCGTATAGGGCCGGTCAGGGTGCCTTGAAAGCTGAACTCGTTGCCAGCCCGTCAGGTTTTCAAAAGTTTCTTTTTTTAATTCCACGATCTTATTCTCCAGTGCTTGAATTGCTTTGTTCACAGAATCATCGCTGTCGTCCGCTAATTGCTTCATATCGGTAAGCTTCGACTCAAGTTCAGCAATGGGCTTTTCAAAATCCAACAGATTCATCTTTATTTTTTAAATGGGGACTACAAAATTAAGAGATTTTTGAAATATCGATTTCTAACCTGTTAATCAGGCAATTAATAGCTAAAGATCTGCCCCGAGGTGTAGGTTAATTATTTCAACTGATGTTACGCAAGACAGCAAATAAACATGTCATTTCGAAGGAGGCACGACTGATCCCGATCCCGATAACTATCGGGATCGGGATACTTATGGATATGATATATATTAGTAGATTTCTCGCTCAAGCTCGAAATGACCTGACTATTTTGCGAGGTCATTTATTCGAAATAAAAGCATAAATTTAGTGATAAACTTAGCTCGCAGATGCAAATGATTCTATGAAAGCTATTCAATGTAAAGTGCATGGATTACCGGAAACATTGGTTCTTGAAGAAGCTCCTCTTCCTAAAATGGAAAATGGAGAAGTTATCGTCAAGGTGAAGGCCTGCGGTGTCAACTTCCCCGATGTTCTGATTATTCAAAACAAATACCAGTTCAAACCCGAACTTCCTTTTTCACCAGGTGGAGAAGTCTCGGGAGAGATTATTGGTGTTGGCGAAAAGGTTAAGCATCTTAAAATTGGTGATCGTGTGATTGCCCTATGCGGTTGGGGTGGCTTTGCTGAGCAGGTTGCCGTTAGTGCTAACCGGGTATTTCCAATTCCTAGAGAAATGGATTTTATCAACGCGGCTTGCACATTATATACGTATGGCACTTCTTATCATGCCCTAAAAGACAGAGCGCAACTTAAGGCGGGTGAAACACTATTGGTACTAGGCGCTGCCGGTGGTGTAGGTCTTGCTGCTGTTGAGTTGGGAAAGGTGATGGGTGCTACAGTAATCGCAGCGGCATCTTCTGCCGAAAAGCTAGCCGTTTGCAAAGAGAAAGGTGCAGATCATATAATTAATTATACTCAGGAAGATTTACGAACACGCATAAAAGAGATTACACAGGAAAAAGGAGTTGATGTCGTCTATGATCCTGTTGGTGGAGCGTGGGCAGATGCAGCTCTTAGGTCAATGGCCTGGAAAGGAAGATACCTGGTCGTTGGATTCACCACGGGTGAGATTCCTCAATTCCCCGCTAACCTTCCTCTATTGAAAGGGTGTTCTATCGTTGGAGTTTTCTGGGGAAATTTTGCAGAGCGTGAGCCACAACAAAGCATGCAGAATTTTGGCGAGTTACTGGCGTGGATCAAGTCGGGTAAGATCAAGCAGCATATTCATAGAGTTTACGCTCTTGAAGATGCTCCTTCTGCCCTGCAGGATTTGATGGATAGAAAAGTAAGAGGAAAAGCGGTGATCAAAGTTGGCGATTGGAAAGAGACCGTTACTCAACCTAAAGCAACGACAGTTGTTTCTGCGATGGAAAGTAAATCGGATCAGAAAAAACCTTTTGTACTTAAACTGCGCGACCTTAAAAATCATACGGGTCGATCACTAGGCGTAAGCAATTGGCTAACCGTGACGCAGGAGATGATCAATGATTTCGCCAAGGCCACCAACGACCATCAGTGGATTCATGTGGATTTGGAGAGAGCAAAAGCAAACATGCCGGAAGGCAAAACAATAGCACATGGATTTCTTACACTTTCATTGGCATCCGGGTTCTTCTTCGAATTGCTTTCCATTGAAGATGTGACCAACTCCATCAACTACGGACTTAACAAAGCCAGATTTTTGGTGGCTGTAAAATCAGGAAGTCGAATCAGGATGCGGGGCAAGATTGCCAATGTTGAGGAAATGACTAGTGGAGGCGTGAAATTATTTCTGGAATGTTCTATAGAATTAGAAGGAGAAGAAAAACCGGCATGTGTGGCTGAATTGATTAGTGTAGTTTATTAATAAACCGTCATGTTGAAGCGAATCTGATTAACTGATGTTACGCAAAACAACGTATCGTCATATCGAGCGCAGCGAGATATCCCAAATTGCAGAAGAAAAACGGGGATTTCTCGGTCGTTCCTCCCTTGAAAAGACGTTCTATTTTTTGTTTTGCGTATCATCACTGATTAAGTCACAATAAAAAAAATAAAACCATGAGATTAAAAGATAAAGTAGCCATTGTCACGGGAGGAGCAGGCGGAATCGGCCTTGCCACTGCACAACGATTTGCTAAAGAGGGAGCCAAAGTTGCCATCTGGGATCTTTCCGAAAAAGGAACTGAAGTTGTAGCTGCCTTATCAAAGGCGGGATATTCCGTCCACTTTTCAAAAGTCTCGGTTGCCAATAAAGAGCAGGTAGAAAAAGCTACTCAGGAAGTTTTAAAAAAGTATGGTCGAATAGATATTCTCATAAACAATGCAGGCATCACAAAAGACCGCACGTTACTCAAAATGTCTCAGCAAGAATGGGATGATGTGATCTCTGTGAATCTTACAGGCGTATTTAATTGTACCCAGGCTATTGCTCCTATTATGAAAGAGCAAAACTATGGGCGAATTGTTTCTGCCTCTTCCAACGTAGCCATACGGGGAAACTATGGGCAAACCAACTATGTCGCTACAAAATCGGCAGTGATTGGCATGACTAAAGTATGGGCGATGGAACTTGGGCGATTTGGCATTACCGTCAATTGCATTGCTCCGGGTTTCATACAAACTGCCATGACCGATGCCATGCCCGAAGAGGTTCGAAAGCAAAGTCTTGCTCATATTCCCATTGGAAAATGGGGAGTACCGGATGATATTGCCAACGGGTATCTTTATCTGGCATCAGACGAAGCTTCCTTTGTTTCTGGAATTTGTTTAACCATTGATGGAGGTGCAGCGAGATAATTAATGGGGAAAAGTGTTAAACAATAAACTTAGTTTAAAATTATGAGTCGCTACACCAGCATGGAACATCTCAAGTTCCTTCTTCAGGAAGTTCATCAGGCTGAAGATGTGTTTGCTCTGCCCCACTTTTCCCATGTCAATTGGGAAGAAGCATGGATGATGATTGAGTCTGCAAAACTACTGGCCGACCGGGATATGGCTCCCTATTTTAAAGAAATGGATTCTCAGCCAGCACACTATGATGGGAAAGGTGGTGTCAAAACACATCGTCAACTGAAAGTCATCATCAAGCAAGCGGCAGAAAATGGGTGGATAGGTGGCGGTTCTAAATTTGAATTCGGAGGGATGCAGTTACCCATGATAATATTCAACGCGGCCCAGCATATTTTTATGTCTGCCAATAATAGCTGTCAGGGTTACTTTAGCTTATCTGCTGGATCGGCAGCGCTCATCACCAGTTTTGGAAACGAAGAACAGGTTAAGATGTTCGTGCCCAAGATTTTTGCAGGCGAATGGCAAGGCACGATGGCGCTGACTGAACCGCAGGCCGGAAGTTCACTTACGGATATTACAACCAATGCGGTACCAGCAGAAAATGGTCTCTACAAGATCAAAGGTCAAAAGATTTTTATTTCAGGTGGCCAACATGAAGCGTGTGATAATTTTGTTCACCTCACCCTCGCACGTATTGAAGGCGCACCTCCGGGTGTAAAAGGAATTTCATTGTTCATCATTCCTAAATACTGGCCACAAGATGGATCGCTTGCCGCCAACGATGTATTCTGTGCAGGCGATTTTCAAAAGATGGGTCAACGTGGATATTGCACTACTCACCTGGTTTTTGGCGAAAAGGATGAATGCAAAGGCTGGCTGGTAGGAGAACCCCACAAAGGCCTTACGTATATGTTTAAGATGATGAATGAGGCCCGCATCAGTGTGGGGCTTGGCGCAGCATCTACTGCGATGGCGGCTTATCAGGCCTCGCTTCAATATGCGAATGAAAGACCACAAGGAAGATTGGCCAGTGAAAAAGATCCATTAAAATCCCCTACCCTTATCGTCAATCATCCGGATGTGCAACGGATGTTGCTCACGCAAAAGGCGATTGTTGAAGGCGCGCTCTCTTTAGTAATGGAATGTAATCGTTTATCCGATATCGTGCATGCTACTGAGGGTGAGGAAAAACAAAACAACTTTCTGCTACTTGAACTGCTTACTCCTATTGTCAAAACATATTCTTCCGAGCAGGGTAGCCGGGCGGTAGCCCTGGCCATCCAAACTTTGGGTGGTTATGGCTTTACCACGGATTTTCCTGTGCAGCAACACTATCGCGATATAAAAATTACTACCCTTTACGAAGGCACTACCGGCATTCAATCCATTGATTTGCTGGGCCGGAAAGTGGTAATGGAAAAAGGTAAAGCTCTTCAGATTTTGTCGGAATCTATTGATCATATCATTAGCCAAGCTTCTGCTTACAGTCCTTTAAAGCCCTATGCGAACGAATTAAGTGAGGAGTTAAAACGCGTTCATCAGGTATTGAAACATCTCAGCCAGTTTGCTCAACAAGGTGACATCAATCGCTATTTGGCAGATGCTACTGTGTTTATGGAACAACTAAGCTATGTGGTCATTGCCTGGCAGTGGCTGAAACAAGCAACCCTTGCTCACCAACAATTGCAAAACAATAAATTTGATTGGCAAACGAAAGAATTCTATGAAGGCAATGTACATACGATGAAATTCTACTTCCGCTATGAACTACCTCATGCAGAGGCTTGCGCTAAAACATTATTGAATCCGGAATATCTGACGAATGTGAAAAATAAAGAACTGTTTATATAACTAGCCTAATGCAAAAATAACTATACGTCAATTGCGAGCAGCTAGGTTGTATGATCTCGTAATATTTGGGGATCGCTTCGTGCCTTCCACGTCCTCCGCAGATACTCGCGATAACGGAAGATTATTAGCTTTGCGTAACATCAGTTAATTATGAAACTAAGACAAATGCAACCCATCTTCAGATTGCTGATTTTTGGACTTCTGCTACTACCCTTAATTGCTCAGAGTCAGAATAGCATAACACCGGATTTAACTGTTATAAAAGCGGGCCAGTTGATCGATGTGGAGAATGGGAAAATTCTCAAAGATCAACTCATCTTTATTCGGGGAGAGAAAATTGAAGCTGTTAAACCTGCTTCGTCCCCAATTCCAAAAGAAGCTAAAGTAATTGACCTCACTTCTTACACCGTTCTTCCCGGACTTATTGACTGCCACACCCATCTGGTGGATACTCATTCCGCTAGCCCTGCCGGCATGTTGGAAAAGTCAGAAGCACAATATGCTTTTGCCGGTGCGAAGAATGCAAAGAAAACATTATTGGCTGGCTTCACTTCGGTTAGAGATGTAGGAACCTGGCGCGTATTCACCGATGCGGCCTTGCGCGATGCTATCAATGAAGGAACAATTCTTGGTCCGCGGATGTCGGTAGCAGGAACCTATATCACGACCACGAGTGGCAGTGGTGATGTTACAGGCATTGCCCATGACATTATCCTCCCTCCTACGATGCGCTTTGGCGTTGCCAATTCTGCCACAGAAGTACGTGAGAAAGTACGCAACCTGATTAATGGTGGCGCTGACTTTATAAAAATTATGGCGACAGGTGCGGTTCTTACCATGGGAACAAACCCCGGTGTTGTGGAATTTTCTGAAGAAGAACTCCGTGCGGCCGTACAAGAAGCAGCAAAATATGGAGCACAAGTAACAGCGCATGCTCATGGCGCTGAAGGAATTAAAAATGCAATCCGTGCCGGTGTGCAATCCATTGAGCACGGTTCATTACTGGATGATGAAGGAATTGCCTTAATGAAAAAGCAAGGAACCTATCTGGTCGCTGATATTTACAATGGCGATTACATCACTGAAGTAGGCAAGCTGGAAAACTGGCCTGCAGAGTATCTGCGGAAGAATGATGAAACTACCGAAGCGCAACGCACTGCTTTTAGAAAGGCAGTAGCGGCTGGAGTAAAAATTGCGTATGGCACCGATGCCGTAGTTTATCCGCACGGATGGAATGCACGGCAACTGCCTTATATGGTAAAATACGGCATGACTCCCATGCAAGCCATTCAGTCCGCTACCATAGAAGCTGCGCGACTCATGAAGTGGATTGATAAGGTTGGTTCTATCTCAGCAGGTAAGTATGCCGACATCATTGCCGTAAAAGGAAATGCATTGGAAGACCTCACTAAATTTTCAGATGTTCAGTTTGTGATGAAGGGTGGGGCAATTGTGAAAAGTGAATAAATAAGAATCTTCAAGACATTTGTTAGCTTGTGACTTGTCTTAACTTTTACGAAACAAATTTATGAACGCATCCACTAACCATCAACACCGAAGGCTGCTTCTGAAATTCCTATTAGGCAGCCCTCTATTATATTTATCAAGTTGCTCTTCTTCGGAAACGAAGGGGAAAGACATGAAGGAGGTCATCGACCTACTGAGTCAACCTTCTGATGCTATTAATGTCTTTGACTTTGAAGCCTTTGCAAAGCAAAAGCTTCCACCCGCTCACTTTGGTTATATGTCAACAGGTGTCAATGGTGATCTTACCTTAAAAGCAAACCGTGATGCTTTTGATAAGTATAAATTGAAAATGAGAAGACTAGCTGGTGTATCCGATGTGGATATGTCTATTGAACTGTTTGGCAAGAAATGGCCTACACCTATCATCCTGTCACCCGTGGGTTCTCAACGGGCCTTTCATGAGGATGGAGAATTAGCAACAGCACGGGCAGCACGCTCACGCAATCATCTGCAGATCCTTTCTACCGTTACTACTTCTTCCGTTGAGGACGTTGCACAAGAGCGTGGCGAACCTGTTTGGTACCAGCTTTATCCGCTTACGGATTGGGATGGCACACTCGACATGATCCACCGTGCAGAAGGTGCAGGCTCTGAAGTCCTGGTGCTTACAGTTGATCTTACCGGAGGTACGGATAACCGCGAAACTCTAAAGCGCATGATGAAACTGGATACGAGAACCTGTACCAACTGTCACTCAGATAATTATTACGCTCGCAAGCCTATGGTAGCACCTACGAAAGATGCTGAGTTTAAGACCGATCTGAATTGGGAGTATGTTGACAAAATCAAGAGCGCGACTAAGATGAAATTGGTGATCAAGGGAATCGAGACAGCAGAAGATGCGCAATTGTGTTTAGACCATAAGGCGGATGGCATTGTTGTTTCTAATCATGGAGGCCGTGCAAGCGAAACGGGACGAGGTACGCTCGAATGCTTACCGGAAATCTTGCGTGTGGTCAATGGTCGCGTACCCGTGCTTATTGATGGAGGCTTTCGAAGAGGTACCGATATTTTTAAGGCCCTTGCGCTCGGTGCAACCGCAGTTTGTGTCGGAAGACCTTACATCTGGGGACTCTCCACGTTTGGGCAGGCAGGCGTTGAGGCGGTGTTGGGTATTCTTACAGAGGAGTTGTCAGTGGTTATGAAACATGCAGGAACTTCGAGTATTAAAAACATTTCCTCTTCCTACCTTACGACATAAAAAATTATAGACCACTAACTATAAGGAGTTTAGCAAACTATTTACAGCACTTGAAATTCGTTAAATAGAAAAAGCCCGAAATATATTCGGGCTTTTAAATTGAAGTAGAAATTGAATCACTTATTCTTCCGGATGTCCAATGGCGGTGGAATATTTCCTACCAATGATTCATACTTGAAGTTCGGTCCGCGCTTTTCATTGAATTCCTTTTTGCCGGCTTCCAGTAGTTGACTATCGGTGAACAAATCCATGGCCGTCATGGTCATTGTCTTGGCAGCAATCATCATTCCCTTAAAGCCAATCGAGGAATTCGTACAAGAAACAGCTTGCCAGCTATGACCGGGAGTGCCGGGCACATAGGTTGCCGTAGTCATGGCCGCCAAAGGCACCACCCAACTTACATCACCGGTATCGGCAGAAGCATTGGTATGGCTGTAACCAAAAGGTTGAATTTTGGCCGCGCTTTCGATGGGCACACTCTTCGATCCAAACGATTGACTTAACTTCTCTGCAAATGCTTTTTCTTCAGCATCGTAAATCACTCCCCCTACCATCTCCAGATTCTTGTGCATGGCTTTTGACAACGCTTCATTGGGCAGTCGATCGAATGTACCACCCTGCACTTCTGCTTCCATGGTAGTCTCTGTACCACGCGCTGCACCTTCAGCACATTTCACGACACGATCCCAAATATTTCTTACCTCTTCCCTGTCGCGGTGGCGAACGAGATATTCTACTTCAGCATAAGCAGGCACCACATTAGCTGCTTCCCCTCCTTTGCGGATGACATAGTGAATACGTGTGGGCTCTGAAGTATGCTCGCGCATCATATTCACCATTACATTCATGGCTTCCACGCCATCCAGCGCTGATCTGCCGCGCTCAGGAGCAGCGGCTGCATGGGCTGCAATGCCTTTGAACTTAAACACACCTGATTTAGTAGCAAGATTGGTGCTGGGTCCTGCATTGTTCTTATCCCCGGCATGCCAGGTGACAATGGCATCGACATCTTTAAAGAGGCCTGCCCTCACCATAAATACTTTGGCATCACCAGCTTCTTCTGCAGGTGTTCCATAGAAGCGAATCGTTCCGGATCGTTTTGTACTGACAAGCCATTCTTTTGTTTCGATAGCAGCCGCGATCGATCCTGTTCCAAAAAGATTATGACCGCAACCGTGGCCAGGTGCACCCTCTACCAATATCTTTCGCTCTGGTGTAAAGGCCGCTTGCGATAATCCGGGAAGCGCATCGAATTCTCCCAGTATTCCAATGATCGGTGTGCCTGATCCATAGCTTGCAATAAAGGCAGTAGGAATTTCAGCTACACCTTTTTCAATTGTAAAGCCCGCTTTCGCCAATTCACTTTGAAGCAAGGCCGAACTTTTCTCCTCCAAATAGCCGGGCTCTGCAAACTCCCATATCTGCCTCGCGACATCAGCATAGTGTGTACTCTTAGTCGTTAAGGATTGCATAATCTTCTCTTTGTCTTTTTGTGCCGATACCAAAATGGGCAACAGCACAAGAAGGGCGGTAAGTGTATTTTTCATGGTTGCAAAAATTCAGGTTTAATGCTCAAAGTATTAAAAAATGAGAGGAAGAAAAAAGTGAATTATATGAATGGTATTGTGGCAGGAGGTGAATCCTGAATCAAACTACCTTGCCTTTGTAGATAATGAATTGCTGATTAATATTTGCAAGGACGAAATAAATTATAACCTATTAGGTACATTTACACTATGGAAAGGAAATGCTTAGTTATCATGCCAACAAGCGATCCGGAAGGATACGCCCAAGGACACTTCAATCGAGTTTATCAATACATCATTGTGCCTGCCTGCAAATCGGCAGGATTTGTACCCATGAGGATTGATGATCCAACCGTCATTAGTTCACCCCCGGATGTAATGAAGACGATTATCGATAGCGATATCGCCATCTGTGACCTGAGTTCGAACAACGCTCACGCACTCTACGGGTTTACAATCCGCTATGCCATTAATCTTCCGGTAGCGTTAATCAAAGACAGAAAGACCAAGTTGATGATTGATATTAAGGAATTTGGTGCGGTAGAGTATGATGAGTCCCTTCGCATCGATACGGTACAAAATGAAATTGAAACATTGAGTGAAGTCCTTAAGAAGACCTTTGCGAACAAAGTTGAGATCAATTCATTACTCAATCGTTTACATATTGGTTCTTCCACAACTGCGACAACATCTGTAGCCGAATCAATAGAGCAAGGTGATACTATTGAAAAGAAAGAAAGTTCGTTACCCATCATTTCGCCTCTCCCCGGCTTTGTGGGCCAACCCATTACTCAATCTGAAATCGATAAATTAAAAGTGGGTGATTTCCTTTTCCATATAAATTATGGTAAGGGAGAGATCATCACCTTAAATAAAATGGCAAAAGATAAAGTAGCCAAAGTTCAGTTTGAGTCAGGATCTAAGATGTTGGTATTAATGACTTCAGGGATCTGGAGAACTATCAATTCATAACTTCATAGTCAGAAAGCAAAAAAGCCTTAAACCAACTAAGATTTAAAGCTTTTAAGCGGTGAGACATTTTATTTTGTCAGGTTTTTCGGCCTAAACACTGTCAGGTCGGAGGACCTGACAGTGTACTAAAATGATTTATTACAATGAAATCAATTCTAAGATCTCCCATCAGATAATTTTTAAACTATGCCTGCAATGATTAAACGTCTCAAATCCTTAACGGCCATCTTATTGACTGCCCTGATACTTTCCCAATGTTCTTCAAGTGGTGATCCCGGTCCAGATGGAGTAAACGGAACAGATGGTAAGAATAGCCTTATCAAAATTTCCCCTGAGAGTCCTGGGGCTAATTGTTCGACCGGAGGCTTCCGTATTGATGCTGGTTTAGACGCAAATGTTAATGGAGTTTTAGACCCGAGTGAATTTCAAAACACGCAATACGTCTGCAATGGCATAGCAAGTTCAATCAATTTGCAGAAAACCATTGCTGGGAGGTGGAAATTCAGTAATAGCAGGACATCAGGTGAATTTGATATTGTTTTATTTCAATCACCAACGAGCCCGAGCCCTCCAGTATTTGGAGTTGATAATACTAATGGCAGTTTCAGTATTGACGGTATCACTTACACTGTAAATAAAAAAACAGGGGTTAACATAGTTGCTGCTACCCCTTGGCTTATTTACCCATATATCGAGTTCTGCGCTCAAGATGACCCATTGCTTTACCCAGTGTTAAGATTTCAAGGAATCGAAATTGCCAGCTCCTCTAACCAAATGGTAAGTAAAGCCTATACTATTGTTAATCCCCCAAATAATATGCAGAACATTAATGAAACTACTGTTTTCAATAGAGTTCAATAGACTCAAATTTTGCTTAGTCTTTTCTGGTATTGTCGGGTCTTTTGATCTGATCAGTTTGAGCCTTTAGGCTAGTTCTATATAGTGTAAGCATATGCAATCGTATATACCTCCTATTAATTTGCAGGGTATATTCATTTTTTCTCTTGAAATGCGTGATGTATATTCATTGTGCTCGTATATTCGCTAGTTTACGGCAATTCCATGAAAATAAAATTGTACGACATCATAATGAACGTCTATCAAGTAGATGAGTCTAGCGAAGGAGAAGCATTAATTCAAAATAAGCTCCTCGTACGACTAAATAAAAATGGTGTACCTAGTGACAAATATGTTTTTGACTTTTTAGCTGACGATACATTTGAAAAAGACTCGATAGATAAAGTAAACACAAAACTTACATTGCAGGGAGAAATGCCTCCCGGAGACGAGTACATATTTTACACTAGACTTACTTTCATTCAACGACTTCAACTTGGATTTCGCTTCGAAAGACTTTGGTTTCAAAGGAAGGACAATATTCAATGGTTGCTTAATATGTTAATTGCAGCTTTAGCAATATACATTTCGTGGATGGCTATTATTAAAAATAGCAATGAGAAAGTGATTAATTTAAAAATAGATAATGTTCAGGTTGACAGCTTAAAAAACATTTTCAAGGGCAAAAACTTAGAATTGCAGAAAAGAATAAAAATAATTGAGGACAAATTGGATAAAATTGACACGATTACCGCAAAATGAGACTGCCTCACCCTCTACCATGCTACTCCGCCTTTGTTGGTGTAGCACATGCGCATAAGACTGTTTGGTTCACCAACAAGTGAGATGAACTTCAATGTCCGAAGTTTGACTCAGGATCAAAGATGTTGGTACTGATGACTTCAGGAATCTGGAGAACTATTAATGCTTAATAGTTGCAATCGATAAGCAAACATTTGTCTCCTGGTTATATCAGGGAGCCTTTGATTGTCCTTGACTATTCCCCAATAACAATTAACTTTACAAAATGAGGCGATTTTGCAATCTAGCAGTGTTCTTAACTATTTCAACGATAACCAATTGCATTTCTCAGGATATAATAACGACTAAATCTGGAGAAGACATTCTTGCTAAGGTTTTGGAAGTGAATCCAACAGAAGTAAAATACAAGAAGTTTGACAACAATGAATCCCCCATCTATACTATATTGAAATCTGATCTTGTAATGATAAGATATGATGATGGAACAAAAGATATTTTTAATGAAGTGAAAGTTTCAAGTGAAGGCACGCTGTTAAATGGCCAACGAGATGCGCTTGTGAATTACACAGGGAGAAATTCAGGTTCAATCTGGACAGGCGTAACTACGGTTTTATTTTCACCTTTAATTGGGGTTATTCCAGCAGCCCTTTGCGCATCTACAGATCCCTCCATTAAAAATCTTCATGGAGATCCTGAATTAATGAAAAACCGCGAATACAGAATGGGGTATACTGAAAATGCACGTAAGACCAAAAGGAAAAAAGTCTGGGCAGGTTATGGTACTGCTTCAGCAATTTGGTTAATTCTTGTACTGTCTGCGAATCTATAAACTTAACGCGGTCAGGACACAATTATGTACTAACCTTATTTGATACGCTAAGACCATGGTGTATAACACAAAAGTATATACTTTTCGAAGTCATAATAAATCAAAAAAGCTCCAAATCAATTAAGATTTAAAGCTTTTAAGCGGTCCGGACGGGACCATTGCAAATCCTTGATTCACCCCAATGGACTAAGATTTTCAATGTTTTTCAAACATTAAGTCAATGAATGAGTCAAGATTTAGTCAGTTCTAATTGTATTTAATAAATGCTGACGCTTAAGCACTTTTAAAGTGCATTCTATTTTAATAACGCCAAAAGTCAAATCACAAAAACCTTAGTCATTTGCTCATTTGGCAAGGAGGAACCCTTCTAACAAAAAGAATCTTTTTTTATTCCATCGGTCAATTTCTATTAGACTGAAAATC
>JANMYO010000028.1:0-29766 GCA_031382175.1 Bacteroidia bacterium | reverse complement strand
GGAGGACAAATAACAGTAAGCGCTCAGGACAATGGACATGAATATACTCTTGCCATTGCGGATAATGGAGTTGGGATCAGTGAGGATATTCAAAAAATTCTCTTTGAAAAAACATCAGGGTATAGCTCGAGAGGAACTGCCAATGAAAAAGGTACCGGACTTGGTCTAATCTTATGCAAAGAATTTGTAGAGAAAAATGGCGGAAAAATATGGCTTACGAGTGAGCTCGGCAAAGGCAGCACATTCTACTTCACCGTTAAAAAAGCAAAATAATCTCATTTAGGGCGTATTACACCACAGCAATTAGAAGTTTCCTTCTATTTTTGTCTTGATTCGTGCAAAAGGTTACTTACTCATATTGGCATTCGGTTGCTTCAGCCATTCAAACCTTGGCCAGTGGCCTTCGGCTGACGTTTTCTCACATCATTAAGGCTCGTAAAAGCCAATCCTCGGTTAATATTCAAAGTGAGAACTATTTCTCAAGGCAAGAAGGCATCGCCACAGTCCAATATCCCCATGTTCAACTTCCAGTGCCTGATGTAGGACGGTATCAATTGCACAATGAGATAGACGATTGCATTGTTTGCGACAAGTGCGCAAAAATTTGCCCTGTCGATTGCATCACCATAGAACCCATAAAATCAAATCAGGAAATTGGTAAAACGTCTGACGGTACCCCCAAACGAATTTATGCGGCCAAGTTTGACATTGATATGGGCAAATGTTGCTTCTGCGGTTTATGCACCACAGTCTGTCCAACCGAATGTCTAACCATGACAAAAACCTATGACTTTAGCGTTTTTGATATTCGTGACCATAACTTTCCGTTTGGTGAAATGACACAGACTCAAATAGAGGAAAAGAAAAATGCATGGGAGATTCATCAGAGAATTAAGCAGCAACCATCAGATAACACTACTATCCAATCATGAATTTAGTGACTACTCTATTTTATACATTCATTATCATTGCAGCAGGGGCTGCGCTCAGTATTCTCTTCGTGAAAAATATTTTTTATGCTGCGCTTTTACTAATAGTCTGTCTGCTTTCAATTGCCGGAATATTTATCTTAAATAATTCAGAATTTCTGGCAGCCACACAAATTATGATCTATGCCGGAGGCGTTCTCGTCCTCATTATTTTCGGATTAATGCTTACTACAAAAATTTCAGGAAAACCCCTGCAAGTTGGACATCAAAACGTCATCCCCGGAACATTGGTAGGGCTAACTTTTTTTGGTGTGCTTATTTATTCCTATTCCAGCCTGGTCTTGGATCTACCTTCGGGCATTCAACAGATAGCTAATCCGGTAAACACCATTGGCATTTTGCTCATGACTGACTTTGTTCTGCCCTTCGAAGTTTCAGGAATACTTTTGTTAACGAGCCTGATCGGGGCGGCAATTACGGCATCATCATTTTCTTCAAAAAAATAACATGAACGGAAGTCAATCTATTTTACTTCTTGCGGCCCTATTGTTCTCCATAGGACTACTGATTGTCTTCATCAAGCGTAACGCCATCATGATCCTTCTTGGAATTGAGCTCATGTTCAACAGTGCTAATCTTAATCTTATTGCCTTTAATCAATCGCGTCCTCTTTTGCTTGACGGGCAAATTTTCGCACTATTTATCATTATCGTAGCCGTGTGCGAAGCCGCTGTCGGGATCGCTATAATTTTAAGAGCGTATCATTATTATCATAGTGCTATACCTGATCATGTAAGTGAATTAAAGGAAAAGAATTGACTGCCAACACAGCCCAAGATTTAACTGTTCTTTATGCAGCCCTTGCAGCCTTGTTGTTGCCTTTGTTGTCTTTCGCAATTTCATTTTCTATTACTACCCGTTACTCCTGGGCCGTTTCGCTCATTGCTCCTCTATTGTTGCTGCTTTCTTTTCTTAGCACCTGTTTTGTGCTTCTCCATGTTTCAAAGGAAACATCTCTTCATTCACAGATTACATGGTTTACATTAGGAGATCAGGAAATCACCCTCGGATTCTTATTAGATACACGAGCTGCATTGATGATGGTCATTGTCTCCAGCATCTCTTTTTTAGTTCATCTTTATTCAACAGGATACATGGCAGGCGATACCAGCATACAAAGGTATTTTGCCATGCTTGGTTTTTTTACATTCTCCATGATGGGAATTGTGATGGCCAATAATCTATTGATGATTTTTTTCTTCTGGGAGTTAGTAGGATTTTCATCTTATCAGCTCATTGGATTTTGGAATGAAAGACCCTCTGCAGCAGTGGCAGCCACAAAGGCATTTATCATCAATCGCATTGGGGACGCAGGCTTTCTCATGGGCCTTATGATTTTGTGGACGTATAGCGGCTCACTTACAATTGACCAAATAAGCACTGCCAACATGCCATCCTCTTATCTAACTCTTACCGGCATTTGCATTTTTTGTGGTGTGATCGGAAAATCAGCACAGTTTCCTTTGTTTACATGGCTACCCGATGCGATGGAAGGCCCAACTCCTGTCTCGGCCTTAATTCATGCAGCAACCATGGTGGCCGCTGGAGTTTTTCTATTGGTCAGGGTTTATTTTCTATTCACTCCTGATGTGTTGATGCTGGTCGCCATCGTGGGGGCAATTACTTCGATCACCGGAGCTATCGCTGCGTTGCTTCACTACGATATCAAAAAAATTCTTGCCTACTCCACCATCTCTCAGCTAGGACTGATGGTAATGGGTATTGGTGCGGGTGATCCGTTTGCTTCCGAACTTCACCTTTATACTCATGCTTTCTTCAAAGCAGGCTTGTTTTTGTGTGCCGGATCGATTATTCATGCCTTACATCAGGCTTCGGCACAGAAAACGATGGACGTTCAAAATATCCGCACTATGGGAGGCTTAGCCAAACGCATGCCTGTTACTTTTTTAGCTTTTCTTATTATGGCCGGAGGCTTAGCTGGCATCCCCTTTTCTGCAGGGTTTCTTTCAAAAGATGCAATCCTTACCGGTTTATTACACGGGAAAATCATTTTTCTGATCATTGGATTTATCATCTCTATGCTGACGGTCGTTTACACATTTCGGCTAATGTGGTTTACCTTCCTCGCAAAAGATTCACTTCCACATCCTATTCAAAAAGAAAAGATTGGTGATCCACCATTAATCATGAGAATTGTTACTGTGATTTTAGCAATGGCTTCCCTCTGGTTGATGATTTCATGGAATCCCCTAGATTTCAACGGCTGGGCTTCAAAATATGCACAAGAGAAAATAATAGTCAACTCAACATTTATTACAGGAATCTCAGCAATCATCATTCTACTCACTGGCTTAGGGGCCTATTTTCATTTTAAGAACAGAACCTTGAGTGAAAGGACCGCTGAAGTAACACTAAGCAATTTTGGTTTTGATCTTCTGTACAATAAAATTATTGTAGTTCCATCGTTGAAATTATCGAGCGGTACTCAAACCCTTGATCAGAAATGGATTGATGGCTTTCTTCACCTGGCTACTTACTCTCAAGTTGCATTAGCTCACTTTATGGGCTGGTGGGATAAGTCAATTGTTGATGGGGCCGTCAACAGTTTGGCAATTGTCGCAAAAGGAACGGGCTCCATTACCCGATCTTTTTCATCTGGAAAAATTCAATCTTATATTCTTTGGTCAATGTTTGGACTGATTATCTTTATCATCTGGATTTTGTTTTAGACAACCTATGCAGCACTTGCTATCCTACCTTATCTTCCTTCCTATCATTGCTGCACTTCTTGCCTTGCTCGTTCCTGCTGTTCATCAAAAGGTTTTTAGAATACTGGCGCTCTGTGTAAGTCTCTTACAGCTTTTATTGATGTTTTTGATTTTTCAAATGTATTCAACGAATGGATCGTCCTTTCAACTGATCGAAAAGGCTTCCTGGATTACGTTAGAACTGGACTCATGGGGAATTTTTAAAGCTGAATACTATGTTGGACTTGATGGATTGAGTCTTATCATGGTTCTTTTGTCTGTATTGATTCTTTTTATTGCGGTGATTTCGTCCTGGAATACAGAGAAAAATACCAAAGGATATTTCATATTACTTCTGATTCTAAATGGAGCTATTCTGGGAAGTTTCTGTGCCATGGATCTTCTACTATTCTATCTCTTTTTCGAGTTCATGCTTTTGCCCATGTATTTTCTCATTGGCATCTGGGGTGGTCCACGAAGAGAATATGCCTCTATTAAATTCTTCTTGTATACGCTACTTGGATCTATTTTAATTCTTGTGGTGATTATTGGACTTTATAGCTCAGTTAAAGAACCTGGCCCAGGATTGCAGGTAGTCCATACGTTTAACATGGAATACATGAAGGATTCTGGTAATTATATTTCCGGGTCTGTTCTAAACTATTCATCGCCTTGGATAATTGGATCCTGGTCGGCCAGACTGTGGGCATTCTTATTTCTCTTTATCGGGTTTGCTATCAAGCTTCCTATGGTCCCCTTGCATACGTGGTTGCCTGATGCACATGTAGAAGCACCCACGGCAATATCCGTTGTTCTGGCTGCCTTGTTATTAAAAATCGGTGGTTATGGATTGGCCCGACTAGCTTATCCTGTATTCCCAGATGGGGCTGTTTACTTTAGCTGGTTTGTCGGACTGATGGGATTGATCTCCATTATTTATGGCGCCCTGAATGCGCTCGCCTCAAAAAATTTCAAACGACTAATCGCCTACTCTTCAGTATCGCATATGGGTTTTGTTTTACTTGGCCTTGCATCAATGACTATTGAGGGAATTAGTGGAGCGATCTACCAAATGTTTAGTCATGGTATTCTTTCTGCCTTGCTCTTCCTGCTTGCCGGAGTAATCTATGACCGCACCAATAACCTGGTTATTGAAAATTATTCCGGACTTTCTTCGGTGATGAAAAGCTACACTGCATTTATTATTATTGCCTTCTTTGCTTCGATGGGTCTTCCGGGATTCTCTGGCTTCATTGCAGAAGTATTGATCTTATTTGGCGCTTTTAAATCCAACAGCATAAATACTTTACTACCCGAGTGGATGGCCGTAACAGCTACCTTAGGACTCATTCTTGGCGCAGCCTACTACTTGTGGACGATTCAACGAATGTTCTTTGGGTTTTTATCAGTCAAAGTGCAGGGTGATCTCCGCGATCTGGATTACCGTGAGTTTAGTATGTTGGCCCCTTTGGCTTTTATCGCTTTATTATTTGGTGTTTTTCCGCAGCCCTTGCTGGATATTATCAATCCATTTGCACATGAACTGGCAGATACCGTTACCCGCTTCATGAAAATTCATTAGCAAAACAAAAATGAATCTTCAAGACCGACTTCAGTGGATATTCGATAGCACTACGTTCATTGGCTCTGAACTTATTCTGCTTTCAGGTATTCTCATGCTATTGGTAAGCGGGCTGGTGTTGAAAAGGGAAGCAACTATTCTTTTTCATGGCATTGCATTTCTAACATTTACAACATCCGTCATTATTGTCGTCATCGATTGGCCTGAAAGTCCGGTAGGGTTGTTTAATGGAATGGTGAGGCATGATGATTTTTCCAGTTACCTAAAAATTCTTATTGATCTTGGCGGGGTATTGACAATTCTTCTTTCACGAAATAAAATTCAAAAGAAAAAACCAGAGTATTTTCTTCTATTAATTGCCATCATTCTGGGTGCCCATTGGCTGGTGATGAGCATGAACTTTGTGATGGTACTTCTTGCTCTCGAAATGATTTCACTGAGTTCCTATGTATTAGTAGGATTCGGCTTTGACAAAAAGGGAGCCGAAGGAAGTTTAAAGTATTTTCTCTTCGGATCTGTGGCGACTGCGGTAATGATTTTTGGTATGTCTCTGCTTTATGGCATGTCGGGAACATTGGATTTTTCTACCAATAAATTTGTCAGCGCCCTGCTTGAACAAAAATCGCCACTTGTATTGATTGGTGGACTGATGACACTCAGTGGATTTCTTTTTAAGATCGTGGCAGCCCCCTTGCATTTGTGGGCAGCCGATGTCTATGAATCCGCTCCTACTCCTGTTATCGCATTTCTATCCATAGTCCCCAAGCTAGCTGGCTTTGGTGTGCTGATCAAGTTTACCCTTGCGATCAATTTATTTGGTCAATCGCCTTACCACTGGCAAATCATTATAGGAACAATCTCCATGCTGTCCTTAACGATTGGAAACTTTTCGGCCTTATGGCAAAATGATCCTAAAAGAATGATGGCCTACTCTTCCATCGCGCAATCTGGATTTCTATTAGTTGGCCTCACTTGCCTGAGTATTTCAGGAATCCATGCTATTCTATTCTATGCCAGCATCTACCTGCTTATGAATTTTCTCACTTTTCTGATGATCCAGCAATTCGAACTCGACCACAACTCTTCTTCAATTCCATCACTTGCCGGTCTGGGAAGAAAATTTCCATTCCAATCAATTGCCATTGGCATCGGTCTGATTTCTTTAGTCGGATTCCCTATAACCTCTGGCTTCACAGCCAAATTTTTCATTTTTTCCTCTCTGTGGGAAGCCTTCAGCCAATCTGGAAAGCCCATTCTTTTGGTGCTCTTTGTTTTTGGCCTCACGAATATGGTTGTTTCACTGTTCTATTATTTAAAAATGCCCTACTACCTCTTTTTGAAGGAAGTAGCTACTGAAAAATCAATCCCTGCAAATACTCCCCGATGGGAAAATCTTTTATCCGCTTTTTTGGTTGTATTACTATTGGTTCTTTTCTTTCAACCTGGCTTATTGATGGGTTGGATTAATCGGATTAACTTTGTGCTTTAAATTAGTCACCGGAGCTTAGGTAGTTGACCTAATTCCCTGACGCCCAAGTACTGACAGCCTATGAGTGATACCATTTTGCATGAATGTGGAATAGCCCTGGTTCGCCTTCGCAAACCCCTATCCTATTACATTGAGAAGTACGGCCCCTCCTATGGGATGAATAAGATGTACATTCTCATGGAAAAACAGCATAATCGGGGACAGGATGGTGCTGGAATCGCAAATATTAAAATCAATCAAAAACCAGGTTTTCGTTATATCAGCCGATATCGCTCCATGAAGCAGCAACCGGTGGCGGATCTATTTAAAAAAATTGGAAAGAAGTACAAAAAGGCTCAAAAAGAAGGCAAAGAGAAGTTTAAAGATGAGCAATGGTTGAAAGAAAATCTGGCATTTTCAGGTGAGCTTTGGCTGGGTCACCTGCGCTATGGCACACATGGGTTCAATAGTATAGAAAACGTTCATCCATTTCTCCGACAAAATAACTGGAGAAGTCGAAACCTGGTCATGGCAGGTAACTTTAACATGACCAACGTTGATGAATTGTTTGATATTCTGGTGGGACTTGGTCAGCACCCAAAAGACAAAGTTGATACGGTGACCGTGATGGAAAAAATAGGTCACTTCCTGGATGAAGAGGTGCAATCGCTCTTCTTAAAATACAAAGACCAATTTACCAATAAGGAGATTTCTGATATTATTGAAAACGAAATCGATTTGCAGCGAGTCTTAAAACGTGCCTGCAAAGATTTTGACGGAGGCTATACCATGGCGGGCCTTACGGGATCGGGTTCAGCATTCGTAGTGCGCGACCCTTCTGGCATTCGCCCAGCCTACTTCTATGCCGATGAAGAAGTGGTGGTAGTAGCATCAGAAAAACCCGCTATAAAAGCAGCCTTCAACATCAATTACGACCAGATACGCGAAATTGAACCAGGGCATGGATTGATAATCACAAAAAGTGGAGAGTACGCGCAGCACCCTATATTGCCAAAACTGGAAAAGACATCTTGCAGTTTTGAGAGGGTCTATTTCTCGCGCGGAACCGATCCGGAGATTTACCGTGAGCGAAAGCAACTAGGCCGACTCATGGTTCCTCAAATACTGAAAGCCATTAACTTTGATTTAAAGAACACGGTATTCTCTTATATACCCAATACTGCTGAAACAGCCTTTTTGGGAATGATGGCGGGCATTGAAGATTACCTCATCAGCAAACAAAAAGATATTATTATTGATAGTAAACCCAGTGTTGATTCTCTGGATGACATTCTTTCCTTTCGTCCACGAATAGAGAAAATAGTAATTAAGGATGTTAAGATGCGCACCTTTATCACGGATGATGACCATCGGGATGAGTTGGTCGCTCATGTTTACGACACGACCTATGAAGTTGTCAATAAAGGAAGAGATACATTAGTTGTAATTGATGATTCAATTGTTCGCGGAACAACCCTGGAGAAAAGCATTCTTAAAATGCTTGACCGGCTTCAACCTAAAAAGATTGTCGTGGCTTCTTCAGCACCACAAATTCGCTTCCCGGACTGTTATGGAATTGACATGAGTCGCATGGGTGATTTTATTGCCTTCCGTGCCATGATCCAACTCATCAAGGAGCAAGGAAAAGATTATTTGCTAGGTGAAGTGTATGAGCAATGTATACAATCTGAAAATGAAGAGGTAACTAAAAACTATGTAAAGCACCTCTACGATCAATTTAGGTATGAGGAGATTTCAGATAAGATCTCCGATATGGTAAGATCAAACGACATAAAAGCAGAAGTGCAAGTTGTGTTTCAAACCGTAGAAAATCTTCACAAAGCAATTCCCAATCATTCCGGTGACTGGTATTTCACAGGGAATTTTCCTACCATGGGTGGAATGCGTGTTTCGAACCGATCATACGTAAATTATATGGACGGAAGATTGGTCAGAGCGTATTAAGATATTGAGTAGTAAACTAAGAAGGCATCCCCGATAAGGATGCCTTCCGTTTTTAGTGACGCGCTATCTACTTTACCATCAGTTTTTGTTTCACTATTCGCTGCTCAACAGCCACTGTGATTACATACATTCCCGAAGTTAATTTCTGAAGAGGCTCCACCTTAATAAGGCCTGAAGAATCAACTTTAGAAGTTTGAGAGAATAGCTGCTTTCCGCTAACATCGTGAACTCCTATGTATGCCTCTTTGTTAATTTCCTGATTAGTGAGTCTGATATTTAGAACATCTCCATTGGAAGGATTGGGGTAAATGCTCCACAAATTCTGAACTGCTATTTCTACTGAAATAACTTTTGAGTAGGTGAATTTTCCATCAAAGTCAGTTTGCTTAAGTCGGTAATATGAGAGCCCAGGGCTTGGGTTTAAGTCCTTAGCTGAGTATTTCGACTCCGAAGACTTTGTACCGGCTCCACTGATAGAATCAATTTTATAAAATTTTTCGCCTGAGGTGGACCGCTCGATAGTGAATAAATCGTTATTTAATTCAGAAGCCGTTCTCCAATTTAATTCAACAATCCCCAGCTTGGCTATGGCTGTAAACTCAACAAGTTCGATCGGCAATGGCACGCTTTGATCCACCAATACCCAAGGTGAAGCAACTCCCGGAGTAAATTGATTCCAACCTAAAATTTGGACTCTTCCTGTATTTGTTGCCGGAGCAGGTGTATCGGGAGTGTAGGTCTGGCTGGGGGAACCTACTGCTGCATCCCAATAATTTGAAGGGCTCCAACGCTGTGCAGCCAAAACCGCTGAGGTCACTCCTGAATACGTGGTTGGTGTTTCGGGGTTAAGACCCGTGGTCGTTATCTCTGCGTCAGTTGCCACAAAATCCATTGTTGCTGTTGGTCTTGTTCCAATATAATTGTTCAATGTTATTGCCCAATAACGATCTACCACGGACACTCCACCAGTTGTGCCATTCAGGTTTGTTGCCGGGCTCATAATGGGAAGATTGTCAGTAGCTGTGCTGTAAGTTGAAACAGCGATCGTTCTTGGAGACGTTCCGCCTGTAGCCGCAGTGGTAACGGTATAGGTAAATGGAATATATTCAGTAGATGATTTTCCAAAAGGGTATACAAAAACTGATGCGGCCGGGGCCAATTCCTGTTGCCATTTAACTTCACCATAGGGAGCAGTAGTCTTTTCACCTTTGATGTAGCCTACATTAGCGCCAGTTCTATCTATAGCACTGGTTGCGCTATTCGTTATTGCGAGAGTCGTTCCGTTGAGATTAAGCTCTCCTTTTGTCAAAACCAAATTATTGGTAACGGTAGTGTTGTTTAACAGTCTTACTGCATCAGTTAATGCGTTTGTATTAATGGTTAGATTATAAAAAGTCTCTGGCGTTGCCCCGCCAATTGTTCTTAAAACATTTGAGGAGAGATTATTAAATGACACTGTATTCGTGGACTCAGTAAACGATCCATTATTTATCCAGTTCCCTCCAACATTAGTCTGAGAAATGTTTGTGGCGTTTAGCACGGAAGCCGCGTCAATAAAAATATCCCCTACAACAGCAAGTATCGTTGCTGTAGTTCCTCTCACCGTGGCAATGTCAGTGCCATTCCCTACGGTAAGTTGATTAGCAACATTAATTGTTGTATTCGGCAGATCATAAGCGATATTTGCTGAAGGCTTGAAGTTCAAATTTCCATAGGTATCAACTCCCGGCAAATTTGCAATCGTAAAAGGACTGCCCCCCGAATTTCTAAACTCAACAGTGCCAAATGACGGCCCTGTTGTTCCTAAATTATAGGTAGCAAAACCGGTTGGGAATCCCTGGTTCCCTTCCATTCGGAACGTTCCTGCAACTGCTCCTGATGATATGTTAAAAGTTTTGGTGGCTCCACCCGTAATGGTGTTATTTCCTGGAATTCTTAATAAGCCGGTCTGTACAGACAAATCTCCACTCATTCTATTATTACCCGAAGCGGGGGCCAGGTCATTAACCACGCTTAAGCCATTAACATTTGAATTGTTGCATCGAATGTTGTGGTAAACAAAGGTTGTTGGCGTCCCCGTTGGATAGCTTAGGGTTTGAGCATTCGTTCCATTAAAATTAACTGTGCTTCCCGTTCCTGTGGTCTTAGGCGTAAATGTTCCTTTTGTACCTGTAGCAAAATTAAAGGATCCTGAAATGTTTATTAACCCATCTCCACCAGATGCATCTAAAACTGCGACTTGATTGGCCGCTCCACCCCCTGCTGTTCGGAATGAAATGGAATTAGCAGTTAACGTGCCACCATTAATGTTGATTCGCGCAATCCTGTCGGGATCGTTTATGGGAGTTACTCCGCCTAATACTGTTCCGCCCATGATGGTGTTCCCCAAAACCTCCGCATCTCCACCGTTAATATTCCATGAATGAGGATTCCCCGTATTGTCATTGGTATTTTGATAGACGATAGCATATCCATCCATTTTTAATTTTGTGGCCACCGTATGAGTAAGTTGATGACGTTGAGTTCTCCCCTGTCCAATATCCAGGGAAAAAATATTGGTCATAGAGCCACGGTCATAATTTATGGTTGTAGTTGCATCGGCCAATACAGCATTTCCAATAATAACCGCATCAATGCTATTAACTGGCACATATTGTCTTCCATAAGGTGTAGCTCCTGTTGCCGGGGGCTGAGGAGTTACTGTGAGTAAAACATCACTTGCAATGGCAGTGACTGTATAAGCAGTAGCAAGACCGGGGATTGTATTCGTTGAAAAGTAAACTATATCGTTGACTGCAAGTTCTGTATTAAATTTTGTGCCTGTCCCCACTACGTTATCAGTAGGCTGAGCAAGCAAGCTGGAAGTTCCCGTTCGAGTTTGTACCCATGTCGCGGGATTTATCCAACTAAGCCCAACACCCGTTATTCTGTTTATCACTTCTGTTGGATCTATCTCAAGGCCTATTTGAAAATCAACAGCTATCCCATTGGGTAATTCAGAAGCAACAGTTGTGAGCCCTGTAACCTGTGCCGTTGGTGGAGGACCAGCAGATAAAGTACCTTGGGTAGGCTTTGTCCAGACAAGCGTGCTTGAATTTAAATTCTTTACGATGGAGGCTGTTGCATCCGCAACATTGTCTAAATCTGCGTTTACATATTGAAAAGTAACATTCACTGACGTAAATGTCACAGCATTGTTTTTTAAGGTCCAATAGCGATTCGCTGAACGCGAAGGGTTAATTAACGAAGAGAATACATCTGGATGATCAAGTGCTGTAGAAGATACAGTAAATGAACCAACTGAATTTCCAACAAAGATCATCGTTACTGGTGCATAGGTTGTTCCGGTACCCACTTCAAAAACCCTTGTTATTGAACCCGCAGCCAGAGCTTTCTGGAAATTACCTTCTACAAAACCAGAATTAGCCGCCAAACGATTCACTCCTGTCCCAGTAGGTGTACAAATCAATAAAGAGGTTTGTGTTACAATGTTACCACTCCCGGCATTAAATGTGGCTAATAGACTATAGGTAACATTTTTTAGCAGCGTAATGCTGTTGGTATTGGCCATCACTATATTCGCCAAAGTCGTTGCAGCAGAACCTTTAATTTCCTGACCAGTACCCGTAACAAAAATCAAAGTACCTGTTGCACCTGCATTGTAAGTTCCTCCATCATGATTAAATGCTCCATTGTTCCCATTGATGGTTTGTGTAAGATTTGATGCAGTAATTGTCCCACTTGTTTGAATAAATGTTGAACTGGTAATAGCACTGCCTGCGAAAAAAGAACTCGCCCCTGTAGATCCATGATCCCATTCTCCACCGATAGTTAAATTTAATACAGGTGCAGCCGAAGAAATAGAAGCCGTGTTTCTAAACGTTAAATCTTCAGCAATATTAGTCACTAACCCTAAGTTGATGACTGAAGCCTGTGTTACTTGCACCATCTTATACGGATACCCGCCTGCAGCGGGATTGCTTGCCGCGGCAGTCTGTGCACCATTTCTATAAAATTCAATGATGGTGCCTGCTCCCAAGTTATGCGCTGTCCCTACCAGAGAAGGTACTGTCCCGCTTTGAGCCGTTCTGAATTTAGTGGTTCCGGTCATTATCAGATTGGCATTTCCAGTAAGTCCAAAGCCAGAATTTTGATCAACAACTACACTGCCTGTTATGGTGAGAGAAGTATTAACTATTACATCCGAATTTATTGTCTTTGTTCCACTGTTTGAACAAACTATTTGATCATACGTAGTTCCGTGAATTGTTTGTGCTCCTGCAAAATCATACTCCACGGTATTATTAGCTGCGCTGAAATTTACGATGCTAATACCATCTACATCTACAGGAATTGCCGAAGAGGTAAGATATAAATATCCACCTGAACCATTAATAAACGTTGCCCCATTAACAACACTCAGGCCTTGATTACCTGTTCTTGTCACCCGAAGTGGAGCTTGATTAGTCACCACTGCAGTGGCGGCTGTTATATTCAAACGTGTCATTCCCATTGTGGAATTACCAGAATAAGTATAATTACCACCAACTAAGACATCGTATCTCCCATTTCCCCCGGTAGGCACTGGCCAAAGGCCGTTATTCACAATGCTACAATTTATCCGAGGGTCTTCCCCAACAATATTATCCCATGTACCTCCGGGGTTAACTGTAATTGTACTGTTAAACGTTTTGGTGCCGGAGTTCGATTGGCTAAACTCCCAATAACCGGAAACTGTAGTTGTACCCGTGACTGTAATGTTCACCCTGCCAATTTTTGAGTGTAACCCCGCCACAGAAGATTGTACCAGTAAGTTTCCTCCAATGTTAATTGTAGCATTTACCCCAGCTGCATTGATTTCAGCGCCATCAAAAATGGTGAAGTTATTCGTAGTATAAGCTTCATTGACAGCAGCATCCCATAAAGAGCCGTTATTCATAATTACCCTTCCCAATATCTTATTCCCATTAGTTGCCGTTGGCTGAAATGTACCATTGATAGTAAATGTGCTTGCAGAATTCTGGGTAAAGTTGAGCCCTCCCATTTGGGCAGTAGAACTGGCCGTTACTGTAAAATTTCCGGTAAGATTTAAATTGCGTGTATTGCCACCACCACCGCCTGATCGGATAATGCTGGTCGAACCGGTCATTTGAATATTACCCGTTACATTAAGGGTCCCTGGATTGGTGTTAAAATCAATTGAACTGGTGTTATTGAGTGTAAGGTCATTAATCGTTAATGTGGTAATGTTCATATTAACAATGTTCGCATTCCGGATAATAGCATTGTCACCGGCATCAGGAATACCCACTGTACCCAGATCTGCTCCTGATACATAGGCCCAGGTACCAGGTGCACTCCAGTTACCACTTGCATTGGATTGGAATATCGCCTGAGAGGAGGCAAAAAATGAGATTATTAGAAAAAGACCTATAAGAGACAGTCTGTAGAAATGCTTCATTGTCAGAATGATTTTAAATTAATCAACAAAAATACGAATCTGACCTTGAATCAGTAGGAGATAAATAAACAACTTACGTTCATTTTCTTATGGATTTTAAAGGTTTATAGCGTCCAAAGATCAGAAGTAACTATTATAAGAGATGAAAATCAAACACGATCTCATTCATACACTTGAAGTGCCCCTTTGGGCACTTCTGAAAACCTATTTTTGAACAAGGACGGCAATTGATTTTGCTGTTTTCAAGGATAGTGAATTTGGTTCGGTAGGGGTACATTCCAAACCCCGGGATTGTGTTTCCCCAAATGCTGAAAATTTCCTTTTTAAATGCCGAAGCAATATGCATCAAGCCTGTATCGTGAGTAAACACGTAGCTTGCCATTTTTAAAATACTGGCAGACTGATTGAGGCTGTATTTTCCACAAGCGTTGTAGATGACCGTCTTCTTGTTGAGCTCTTTGAGACCTACTTCATAATTAGCAGAGCTCTCACTCCGTTCGAAAAAAAGTTCAACTTCATGACCTGCTTCCTCATCTTCTTTCCCTCCGAGGAGTATGATCGGTCGATTGATCTTATCACAAAGTTCAATCATTCGTTGAATGGGTAGTCTCTTGGTCGCGTGCTGTGCACCAATGGCATAAGCAACAAATCCTTTGTGGTGTGCTGCTGGTAGCCAATCTAAAGGCACCTCATCTTTATCGGGTATGAAATAATCCAAACCCAAGGCATCGTTCTTGATTCCCAACGGCTTAATGATTTCCAGATAGCGATCTACAATATGAATGTTGGGCAGACGATTGATCTTGAAATTGACCATTAACCATTTTTCGTAATTAAGTTTATTGAAACTATAGCACTTAACGCCAAGAGTGGTTTTAATAATGCGTGTGCGAAGGTTATGGTGAAGATCGATAATACAATCAAATTTTTCCTTTCTAAGCTGGGCAATAAATTCGGTGAGGCCATTTCCCAGATAATGTACTTTATCCAGATAGGGATTGGATTCAATTAAACTCTGAAATTGAGTCTTGGTAGCATAGTGAACTTCTGCATTTTCCAATTGCGTCTTCAGTACTCGAATAACCGGTGTGGTCAACACGATATCCCCTATTGACGAAAAGCGAATTATTAAAACCTTCATCCGTTATCGTTTTAAGTAAGGGAAAATTTGACTCGGCACTCACGTCTCATGGGGTAATTTTTTGCCAAATACAAGTGCGCAAAGGTGTTTTAAAATAAGGCAGAAAATTACAAATACTATTTGCTATTTTAGAAATAGAATTGAATGTTATACGCAGAAAGAATCCGTATTTTTCAACCCTTTTAACCTTAAAGCTATGAACTATTGGCTCATAAAAACTGAACCAGGAACCTATTCCTGGGATGATCTGGTAAAAGACAAAAAAACCACATGGGATGGTGTTCGCAATTTTCAGGCCCGAAACAATCTAAAGGCAATGAAAAAAGGAGATATCGCTTTGTTTTACCACAGTGGAGAAGATAAAGCCATCATTGGCACCGCCAAGATTTCAAGAGAATTTTTTCCCGATCCTAAAGACAAAACATGGGTTGCTATTGAAATCACCCTTGAGAAAAAATTGAAAAAACCAATAACTCTGGTGCAGGTCAAAGCAGACAAACAGCTCAGTGATATGGCCCTGGTACGAAGTTCAAGGCTTTCTGTGCAACCTGTAAGAGAAGAAGAAATGAATCTCCTAATGAACCTGAGCGATTCTAAATAAAATGAAGAATTGGTTCCTCGGAATGTTCGGTAAACCCAGATTAGCTTCACTGACTATCTCAGTCTTGCTGGTGAATAACATTTTCATGTTTGCTCAGCCTGTACAAACTATCCGCTATGAGAAAAGACTTGAAAATGGCGATAAAGGTTATACACATATTTCTTTAAAAGAGAAAGGCATTGCTTTAGTAAGGGACAAAGAAAAATACAAGGATGGAAAAAAGATTTGGGAAGTTATTGTTCTCGATACAGCACTAAATGAATTAAATACCCAAGAATTTGATCTGGAGAGTCGACTTAACCTAATCGGGTATGAGTATGTGAATAACGAGCTATATCTCCTTTTCCGAAAGACTGAAACTGATATCAATAATTTTCTAATGCTGAGAACCAAACTGGAAAATTATTCCTCTTCACAGTATATTATTAAACAGGAATTAAATTTCAAGATCACTCATTTTAGTATTGCGGGTGGCTCTGCCATCCTTGGCGGTTATGTTAATCGGGAGCCCGTTGTTATTCTTTATGAACTCAAAGCTGACCAAACTAAAATTGTACCCGGCTTTTTTCTATCGGATACTGAACTTCTTGATCTTCGCATTAATCGCAATAATACATTTAACACACTACTCGTTGATCGTGGTTCGCGCGAAAATAAAAAACTAATTGTCAAAACCTTTGATGAATGGGGAAGTCTTCTGCTGGAGGATGAAATCAAGATTCCATCGGACCGAACTATCCTGGCTGGCATGACAAGCACCTTAGAGCGTGATGAAATGATACTCATGGGCACGTGGGGCTCGCCAAAATCAAATCAGGCATCCGGAATCTATTCTGTATTGGTTGATCCATTTAACGAACAAAATGTTCATTTCTATGACTTTGGGGAGCTCGATCATTTTTTTGAATACATGAACCCAAAGAAAGCTGAAAAGACTTACGCAAAATCAAAACGCAGCAGGGTGGCTGGTCGGATTCCTGATTTTAAAACAAGTGTAAATATTGTTAAGATGAGTGAGTACTCAGATGGATTTTCATTATTAGCGGAGGTCTATCTGCAATCATCCAACATGAACTCCTCACCTTACTGGAATAATTACTCTTCCCCCTATGGCACTCCCTACGCCTATAATTCCTATGGATTCAATCCTTTTGGCCCTCGGTATTACAATTCACCTTATTCCAACTATGCCCCTTCTCCCAACGCTGATGTTTTGATGCTCCATTCCTCGCTTTCTTTTTTTGACCTGCAAGGAAAACTTAAAAAAGACTATTGTTTTAAACTCAACAATGCCAAGCAACCAGATCTTGAACAAATCTCTGATTACATCGCAGATAGGGATCGCGTATCAATTGCGTTCAAAAGGGAAGGAGAAGTAAATATTAAAACCTGGATAGGCAATTCATTGACTCTGGATACGCTAAAAATTAAACTTAAGAATCCAACCGATAAAGTCCGTCAGGAATACAATCAAAATACCGGTGTGAGGGAATGGTATGGCAATACCTTTTATATCTATGGATATGAATCCATTCGGGATAAAGAACAAGATGACCTCGGGCGCTACATTTTTTATATTAACAAACTTGAAATTAAGTAAAACCATTTTTCTTTCAATCATCTTCTTCTGCGTAGAAGCTTTGGCGTTTGCCCAAATAAATCAGATCAGTCGATTTGAAATTCAGCAAGACGAAAATACAAACGACTATCGGGTAATATCGTTGGAGGATAAAGGTCTTTTGGTCTATAGAAGATTTTTTAACAAAGGATACATTTCACTTGAAGTCACTCGTATGGACACAGCGCTGCAAAAGCAGTGGGTAGGTATCATCACATTGGATAATAGTCTTTCGATGCTTCAGGCTCGTGTTAGCAACAACAATGCTTTTATTTTATTCAAGCAAAGGAATAGCGCTAAAAGTGACTTTCAAATATTGGAAATTAATTCAGACACGGGAAACTATGGGTACCACCTGGTTAGCAATGCAATTCCATTTAACCCTTCCGAATTTATCGTAACACAAAATGCCGCCTGGATTGGAGGATATTTCAATTATAGACCTGTAATTATTCACTACAACTTCAACACACAAACTTCAAAGGCCTTACCCGGTTTTTTTAATGAACCAGGAGAATTAAATCAGCTAAAGGCCTATGATAACGGGGCGGTTGATGTTGTGGTTATTGCAAAAAATGTTGAACGAAAAAAATGTCTTTGGATCAGAAATTACAACCCTGAAGGAAACCTGATTAAGACAACTGTTATTGAGCCAGAGGCCAAAAAAAACTTTATCTATGGCCGCTCTGTAAAAATTCAAAATGATGAACAGATTGTGGGTGGCGTCTATGGCCGCAATACTGAATTCTCAAGGGGGCTGTTTATTGCCTCGGTTAATCCTTATGGAGAATATACAGTTAACTACTACAATTTTGCTGACCTCTCCAACTTCTTCAATTACATGAAGGATGATAAGCAAATGCGAATAAAGAATAAGATTGAAAGAAGAAAAGTAAACGGCAAGAAGATAAAGTTCAACTACCGCTTTATCGTGCATGATATTATCCCTTATGGGAATCAATATATCTTACTGGGTGAAGCGTTCTATCCAACCTATATTTATCCGGCTTATTACAAAAACTTTCAGCGTTTCGCTTACGATCCTCGAATCAAGAGCGACATCATCTTTGACGAGTACCAATATACACATGCCATGATTATTGGATTCAACAAAGAGGGAAAACTGATGTGGGACAATAGCTTTGAACTTAACGAGATAAAGGCACGTGAGCTAACTCAATTTGTAAAAATACAGACGGAACAAAGTCGAATTGTTTTACTCTATTTATTCCAAAATCAAATCCGGTCCAAGATCATCAAAGATTCGAAAGTGCTGGAGGACCTGACACAAGAAGAGATGAAAACGAAGTACAAAAGCGATGAATCAAAAGGCCTTGACACAGAAACAAGTCGTCTCGACCATTGGTATAAGAACTATTTTTTCGCCTACGGAATACAAAATGTTAAGAATTTGACCGAAGGGGATGTTTCTTTGAACAGAAAAGTCTTTTTTATCAATAAGCTGAACTACAAATAGGCATTTTGCTATCTTCGCGCTGGCGTATGCAGAAGAAACTCATCTTAGACACCGACCTGCTCGATATCACCCTAAGCCGCCTATGCCAGCAACTCATTGAAAATCATACAGATTTTGCCGAAACTGTAATTATCGGATTGCAACCCCGGGGAATCTATCTAGCTGAGCTTATTCACCAAAAACTTGAGGCCTCCACAAAATATAAGATACCTCTTGGGTACCTGGATACTACCTTTCATCGGGACGATTTCAGAAGGAGGGAAATCCCAGCGAAAGCAAGCGAAACGCGGGTGGACTTTGTCATCGAAGGCAAAAAAGTAGTATTGATAGATGATGTGCTATTTACAGGTAGGTCTGTACGTGCCGCCCTTGATGCAATGATTGCTTTTGGAAGACCTGAAAAGGTGGAGTTACTTGTACTAGTGGACAGGAAGCATACCCGCGACCTACCCATTGCTGCTGATTATGTAGGCAAATACGTAGATACACTTTCAACACAGCGCGTGCTGGTTGAACTAGAAGCACAAGGACACAAACAAAACAAAATCTGGTTGATCAACAAGGAATAAGCACTATGTCGAAGCTCAGTCAAAAACACCTGCTTGGAATTAAAGATATCACTCGCGAAGACATAGAATTAATTTTTGAAACTGCCGATAATTTTAAACAGGTTATCAACCGTCCTATTAAGAAAGTACCTTCCCTTCGGGATGTAACGATCGCCAATGTTTTCTTTGAAAATTCAACAAGAACCAGACTTTCCTTTGAGCTGGCCCAAAAAAGACTTTCCGCTGATGTCGTCAATTTTTCTGCTTCCAATAGTTCGGTAAAAAAGGGAGAAACTTTGCTAGACACAGTCAATAACATTTTGGCTATGAAAGTCGACATGATTGTAATGCGCCATGCAAGTGCAGGTGCACCTCATTATCTCGCCAGACATATTAATGCTAATATTATCAATGCAGGAGATGGTACTCATGAGCATCCTACCCAGGCTTTACTGGATTCATTTTCAATTCGGGAGAAGCTTGGCGGAGTAGAAGGGAAAAAGATTGCGATCATAGGAGATATTCTCCATTCGAGGGTCGCACTGTCAAATATTTTTGCCCTGAAGAAATTAGGCGCGCAGGTAATGGTTTGCGGTCCTCCTACATTACTACCCAAATTCATTGCAAACCTTGGTGTCAAAGTAGAACTGGATGTAAAAAAAGCGTTGGATTGGTGTGATGTGGCTAACGTTCTCCGTATTCAGCTGGAACGTCAACAAATAAAATATTTTCCTTCTCTTCGAGAGTATTCACTTTACTATGGCATCACCAAAAAGATGCTGGATAATTTAAAGAAGGAAATCGTACTGATGCACCCCGGACCTATCAACCGCGGAGTGGAACTAAGCAGTGATGCTGCTGACTCACAGCATTCCGTTATCCTCGACCAGGTTGAAAATGGGGTTGCCATACGAATGGCTGTCCTTTATTTGCTGGCCGGAGTCACGACTTGAACCCTGCACCTGTAAAAACTTCTTGCTAACAAATGTTAGCTATCTTCTCAGGCTTCTTAGTACCTTTACGGCCTTTAAATTTTACTATCCATGATCTACAATTCAATCATTGAAACTATCGGCAATACACCCATGGTCCGCTTGAATAAAGTCACCAAAGGAATTAAGGGAACTGTCATTGCAAAAGTTGAGTATTTCAACCCAGGAAATTCTACTAAAGACAGGATGGCCGTCAAAATGATTGAAGATGCGGAAAAGGCTGGCCTTTTGAAGCCCGGTGGAACCATCATTGAAGGAACGTCCGGAAACACGGGCATGGGGCTGGCATTAGCTGCCGTTGCTAAAGGCTATAAGTGTATCTTCACCATGGCAGATAAACAATCACAAGAAAAAATTAATATACTTCGATCTGTAGGAGCAGACGTGGTGGTGTGCCCTACCAATGTTGAACCAGAAGATCCTAAATCTTACTATTCCGTAGCCAAGAAGTTAAATAAAGACATCCCCAACTCCTACTACCCAAATCAATACGATAATTTATCCAACACGGCTGCCCACTATGAAACAACGGGCCCCGAAATATGGAATCAAACAGCAGGAAAGATTACCCACTATGCAGCAACGGTGGGTACAGGAGGTTCTATGTGTGGAACTGCTAAATACCTGAAAGAACAGAACTCAAAAATTTTTAGTGTCGGAATTGATACCTATGGATCAGTTTTTAAAAAATATAAAGAGACAGGCATCTTTGACAGAAATGAAATCTATCCTTATCTCACCGAAGGGTTTGGAGAAGATATTCTGCCAAAAAACGTAAACTTTGATATGATCGATCATTTCATCAAAGTAACGGATAAAGATGGAGCCATCATGGCACGCAGGCTATCAAGGGAAGAAGGACTTTTTGTAGGATGGAGTAGTGGGTCTGCCGTTCATGGTGCATTGGAGTGGGCCAAAGAACATCTAACCAAAGATGACGTCATGGTGATACTTCTTCCCGACCACGGAACCCGCTATCTCAATAAAGTCTACAATGACAATTGGATGAAAGATCATGGATTTCTGGAAGAGCGTGCATTTGCAACAGCCCGGGATATTATCAAAAACCGCGATGGCAAAGAAAGCCTATTTACGGTTAATCTGTCTTCTACCATTGGCGATGCCATCCGTATCATGAACAAGGAAGGTATTGATCAGGTGCCTGTAGTAGAGGGCAGTGAATTTGTTGGCAGTGTAGCGGTCTCCAACTTATTGGAGAAAATTATCAGCGATCCTGCTGTGGTTAATAAACCGATTTCAGAAGCCATGGATAAACCAATGATGTTTGTGGCGCTCGATAGCACACTTGATGTTTTATCATCGATGCTTAATAAAAACAATAAAGCCTTGCTCGTGAGAGACGGCCAGGAGAGAGCTCACATTATTACTCAACATGATATTCTGAAGGCGATGACTTCTTAAAAAGTAAGAGGTGCTACAATCTAATTTTATAGCACCTCTTACTATCTCTTAGCCTTATCGAAACTCAGTGTTTCTTCACTTCAACTTCTACCCTATCATTATAGGTCGCCAGAGTACTTTGTTCAGAGTATAAAGGAATTTTACCACCTTCTGCTTTGACTCCTACTCGTTTGGCATCAATTCCCTGACTCACCAAATATCCTTTTACTGCATTGGCACGATATTCTGAAAGGGCCTTCGCGGTAGTCGTCTCTTTTTTATTAGCGGAAGGATTGAGATTAAAATAATCCTGACTTGTACCGAGTCCGATGATATCCCTGTCGTTTTTCCCATTGCAATGGCCATGAATCAGTATTTTATACTTCACATTCTCTTTCATGAGCGCCACCAATCCATCGAGTTCATTTTGAGACTCAGGAGTCATGATGGCTGAGTTACGAATAAAGCGAACATTATTAAAATCAATGTAATCACCACGTTTTGCTCTCTTCAGCTCAAAGGGGATAATAATTTCACTTTCACTTCCAGCAGTTCCTCCCGGCTCATTGTACGGTAAGGTGATCTTCATTTGCTGATAACCAGGAACAATGGTCATCACCGTATAGGTTCCATTTTTATTGGCAGGCGCCTTGATGTAAACGATTTCATTTCCTCTGAATGCCTGATATTGACTCGCCTTCACTGATTCCTGAACATGAACTTCACCAATGGCTTCATTGCCGGTCTCCGCATTCACAAGTTTGAAAAAGAAGGCTTTGCCTGCAGGCTTGGGCACAACAGGTTTCTCTACAGGCTTTTCAATAACAAGAACTTCCTCAACGACCACAGGCAGAGTAGCTACTGTGTCCTTAACAATTGGAACGATCTCAATTGGTTTTTCTTCAATAGGCTTGACTACTTCGGCTTGTTCTTCACCCAACTTGCCGATAAACAACCAAGCGTCTTTATATTCCGTCTCCGCACGCATTTTAATCATGAACGCAAAGGCCTTCTTCCGGTCCCCCGTCTCCAGCAAGTAGACATAATATAATTTACGCGGTTTATTAATAGCATAATGGGCATTAAAGTTGTTTTTATTAGCCCGATCTGTATAATGTACAGCATTGTCCAGTTTGGCAAAAACGCCAATAGTAACATAGTAAGTTGGAGCTTCTCCGGATTGGGCGATAGAGAAAGAAGAGCTGCCAAAGGCAATCAAGAATACAAGAATGAGTCGGTTTTTCACTTTTCTGATAATTGGTTATTCCAAGTTAAGAATTCTTTTTAGAATGTGAATACGCAGGTCAAAAATTTGGTAAGTGACTGTGGACCACCCTCAGGACTTTCCACTATTAGGGGGTGCAAATCAGGTCCTATCAGGCAGTCGTTCGGCAATGTCTGTCAACATATCCACCTGAATTTGTTGAATTTCAAACAATCGTTGTTGTTGATTTAAGATCAGGTGGTCAATTTTTTCGTGGAGCATTCGTATTTCCAGCTCTGCCTTTAGATTGACTTGATAATCATGCTTGGAACGCTGTCTGTCTTTTTGCTCTTGCCGATTTTGACTCATCATAATGACGGGAGCCTGAAGCGCAGCGATGCTAGACAAAATCAGGTTTAATAAAATAAAGGGATAAGGATCAAATGGCTGGGTGAGGAGATACAAATTGATGCATATCCATAAAAACAGGAGGGTAAGGAAAGTAATTATGAACGTCCAACTGCCGCCAAAGTCAGCAATCTTGTCTGCGATGCGTTGCCCAAAGGTTGATGTCTCATCAATGAGATCGTCAATATTATCGGATATTACCTGATTTTTATGGAGGGCATCAATGACTTCTTTTTCCAGTTCGGATAGCGTACCAATATTCTGTTGAAGATTGGTGGCAATGTATTTATGACGAAAATCATTCAGTTCTGAAAGAGCTATGCAACTCGTTTCTGATAAATCCGCATGCTCACTTTTCATTCGTTCAAAAAGTGAAGAGCTTATGTTCTTGGCTACGATTTTTTGATCGACTGAAAATTCCTTCCCCGATAGATCACTCTTAAATTTTTCCATGGGCCAAGTTCTTCATAATCTACTTGTCCTCCAAAATTTCAATTTCTACCCGAACATTAGATTGTGCGTGAGCGCTCATCTTATCATGAATAGGGCGTTTCCCACCCCAGGCCTTTATCTGCATACGTTTAGGATCGATACCTTCGGCAATCATAAAATCACGCATTACCTCCGCTCTTTCCTGCGATAATTTTTTGGCGGAGCCGAATCCCTCTTTCGTCCCATTGAGTGAAAAGAAATCTTTACTTTCTCCGGTAGAGATTATTTTACCTGCTGAGCTACCGTTGGTGTGTCCATGTATTTTGATTTTATACTTTGAATTATCTCTCATCATATCGGTGAGACTATTCACCTCGTATCGCGACTCTGGTCGCATGATTCCCGCGTCCTTATAAAAGTAAACATTGTACATCACTGCAATATCACCTTTTTTCAATCGGGTAAGCTCAAACTTAACAATCGCCTGATCTCCATTCATCTCGATGCTTTCTGACTCCTGCGGTTGGTTGAAATTAATTTCTGTTTGTGCTTTACGATATCCAAAGACTTCGCAAAGCAATGATACCTTGCCTGACTTATTCACAGGTGCAACAACCACATTCTGATTTCCTTTATAGGATACTGCCTTTTTAGTCTTATCCAAATCAATTACGTCAACATCGCCTTGCAATTCCTGTTGATCCTCATCTCTCACAATCTTAAAAAGAAAATTTCTAGCTCCTTCCACAGGCGCCTCCAATTTAACAGGAGATTCATCTGCTACAACAGTCATTGTTGGCAACGACTCATTCATAGCTGTAGGAACTATTGCAGAGGCTGTTACTACTGTATCAGAGTTGTCACCCGTTTTAATGGTCTCCAAGTTTTCCTCTGTGATTGGATTAACATCTTCTCCCCTGCTCTCCCTTCCTAAGATCCCGGTGTAAACCCAGGTATCCGAAAATGGTGTGGTCGTCCTGATCTTATTGGCTAGATCAAAAGCTGCTTTTCTATTAGCAGTTTGAAGGATGTAGACATAAAAAAGATTTCGGCTTACGTTAATTTCAGATACGGCCTTATAACTTGTCTTTTTTACATTCAGCACAAATTCAACTGCGTTTTCTTCAATGGCAAATGCACCTATGACAACGTAGTTTGATTGACTAACAGTGACAGGCAGAGTATCGCAAAAAACATTATACGTAGCAATTGTGGCTAGCATTACCACTACAAAGACAACCTTATTTTTCATAGCTATAGATTAAATCCGGGTTCAATATGGAAAATAGTGATCAAAAAAATTAAGCAATTATAGCTAAAACCTTACATGCCACAGCGTTATTATTTTGATAATACTCTGAAAGCTCTCTCCAAAACCTCTCCCTTATCATCAACAAGTGTCAATAAATGATTCCCTTCATGAGGAGTAGTGGCAAGATGATGAGATTTCTTAGTCGTACCAATAAAATTGCCATCCAGATGCCAATAGATGGTGGCAGTAGTGGATCGATGGGCAACTTCAAAAATGGTGTTACCTAATTTTCCATCAAGGTCACGAGGTAAATAGATTTTTGAATTGAGCTTAGGATAAATAATATCCATAGAAGCTATAGCCGAGGGATTGTCGCAGCCTTGCTTGTACGATGGAAGTGATTTATAACTTAAATTCTTTGATTTAAAATAATACTCCTGCACCGGAGGCAACACAAACCAACTTGCTGTCTTCATTTCATCAAGGGATGCGCACGTTGTATTCACTCGATATTTTCTGTCCTTAGATAAGTGTACCGTTTTGTGAAATTGACAGGCCGGAGTATTCAATCCAGATTTCACTATCCAAAGTGTATCAACTTCACTACACAGATCAGAAGCTCGCTGGCCACTTTTTGAGCAAACCGGAATCTGCTCCATTTCGGATACAGGTTGCTGAAACCAGGATTGACCTGGAAGCAGAGAAAAAATATCAAATAAAATAGGGGCTGCTGTTTCAGTACCCACCAGTCCCGGGCGACCTTCACCATCTGCATTGCCTACCCACACTCCTACAGCATAATCAGGATTTACTCCAACGGCCCAGCCATCGCGAAAACCGAAGCTGGTTCCGGTTTTCCAGGCTATCTTTTTGGAGCTATTAAAAAATCGCCAACCCGTCTCTTCTCCAGGGCGATATACTTCTTTCAATGTTTCGAAGGTTTGCCAGATGGATGCCGCACTCAAATATGAAGTTTCAACAAACTCAGTATCCTTCTTCTCTTTTGATGAATCCTTCAATGTAAAATAAGGGCAATGAAAATCATTTATTTTATACCTGCTTTTTCCGGGATGCTCAAAATAGTTTGTTAATGTTCTCGCCATGGATGCATAAGCTCCTGTAATATCCCAGAGCGTTCCTTCTGCTCCACCAAGGATCAATGAAAGCCCGTAATGATCAGCAGGCTTATCCAAGGTTGTAAGGCCTACTTGCTTTAATAGCTCATGAAGCTTTTCATATCGATAATCGCGAAGCTCATGAACAACCGGAATATTGAGTGAACGAATCAATGCTTTATCAGCGGGTACCGCCCCATCATAGTCATGAGAGAAATTTTTTGGAGAGAAACCATTGATCGTTGTTGGAATGTCAGGCATTAAGGTTTTCGGTAGCATCTTTCCTTCATCAAGCATAGCGGCAAAGAGAAAAGGTTTCAGAATACTTCCGGTACTTCTCCGCGCAGCCACAACGTCCACGTTTTCCTGATTGGCAGCACCAGCTTGTGTGTTCCCGACATAGGCTAAAACATTTCCTGTTTTAATCTCGAGCACCAACGCTGCTGCATTAAAAATCTGGTTGCCTTTTAATCGTTCGTGATGATCAGCTATAATTTGCAGCGTCCGTTGCTGAAGATTAAAATCCAGTGTCGTGATAACTTTAGTTTGAGCATAACCTTCTTTACTTGCTCTGTCTAAAAGATGTCCCGCATAACGAGGTAATGGAATCGGATTTTGCGGAATAAGTTCAGCTTTTGCCAAGTCCAGTGATGTTTCATCCAGCTTGCCAGCCTGGCTAAGTCTTGTCAGGAGGCGATCTCTTTTCTCTTTCAGTATGCCTCGATTTTTACCAAGATGGATAAGCGATGGATTGTTGGGTAGTACAGCAAGTAAGGCAGCCTCTGACCAACTCAGCTCATCCGTGTCTCTGCCAAAGTAGCGCCAGCAGGCCGACTCGATGCCGACTACATTTCCGCCAAAGGGAGCATGTGAAGCATATAAAGCAAGGATTTCACCTTTTGTGTAACGAAGTTCTAGTCGCGTAGCCAAAATAATCTCAATGACTTTCTCCAGCACCGTTCTTGATTTTCCTTTTCTGGACAACCTGATCACTTGCATGGAGAGTGTACTTCCTCCACTCACAATTCTACCGGCTTTTATATTTTGTCGGGTGGCTCTTCCCAGTGAAATGACATCTGCACCGGGGTGACTTTCGAAACGCTTGTCTTCATAGAGTATGATAGCTTCTTTAAATTTCTGAGGCACAAATTCTTGTTGCGGAAACCTCCATTGACCGTCCCGTGCTATGGAAGCGCTGAGCAAAATTCCATTCTTATCTTCCAGAACGGTAGAGTACGGATCGTTGAAGAGTGGATCGGGTAAAAGAAAAAAGAAATAAAAGATCAATGAGGCACTTATTACTGCACCTACAATCCAACTTCTTCTCTGAATTTTTTTTTTCACCAATTGATTAGCCTAATAGCAACTAATGCTACGCAAAACTACTAATCCTTCCGTTATCGCGAGTATCTGCATGGAAAGCGGTGGCACGAAGCGATCCCCAATGTAATGGGATTGCTTCGCCCCATCACAAATCCAACGCAGGTGCTCGCAAATGACGTATGGTTATTTTGGATAACTTCAGTTATTAAGACTAATACCTAGGGCATCTTATTAGAGTGGCGCGATACCAGAAGCCAATGATTATCTTTTTTAACGTAGACTTCAGTATAAGCCAGATCAAGCACAAAAGGTGTTTGATTGACGGCTCCTGAAAACTTTCCTTTACCCGTAACAATAGCAGTAGCATTGTAAAGTCGCACGGTTGCTTCGTTGATTTCAATTTTCTGATATATCAGCTTACCACTTAAACAATCGTCAATCACCTCCTTCTTACTTTGTGTCCATCCATTGGAGTGAATATACTTCACTTGCTCATCCAACACAGCCTTCAATGAATCTATATTCTTATTGACCATCCAATCGAATTTTCTTTTAGAGAGATCGAGAATTTGGCGCTCCAAATTGCCCGGTTGGGCAAATGAGGAGAATGAGAGAAGGATGAGAGTAAGTAAAAGGAAGTTATTTTTTTTCATAGTAATGAATTATTGATTCTTGTAAGACCTCAAAGGCACAAGCGAGATGCTTGCGCCAGAGTGAGCCTCAGTTCTTACTCCCTTCATAGTATCGCTTAAGGATTGTTATTAATTAATAATGAGCCATTTCACCACGACAAATATTTATAGATCACCCGAATCAGTTTGTAGGCTTCTTCCATGTTCTTCGCCTGGTAGGAAACCGTGTATCCATCTACTCGTTTCATTCCCGGAATGCTCATAGCCACGTCAGCGCGGGTAGGCACATCTACTTTTATTTTAAATTCGATGGGTTCTTGCGTGAGTGGTTTTGCTTTTTTAATCTCTTTTAAGGCGGCTTTGGTTTGTGTTTGCAATTCTTTGATCACCACATCCGGATGAAGGAGTTTTGCAGCGCTGGCACCAATGGCTTCTTTGGTAATCACCGTGCGTGTGGGCGTTAACTTTTTTATTTCTTCGCTAAATGTTTTGTCCCCGCTGGCGAGTAGTACAGGAACCCCCAGCATGCTGGCGAAGTAGGTGTTCAATCCGCCTTCACCTACTTCCACACCATTCAGCCAAAGTCCTTTCACATTGCCCGAACCAGTATGTGCCAGAAAACCATTTTCAGTTCCGGCCATGGCGTGATAGCCGATAAAGATCACTCCATCAAACGTGGCATCCAGGCCTTGCACCATGCCCAACGGCTTGATATTGCTCTGAATGTACTCTACACGCGGATCGAGTTGTGTGTGCAACAGGTTCTGCATGTCGCCATGACTATCATTGACAACGATAGTCGCAGATCCCGATTCAAAAATAGCGCTCACCACCGCATTCACTTCGTTGGTCATCAACTTTCTTCCGGTTTCATAGTCTTTGCCTCCGGTACTGGTCATGGATGATGTGCCAATGCCACCTATGCCTTCCATGTCTACGGAAATAAAAATTTTCACAGGTTTTGTTTGAGCTAATGAGGCTGTGGAGAGAGCCAGGAGGAATACTATGTGTTTCATTTTCGTTGATGGATTTAAAATTTCTATTCCTTTCTTTTCGGTTGTTGAGTTGAACAGTGAATTCCCTTCCCCGCTCTACCAGCATTGCTTAAGTGTTCCAAACTGCCAAGGATTACATTTCTATAATCATCGGTTTCCAATATATGTTGCCATTTATTGATAGTTGTTGTCCAAAAATATATTTTTCCCGTCTCTATATACGATTTCCGTCTGTGCTTAACTATCTCCATATCCATTTGTTATTTATAACTGTTGGTTCGTGCGGACACGAACCAAGGCGGAATTCCATAATTTGTCTCGTCCTGAAATAGGTTTACACAAACGTAACCTAAAAATGGAAAGATATTCAAAATGCTACGCTTCAAAATGGCAAAGCCAGTATAGTGAAGAGTTCAAAATGCATGTGTGTCAAGATTTTTTGCTAGGGACACTC
>JANMYO010000027.1:0-61995 GCA_031382175.1 Bacteroidia bacterium | reverse complement strand
CCACCGCATTAGAAACAGAAACCGCATCGGAAACGAGGGCACTTTCCTGCAAAGCCAAATACTTAAAATCATCGGGCACTCGCTCTTCTTCGAAAATTTTTTCAATGATGGGAAAATAAGTTTTAGCCCGCTCCACTTTCACTTCAAAATAGCGAGGACTTTGAGTAAGTGCATCCACATCCTTTTGAATCTCGCGCTTAGCATCATCCCTTATCGTGAGGGTCATACCAGCAAAACTCATTTTATGGGGCACTTCAGGAGTCTGGCCAAATGAGGCAGCAACTCCAAAAAAAAATAGTGCAGCTGCAAAAAATCTCATGCGTTGCAAAGATAGTAAAACTTGTAGTTAGATTATTGAATACAGCATGTTTAAACCTTGCGCATCACCATGATACCATCTCGTACAGGCATCAATACATTCTCTACCCGTTCATCATGTTGCACTTTCTGATTGAAAGACAGAATAGCTCTTGTGTCCTTGTCTGGTTTAGGGTCAAGAACTTTGCCGCTCCAAAGCACATTGTCGGCAAGAATATATCCTCCGGAAGGTACCTTATCAATTACCAAATCAAAATAGGTTGAATAACTTTCCTTATCGGCATCAATAAAAACTAAATCAAAAACTAAGTTCAACTGTGGAATAATTTTCCGCGCATCTCCAATCCTATAATCAATTTTATCTTCGAGTCCTGCTTCTTTAAAATAGTGTCGAACTCGATTTTCAAGTTCCACATTAATATCCAGTGTGATCAATTTCCCTTTTTCAGAGAGGCCCTCAGCGAGACATAAGGCTGAGTAACCGGTATAGGTGCCAATCTCTAAAATAATTGTGGGTTTACACATTTTGCTGATCATCGAAAGCAACCTGCCCTGAAGGTGCCCCGAAAGCATTCTTGGCATCAGTACGCTAGCGTGTGTATCTCTGCTAATCTTTTTTAAAAGGGCAGACTCTCCGGCACTAACGCTTTCGCAATATTCAACTATGGCTTTATCAAGGAATTCCATTTACGACTTAGGCTCCATGAATAAATAACTAAGGTTTTTCTCGTCAAACATTTCACCGGCCAACCCCATCAGTCTATCAGCGGACGTATTTCTCACTCGGTCAAAAATCTCTTCCAGGGTATTAACTCTGCCCAGATCAAGAAGGTTTCGCGCCATCATCATCATAAAACTGATGTTGTTCTCTTCAGCCATAGCAATTTGCCCCATAATCTGCTCCTTGGAAGCTGCCAATTGCTTTTTTCCTAATGGTTCTTCTCGCATCTTTTTCAATTCCTGATGCACAAGGTCAATGCTCTTCTTCATTTGAGCCGGTTCAGTTCCAAACGAAATCACAAATAATCCTGTATCAGTATAAGGGATAAATTGGGCGGCCACGGAGTAAACGTATCCTCTCTTTTCGCGGAGAATCATATTAAGTCTGGAATTCATTCCCGATCCTCCCAAAATATTTGTGAGCATGTAGAAGGATCCCCTCTTTTCATCCGAGACCTTATAGGCTGTTCTGCCAATAGCGCAGCGCGCCTGCTTCACATTTCGTTTCAGGATGGACTCCTTTGGTTTGTAACCCCTAAAACCAGTACGCACTTTTCGTGATACCATTTTAGGAATATTACCCATATATCTTTCTGCCAGCTTAACTACTTCTTCCATTTTTACATTTCCCACCGAAGAAAATATTATCCTCCGTGTATCCATGTGTTCTTTAATAAATTGCCTGAAATCCTTTCTTTTAAAAGATTTAATGGTCTTCTCGCGACCAAGAATGTTCATACCCAGAGAATGTCCGGCAAATACAACACCATCAAATTCATCTTGCAACGAATCTTCAGGGTCATCGAAATACATTGACATCTCCTCCAGAATTACATTGCGTTCTCGCTCAATCTGACTCACCGGAAATACGGAATCAAATGTGATGTCTGTCAGGAGCTCAACGGCTCGCTCAAAGTATTCATCTCGGAGAGAAGCGTAGAATAGTATTTTCTCTTTATCAGTGTAAGCGTTCAGTTCACCTCCAAGAGACTCAAGGCGATTTAGAATATGAAACGCCTTCCGCTTTCGGGTACCCTTAAAGGCCATGTGTTCCCAAAAATGAGCAATCCCCTGATTTATGGGAGTCTCATCGCGGCTGCCAATATCAAGCATGATACCACAGTGAACAATCTTCGTGGTGGTAATTCGGTTATGAATAACCCGGATGCCATTCTTAAGCGTATAAATCTCGTGGTCTCTCATATAATTCGTAGGCAAAATTAGTGATTCTATCACCCATTTGGGTGAATACTTATCGCAGGCCCAAGTCCCATCAACGAACGAAGTTGACCGTTAACGGGCAAGGCTATTGACTTGATTACTTCTTTTTTCTTAAAATAGCAGTAAATAATTGGCACCACTCTTGTAAACGTAATAACACTATGGAAACTCAAAAAGTAAAGACCTGCTTCACTATCACCTTCACCGATGAGCAATATCATCACGCAGTTGCTTATGTGGAAGACATGAAACGTCATAAAGCCCGCGTCTTTTGGAGAGGAAAAGACGGAAAATCGGATGATGAATTGGTCGTTGAGCAAATTGCTCATCGCATCTTATCCGGATTTTACAACACTGACCCTTATAATGCCAGCCGGCACATTGTAAGAATGGACAGCATGAACGCAGCGTAGTTTCCTCCAAATAGAATTTTCCAAAGCTTTGATCGTCTCTTTCGGGAAAACGATCAAGGCTTTTTTATTTGACTTGATGCAATATTTGCTAAATTGTATTGACGTAGCATCTTACCATTCTTCATCATTAACTAATGGAATTTGTCAAAACGACTGTTGAGATAGCAGGTCTTAAGATTATGGAACCTGTCACCGCAGCTACCGATCTTTTGGTTTCAATAGTTTGCCTTTATGCTTTCTTTAAATTAAAGAATACAAAAAATAGTTCTCCAACGGTAAGACTTTTTACTTACTACTTTCTTACGATGTCCTTGGCTACTCTTTATGGGGGCCTTATCGGACATGCGTTCCTTTATCTTTTAACTTTTAGTTGGAAAGTTCCAGGATGGCTCATTAGTATGGCTTCGGTTGCCCTTATTGAGCGTGCCGCCATCTGTCATGCGCAACCTCTTCTTAAACCAAGCATCGGTAGATTTTTTGCAACCTTGAATATTATTGAGCTATTGACGCTAGCTACTGTCGTGCTTCTTACGTTGGACTTCTTTTTTGTCGAAGCACATGCCGCCTACGGGCTGCTGGTTGTTGTATTTTCATTTGAATTGTACGTCTATAGAAGAACCAAAGCTGAAGGAAGTCGGTTGCTCTTACTGGCCGTCTGCATTTCTGCCATCGCTGCCACGGTTCATTTGACCCAACTCACCATTGATCCATGGTTTAACCATTTAGATTTCAGCCATGTCCTGATGGCAATTGCAGCCTACGTGTTCTACCTCGGAGCCAAAAGAATTAATGAACCCTGAAAGTATTAAACTCGTTCGAGCACCTTCTCAATCAATGACTCCATGATTTTATTGGGATCTCTGGAGAACTTATTCTTTACGCGGTTGGCAATAATCGCGTTTACACTTAATGCTTCGTGGCCAAGGAGACGCGCCAGCGCATAGTAACCAGCTGTCTCCATCTCAAAATTGGTGAGCCAGAAATCACCCTTGTGATAATAGTTAAACTCTTCCATCAAGCGAGGAAAGCGAATGGGTATTCGGAGTTCACGGCCTTGCGGTGCATAAAAGCCCGGACAGGTGACGGTGTTTCCCAAAACCATATCAAAGGCAATTCTTTTTCGAAGTGATTCACCGCCTTTAACTACATAAGGCATAAACGGAAGGCCTGTCTTCTTTTGCAGATCATGGGCGACACCTGTCTCAAAATCATCCATGGGAAGATCATAGAAGTTCATGAGGTTATCTAAACCAACTGCATAATCAGTAGCAAGATGTGTACCAATAGCAACATCCTCTTGTAAGGCACCCGAAGTACCAATTCGAATTATCTTTAATTTTTTCTTTCTTGGTTTAGGCTCCCTGGTCTTCAAGTCAATATTTACCAGCGCATCAATTTCAGTAAAGAATATTTCAATGTTATCGGTACCTATCCCAGTGCTTATCACAGTGATTTTCTTCCCATTAAAACGGCCAACATGCGTAATAAATTCTCTTTTGTTCATCTCGAATTCCACCTCGTCAAAATACTGACTTACCATATAAACGCGACTTGGATCACCTACGGTTATGATGGTATCCGAAATATGTTTAGGTAATAGATTCAAATGATAAACGCTACCATCCGGATTGAGAATAAGGTCCGTTTCAGAGATTTTTGACATGCTTGACCTAGTCTATTTAGTTTCGCTGAATTCAATAGTCGCTTTAACTCTTCACTTTTTGGGCAGGATTGCCGAATAAAGTCTCCCCTGCTTTTACAGGGGCAATCACGACAGAGCCTGCACCAATCCTGGCTCCCTTACCAATAGTTACACCAGAAACGATAGTTACACCAGAACCAATAAACACTTCATCTTCGATGGTTACACCAGGGTTTACCAAGCTACCCGAGCCAACCTGCACAAAATTTCCAACGGTAGCTTCAATTCCAATCATGGCCCTACTTTGAAGGAGACAATGACTTCCCACCTTTGCTCCTGGCGCAATCGTCACCCCTTGATCTATAAAATTACCATGGCCTAACTCTGCCTTTGCTGAAATATAGGATTGTTGGTGTATTGCATTGACTGGCTGCATGTGACGCACCTCCTGAATCATGCTGACGATAGCCTTACGGAGTTTATTATCATCTTCGGCCACAAAAGCCTCGCACTTCTTTCCGATAAGTTTCAAAAATCCGTCATCATCAGTACTCCCCAAGACTACAACATCGTCTATCTCCGTCTGATGAAGTTTTTTGTTGTCATCTAGAAATCCATAAACAACCACCTTATTACTTTCAAAAATTTCCTTGGCAGCTCTACCTAAATAACTAGCTCCAAAAATAATTACAGGATTTTCCATAGTTAACTAATCAGGCCTAAAGGTAAAACACTACTATCAGATTTACTGTTTCATGTTCCTATTTAGTTTTTTAAAGGAGTAGGCTAAACGTTCAATCAATGGATTCTGATAAGAAATGAGGAAAACAAAAAATGGCAAGAACCCAACTTTATATCTTGAAAGGCTTCCAAGGTTGGGTGTTGAGAGTGCAAGAAAAATACAGAGCAAAATAGTATAAACAATAACTGAAAGTGTGAGTAGTTTATGTGGAGCACTAAGAAAGCTCTTGAAGCGGATTAATGATGTAAAGCATAAAACAAAAATTAATAAATTCTCTATGGAAATAATAATTTTTAAAAGATTGTCGGCCTCCCACAGAAGGGGGCGAAAAAGACTCGAGAAAAGAGCCCATGGAGAATTCAGTAATACACTCTGCCAATTCGCACTTAAGTTATAATACTCAATCAGGTCACTCTTATCTGAGATGGCAGCAAAGGCTTGATAGTTTTCAGCTATTACGCTAAGGATCCGATCCAAATAGAAATTAGGACGGGTTAAGCTTATTCCGAAAGTGAGGAGTAAAAACAATACAACCCAACAAATCAATTTATAGCCTGAAGAAATATTGAAATAAAGAAATCCATAATGGCACACTAATGAGGTAATGCCAACAGGCAAGAAAACAGCAAGCCAGTAATATTTTAAATTCCATACAATCCAAAGACATAATAAGGCAATAAGAAAACCAAAAATGGTCCACATTTCTCCTTTCATTATTTTTAAATAAAACGCAGCCACAATAAACAAAGCTGCCAGTCCTACACTTTCTTTAATAATTCCGGAACTCCAAAATACAATAGAAGGAAGAAATAAAAATGCAAGAGCCGCTGTGACTTCTGATTTATCAAAATACCTGGTCACAATTTTAAATAAATAGAAAGAAGCTGAAAAGGAAATAAACGAAAACCACAATGAGGTAATCCAATAGTTACTGCCAGTGACAATGGCAAAAACGCTAATCACCTTAACCAGAAAAGTTGTGCGCAACGATCCCTCTTCCGGGGAATCCGCTACTGGATGTTGAAAAAGAAACTGAATATATTCCCGGGTATTCGAAAAGAAAACATCCGCTAACTCCCTGGCTTCAGAATAAAAATAGAAAGTATCCCCGCCACCATAGTAATATCGGTACAACAAACCCAAGCCAATACCTGCAAACAATTTAAGCACGAGTGCCGGCCAAAATACATTCAGGGCAAAACCTTCCAATGATCGCCACCACCAAAAGGCAATGCCCAGTATAAGTAAAGAATTAAGACATAAGATAATGATAGACACGCTAGCGATTTGGTTTTAATAGGGAAGCACCAATATTACAATTTAAACAGTTCCTCCGCAGACAGAAATTGTTATGGAGTTCAATCAATCCCTGAGAATCAAACGCAGTCTTGCCGATAAACCCAATATTATTCCAGGTTCTCATAATCGCATTCTTCTCGCCAGGAATTTGCAATAGTAACCCCGTTGCTCTATCCAGATAGGAATGGTCGTCTGTAGCTCTTCCATAAGCAGCGAGCAACGGAACTACAGAATTGATAATCAGGTTTTCTATACTGAAACTACCCAGCCCAGCGACTCCCTGCTCGGATTTTCTATTGAATTGATAATGGTGCTGCCAATAGGGAGATGGTGAGGCAGAGAAGAGTTGCGAAATAGATTTGTAATCTTCAAGTTCAAGGATCTTTGAGAAGAGGCCTTTCTGCTGGAGCAACGCTCCCAACTGCGCTAGCCTAACCGTTGGAAAATTGGCAGGTCGAAGACGTAAGAACCTCCATTGAGATTTCTTCAGTCTTGTAGGTTCCAGATTATACTTCTCACTCAAAATATGATACTCACGTTGAAGAAGCTTATAATAATCATCTCCTACTTCTGTATCCAGAAAGCCAGCCTGACCAAAAAGAATGGCTTCGACCTGAACGGGTTTATCAATATGCTTTAGAATTATTTTATACGGCACTGATTTGGCCAATTGCTCCAATGGTTCGTTGTTTACTTTGAATCCAAAATTTCTGGCAAAGAGTTGATAGGTGGTCTGCTCCCAATCATTGTTACTGCTTTTCAAAAGCGCCTCTACTTGCAAGGCTTTGGCTTCTAATCGCTGCATTAATGCTTTATCCAACATGGAGATTTTAGTCAACTCATCTACTTTTGAAAAGGATTTTCCACAGGGAATTGCTGAAGGACTATTGACTAGCTTTTTATACTCTTTAATAAGCACTTCATCCACGCGACCTTTTAATTCCAGCGTTGGCATGAGTGTTTTATCAGAACGATAAACCGGTTTATCATCCTGCCATACCACATGAAGTATTACATTATCATACGCTTTATCTACTTCGTGATGATGTTCTTCCCAGGCAGAAGACTTCGTGTGAATCTCAACTGCGCCAGCCCACTCTAAATCATCAATCCTAATCTTGGCATTAGAGAAATCCGGGCCCGCATGTGTATTCAAATTTCCCGTCTTAAAAACTTCAATTTTTTCCCCTGAAGACGTTATTAAGTCTCGCTTATTGAAATATTGAAACTGCCATATATAGTGGAGAAAGGATTCGTTCATAAAGCATCCATGACGAACTAAAGTTGCCTGTAAACTAAAGAAATTTTTCTAAGTAAGTAATCATTTCTTGCTGAACCAATGAAGCTGCATTCTTTGCAGCTTCGGCAAAATCCACACCGTTCGAAGCATAAATAATTGCTCTGGAAGAATTCACCAATAAGCCACATTGCTTGTTCATTCCATACTTAGATATGGCTTCAAGATCGCCACCTTGTGCACCCACCCCGGGCACTAAAAAGAAATGATGAGGTGCTAGTTTTCTGATCTCACCGATCTTATCGGCACGTGTGGCACCCACTACGTACATAAGTTGATCAGGCGTAGCCCACTCCTGAGATTTCAAGATGACTTCTTCGTAAAGCTTCTTTCCTCCTTTCGATTCCAGCAGCTGAAAATCTGAGCTCCCTGCATTAGAAGTATGAGCCAACAAAATTATCCACTTGTTCTTAAATTCTAAAAATGGTTTTACGGAATCCTCCCCCATGTAGGGAGCCACTGTGATAGAATCAAAATTCATCTGTTCAAAAAAAGCTTTCGCGTAGAGCGATGAAGTATTACCAATATCGCCCCGCTTAGCATCGGCAATCGTGAAAATCTCTTTTGGGATGTAGTCTAACGTTTTTTGCAAGCTCTCCCACCCTTTCGGGCCAAGAGCTTCATAAAATGCAATGTTGGGCTTATAGGCAACACAAAACTCGTGAGTAACATCGATGATCTGCTTATTAAATTCAAAGACAGGGTCAGCGTGGTTTAATAAGTGTTTGGGAATTTTTCCCGGATCGGTATCCAGACCGATGCATAGATAGGATTTCTTCTTTTGGATTTGATTAAATAGCTGCTCTCTGTTCATCCCGGTAAAAATAAGAAAAGTTTAGACCGCCATTGTAGGGCAAAAAAAAGAAGCACAATGAGTACTTCTTTTTTTTATTGCCTTTGTATTTCTAACGGAGGTCAATTACCTCTACTCCAGGGTATTTCTTAGGATCAAAGGTGAAAAATGTGTCTTCAATTTTAGTGTTGGGGGCAAACTTGGTGATGGTGTATTTATAGCGATTCCCCGACTTATCAAACATGGTCCAGCTCTGAATGCTCTTGTCCTTCTTTACAATATTCATCCGCACTTTAAAGTACTGAGGATCCTTTTTCTCAGGCACTAAATCAACGATTTCACACAAAACACCCCCTTCTGTCTGATCTTGTAAATAGAGGTATTTATAACCTTTCTTATAGATCTCATAAAATTTGGAGGGGCTTGCCTCATCGGCTGACGTCTCCGCATTGTCAATATTAACCTCCTTCGCATCGGGTAAGTAGGTCCAAACGGTGGTACCATTGTTGATGACTTCCTGTTCGGGCAAAACAAGTTTATACTTATCTCCCTTCACTGTAATTTTTCCTTTAAACTCCTCACTGATTTTCTCCACGTCATTGCTCAGGGTGTAGGAAATATTTGCATCAAATGCGGGTATGGCTTTGTATTTTTTACTCATCGCCTCCAGAATCTCAAAGGCCTTGGGATCGTATTGCGCGAAGCTGAAGTTTACCAAAAACATTAAAAATGCTCCAAAAGCTGATTTTTTCATTATTACCGTATTAAGATTGACTATGCCGTTCTTTCAATTCATTCAATAATTGTTCCAAACTTAACTCATCCTTCACTAAAACCTCTCTGGCCTTTGATCCTTCAAATGGACCTACAATTCTTGCCGCTTCCAATTGGTCAATAAGCCTCCCTGCACGGTTATATCCTAACTTTAGCTTTCGCTGAATAAGAGAGGTACTCCCCTGCTGGTGCATGACTATCAATCGAGCGGCTTCTTCAAATAGCGCATCACGCTCCGATAAATCAACACTGGAAGGTCCTGTCTCTTCATCTCCTTCAAATTCGGGGAGCATATAAGCCGAATCATAGCCGCGTTGCGCACCAATGAATTCACATATCTTTTCTACTTCAGGGGTATCTACAAATGGTGACTGAAGACGAATAACATCTGAACCTGCCGATAACAACATATCTCCCTGGCCGATCAACTGATCGGCACCACCAGTGTCCAAAATCGTTCTGGAGTCTACCTTAGAGATAACACGGAATGAAAGACGGGCAGGGAAGTTGGCTTTGATTACACCCGTAATCACATTCACTGAAGGTCGTTGCGTGGCAACCACCAGGTGAATACCAATGGCACGTGCAAGCTGAGCCAGCCGGGCAATGGGTGTTTCCACTTCTTTGCCCGCGGTCATCATCAGATCGGCCAACTCATCAATGACAAGAACAATGTAGGGCAAGAAACGATGGCCTTCTTTCGGATTTAATTTCCGGGAGATAAACTTCGTATTGTATTCTTTTAGATTCCTTGCTCCTGCATCTTTTAAAATTTCATAGCGGTTCTCCATCTCAATACAAAGTGAATTGAGCGTATGAACTACTTTGCGTGTATCAGTAATGATTGCTTCCTCACTGTTGGGCAGCTTGGCGAGGTAGTGGCGTTCTATTTTGCTGAATAGAGACATCTCTACTTTTTTGGGATCCACCAAAACAAACTTAAGTTGGGAAGGGTGTTTTTTATAGAGTAACGAAGTAAGAATAACATTTAACCCTACCGATTTACCCTGGCCCGTTGCACCTGCTACCAGTAAGTGTGGCATCTTAGCCAAATCGATGACCAGCACTTCATTCGAAATAGTTTTACCTAAGGCAACCGGCAATTCCTTATCCGTCTTTTGAAATTTCTCTGTACTTAATACAGAGCGCATACTTACCATCTCGCGGTTCTTATTGGGAACTTCGATACCGATCGTTCCCTTTCCCGGAATCGGGGCAATGATACGAATGCCAAGCGCTGCTAAACTCAAGGCGATATCATCCTCCAAATTTTTAATGCGCGATATCTTAATTCCTGCCTCAGGAACAATTTCGTAAAGTGTTACCGTAGGGCCTATCGTAGCTTTGATGCTGGAAATACCAATTTTGAAATTGGTGAGCGTCTCCAGAATTTTATCCTTGTTCTGCGTCAGCTCCTCCTGTGTCACCTGAACTTTACCCGTTTCGTATTCATTCAATAAATCAATGGGAGGAAATTTGTAGCCGCTCAAATCGAGGGTTGGATCATAAGCGCCATGCTCATCTACCAATTGCTCTGCCAATACATCGGTATCTGATTTTGGTTCTTCAATTGTAAATAAAGGTTCTTCTTTTCTAGTTTGTTTATCCACTTCCAGTTTAATTGGAGGAATGGGTTCCTGTATTAAATCAGGTTGCTTTACCTGCATCACAAGGTCAGGCTCTTCTTCTTTTACTGATTGGTCGGGCCAATTGTCCCGATCATCAGTGTAGGTCGGTACTACCTCTCCATCAGGAAGAAAAGCATCATTGCCCATGGGCTTCGGATCTTTTACCTGAAAGGCATTAATGGCGGTAACATTGAAGAAGTAAATGATAAAGATGAAGAGAGAAAGAACGAGAATCAAAAAAGTTCCCCATCCAAAAAGTCCATCAGACAGGCGGGCAAGTTCATAACCCAATCCACCACTAAAGAAACTAACTTCCGTAACGCCTGAAATACTATGTGTGACATAGCCCAGCAACAAGCTTAACCACAGTCCGATGAAAATGGAAAAAATAAAGACAGAGAAAATGGGAAGAAGGTAGCGTTTGAATACCAACCTGAAGCCCAACAGGAAAAAAAGAGGGGGAATAAAAAAAGCGGAAATACCCAGCCATCTAAAAATTACATAATGTGAAGTGATGGCTCCGTAAAGTCCGAGCCAGTTATCGGTCTCTCTCCCCGACTCAATTACATCCGTGCCTCCCAAAGCCTCCACCACACTCTGGTCTGCCTTGCCAGTAAAGAGATAAGAAATAAATGCCGTGAATAAATAGAGCGAAGTGATCAACAAAAAGAATCCTACCGCCAATGCAAAACGAGGGTCGTTAAAAAACTCGAAGTTGAACTTGGATTTGGACTTCCCCTTTGTCTTTTTTTCCTTTTCCGGTTTCTTAAAGGTATTGGACTTGTAGGTGTTTTCCGCCATCAGTTTAAAAAGTACCCAAAACTAAGTAAAAACAGCGAAACCGTAGTACATCACCCTCTTTAAGTTGTCTCGCTGGATTTTTATATCTCCAATCTGGCTTAGGATATAAACTCAGCTAAAGAAAACCAACGATCGTGGTTGTTGGTTTGGGGAACATCGGTTATTGATTAAATTGATGGAAACTTTTCCCTTTTGAAAAAAGGAGTTCATCTTTTGCTCTTGTTGATCTGTGCAGGAACTGTCTCTGCGCAAAGCCGAAAAATTGACAGCTTGCAACGCATTGTAGATTTGCATCGGCATGATACCGTAGAGATAAATGCACTCCTTGGCCTATCCTATGAATTCATGCGAAAGGATCTAGGTAAAACGAAATCATACGCCTACCAAACCATTGCCCTTTCCAAATCATTAAATTCTACCTGGCAACTAGGGGCTGGCTATTTCTATTTGGTGTCTTCGCATCAAAACAGTGGTCTATTGGATAGTGCCCTGCACTATTTATATCTACTCGGGAAGCTTTCTAACGCTAATCCATCTATCTGGAAAATGGCTGCCAATTATAATCAGGCAGCAGGGCTGTATTTCAAAAACACAGGGCAACCAAAAAAAGCGTTGACCTATATGATTAAGAACCTGAATCTTTTGAAGGTTGAAAACGAAAGCAAAGCTGGCCTGTTGCTAAACATTGGTAACATCTATTATGACCTCGGAGAGTATAAAAATAGTTCCGACTATTTTCTGCAATCTCTTCGACTATTTGAGAAACTGGGAAACAAACAAGGTGAGTCGTATTGTTTACAAAGCCTGGGAAACACCCTCTCTATGTTAAAGCAATACCGTGCTTCCAAAAAATATTTTGAAAGGGCACTTCGATTAAAAGAGGAGCAAAATGATACCCGAGGAATGATTAGTTCATCGATGGGGTTGGGGGATGTGTACAAAGAGTTGGGTCAATTAACAACCTCAGAACAATACTACCAGCAATCGTTGAAACTTTCGCGCGAAGTTAAAATCCCAGCGGAAGAAGGAAGGGCTTTTCATCAATTGGGTCTACTTTACAAGAGAATGGGTGATATTCCGAAAGCCCGTGAACACATGGAGCAAGGGCTACGCATAACACGACAGATTGGCGATAGCTTAACCAGTGCCAAGATAAAATCAGAAATAATCGGTATTGATTTGAAAGCGCAACAAGAACTGCAAACCGAGCAAACCCTGCTTAATAACCTGAACACGATTATCACGTTGGGAGATAAAAACACCGAGGCCATTGAATACGGTCGTCTCAGTGACTATTATGCATTGCGTCAACAATTTGACAAAGCCTATCACTATCAAAAAAAATACGAAGCACTGACGGATAGCATAAAAGGGAATACGATTGTACTGCAACTAAAAGAATTGGAAGAAAAATACAACAGCGAAAAAAAGGAACGTGAAATTGCCATTTTGAAAAAAGACCAAGAGCTTCAAAATCTCGAATTGAGCAAGCAACGGGCAAATACTATCATCATTGTTATCGTTCTTGCATCAGTACTAATTATTGGTGGACTGCTAATCAACCGCTACCGGGTCATGAACCGAACAAAACGGTTACTTGAAATTGAAAAAGTGCGCAACAACATTGCCCGCGATTTGCATGACGATATGGGCTCAGCACTCTCCAGTATTAACATATTAAGTCAGGTAGCACTGGTAGAGCAAAACGGAAACACCCAAAGCTATCTTCATCGGATTGGCGATCAATCTGCTCGCATGATGGAAGACATGAGCGACATGGTGTGGTCCATCAACCCCCGCAATGATTCGATGAACCAGGTCCTCATCCGCATGAGAGAGTTTGCGTCAGAAATCTTCGAACTAAAAAACATCGAGTACCAATTTACTGAAAATGGTGTTGAACAATTGAAGTTGAATGCGGAGCAGCGAAAAAATCTTTTCCTGATCTTCAAAGAGTCCATCAACAATGCCGCCAAGTACAGCGAGGCTAGCAAGGTAGAAATCAGCCTTGATCAACGAGATCATGCTTTGAGGATGTCCATTAAAGATAATGGCCGGGGTTTTAATGAACAAACCATAAAGGCCGGAAATGGGCTGCGTAATTTACGCGAACGCGCAAAAGAAATAAACGCCACACTTGAACTGCAAAGCGTTATCGGGAAAGGAACTGAGGTTGTGCTAAACGTACCCATCGCATGATGATGCGATACCGCTGTATGGATGTAAAGATGATATTTACAGTCTCGATATGATGCCGCATTCTATTTTACTCTATGAAGACAACCGGTTGCTCAGCGAAAGCATACAGTCAATGTTACGCCTGAATAGCAACTTTAACCTTCTTGCAGCCTATGAGAATCCTGTGCAGGTGAATAGTCATGTAGAAAACCAAAAACCTGATTTGCTGCTAATGGATATTGATATGCCGGGTATGACTGGTATTGATGCGGTAGCACATGTTCGCAGAATTAATAGAGATATTCCCATTCTCATGCTCACCGTGTTTGACGACAACCAACATGTGTTTGATGCCATCTGTGCAGGCGCTTCGGGTTATTTATTGAAGAAGCATATCTCAACCAAATTATTTTCTGCTATTGAAGAAGTGTTGGAAGGTGGAGCGCCCATGTCACCCAGCATTGCCCGCATGGTGCTCGCTTCCATGCAGCAAAAACCTACACCCGATAACGTTTATCATTTAACACCCAAAGAAAAAGAAGTCCTTACTTCCTTAAGCAAGGGCAATAGTTACAAGTTGATCGCAAATGAAGTTCAGATCAGTATTGATACGGTACGCTCGCACATCCGTAAAATTTATGAGAAATTGCATGTGCATTCGCAGACGGAGGCAGTGAGCAAGGCAATTAACGAGAAATTGGTTTAGAAAAACGTCAAGACACGTCAAGGTATCAGATGCCTTACCTCACACGTATCACATCATCATGCTATTTTCCCTCTTATCAAATCTAGTGAGATTTGATACATGAAAACCCTAACGAGTCTCACATTCATTTTACTTTCTTTTGCAACGTTTGCCCAACAAGATCCGCTCTATTCTCAGTATGTGCTCAATCCGTTGCTCATCAATCCTGCGTATGCCGGCCTGAATAACAATTTCAATGCCATGGTGGGGTATCGCACACAGTGGACAGGCTTTGAAGGGCAGCCAACTACTTTCAATGCCAGTGCGCACAGCTCATTGATCAATAATAAAGTGGGCGCAGGTATCCTTTTTGTAAACGACCAGATTGGAAATATTAAAAATACCGAGACAAACCTTTCCTTTGCCTACAAGCTGAACTTGAAAGAGACCACCTTCAGCTTTGGTATGCAGGCCGGATTTCAAAGCTATCGTTCCGACTATTCGGGGTTGACGATTCTCGATCCAAACGATAACGCATTCGCGGGAGGTGAACGCGGCACACGCCTCAACATTGGCGCTGGCGTCATTCTAAAAAGTGAAAAATATTTCATCGGGCTTTCTGTTCCACGCCTGCTTCCTTCTACTTTTAAGAATGGCGGGCAGCAGTTTGAACTGTATAACCAGCACTACTATTTATTTGGTGCCTATATCCTCTACTTAAATGAGCACATCCGGGTTAAGCCTACTGCACTCTTGCGTGGTGTAAAAGGCGCACCTGCCTCTGTCGATCTCGCTTTCAATGTCAACATCAATGCCCATCATACAGCAGGTGTGTTCACGCGCAACTTCAATACATACGGAATCTTACTGCAAACACTGTTAGCTGAAAAATTCCGCTTTGGCTATGTGTTTGAGTTGCCTACGAACAAATCGGTAGGTACGCAGTTTACAACACATGAAATAAGTTTGGGCATCCGCCTGGTGGTGCTTAGTTATCACGAAAGGTCAATAAGTAATTTTTAACAACCAAGTAAACTCTGAGGCTCGCATGATCATGCTATTTCCAAGCACCATAACTATCCTCACATTTGAAGAGTAAATAACCTGTAGATGTGTTCGGGTTTTTACTGTCTGTTGCCCAGGCGCAGCAGTAACTTTAATAAAACTATTTCTTCAAATGAAAACAAAGAGACTTGTCTTGAAATTGGTAAATCCATTTGTAATGGTGTTTATTTTGACTTCTGTCCAACAGAGCTTTAGTCAAATTGTTCCTATTCTTGAATGGGCAAAGGCCATTGGCGGTATACCCTACAACGCGGGCGATGGCATTGCTTTGGACGCTGCAGGAAACGTTTACACCACAGGAACTTTTTATGGTACCGCTGACTTTGACCCAGGCCCCGGCACCTTCAACATGACCGCACCTTCTAGCTCAAACGATGGGATATTTATCTCTAAGCTTAGTTCCACTGGTGATTTTGTGTGGGCAAAATCAATAAACAGCAATTATAATGGCGCCTATGGGATAGCCGTAGATGATTCTGGCAACGTACTTATTACTGGGTTTTATCAAGCTGGGGATATCGTGGATTTCGATCCTGGCCCTGGCATTTTCAATCTTACATCAACGGGTAACTACGACACGTATATTTTAAAATTAGACACCAATGGAGATTTTGTATGGGCAAAACGAATTGGAGGGATTGGTACTAGTTATACCCAGGTCTTTGGCAATGGCATTGCACTCGATAATTCTGGCAACTTGTACATAACAGGTGAGTTCGTAGGGACTATTGATTTCGACCCCAGCGCAGTTGTCTATAACCTCGTGTCAACTGTAAATCGTGATATATTTATTTGCAAAATAGATGCGAATGGCAATTTTGTTTGGGCCAAAGCCATGGCCGGATTTAAAGGTTGTGCATGTGATGATGCAGGAAGCAGTGTTGCCGTTGATGGTTCAGGTAACGTATATACAACCGGATTTTTAAGAGTAACGGCTGACTTTGATCCAGGCCCTGGCACCTTTAACGTGAGCCCGTCCAGCGGTGGAGGTGTTTTCGTTTCCAAACTTGATACGAATGGCGACTTTGTATGGGCAAAAGGCCTGGGGGGAAATGGTTCTCAGGGTATAGACATATCGTTAGATGCTGCTGGAAATGTATATACTACGGGATACGCGTACGGCACTTCAGATTTTGATCCGGGTGCAGGCACTTTCAACCTGATTTCTGCGGGGAGTATTGATTTCTTTGTATCGAAACTGGACAATAATGGAAACTTTGCTTGGGCGAAGTCCTTCGGAAATATAGCTGGCGACTTGGGACAAGGTATTGATGTGGATGATTTCGGGAATGTTTATATCAATGGTGAATTTAATTATACTGTAGATTTTGACCCGGGGCCAAACACTTTCAACTTAACAGGCAACTATAGTTATTTCATCCAAAAACTTGATACAAATGGTGATTTTGTATGGGCTCGGTCAATAGGCACTCAAGGCAACGGAAGCAGTATTATTGTTGAATCTTCAACAATATATGCATTTGGAAGTCTCACGAGCACTACTGCTGATTTTGACCCGGGGGCTTGCTTTTTTAACCCTACCAGTATCAGTAGTGGAAGCATTTTTATACAAAAGCTTCAGCAAGGAACTCCTGTCCCAGGTCCAACCATTGCTTCCTTCACCCCAACTATCGGTCCTATAGGAACAAGTGTGACCATTACAGGAACGAATTTTAGCCCGATACCAACCGAAAATGTGGCAAAGTTCTTTAACAATAAAACAGCAACAGTTACTGCAAGCACTCCTATCAGCATTACTGTTACAGTTCCATCAGGGACAACTACGGGTAAAATATCAGTAACCACAAATTGTCTTACGGTTACAAGCACAACTGATTTTACAATTGGAACATCTACATTTCCAACCATCACCTCTTTTACCCCCACTTCAGGCCTTATTGGCACAACGGTTACCATCACAGGAACAAACTTCAGCACAACACCCGCAAATAACACCGTTAAGTTCAACGGCACTACAGCAGTTGCAACCGCAAGTACGGCAACATCAATTACCACCACTGTGCCCACGGGTGCAACAACGGGAAAAATTTCAGTGACAATTGGGGGCAACACTGCCACAAGTGCTACCGATTTTACAGTTAACATTCCCCTTCCAACAATCACTTCCTTCACACCAACCTCTGGCCCTGTCGGCACAACCGTCACCATTACAGGGACAAACTTTAATACCACTCCTGCCAACAACACGCTCAAGTTCAACGGAACTACGGCTATTGTTACTGCAAGTACAGGAACGAGTATAACAACAACCGTTCCGCTTGGTGCAACCACAGGTACGATCACTGTTACCGTAGCGGGTAACACTGCCACCAGCGCAACGAATTTCACGGTCACTTCAAGCCCGATCATAACCATCACCACCCAACCCTCAGATTTTATTGCTTGCATTGGCCAAACAGCCACCTTCACCTGTGCCGCTACTGGTACTACTAACATTACTTACCAATGGCAATATTCTCCAGATGGTATTGTTACTTTTGTCGACATCATCAATGGTGGTGGATATTTCAACTCGAATACCTCTGTATTGTCCATCAATACCGCAGGCACATTTGGTGAAGGCCGCTATCAATGCCGGATCAATGGCGATTTTGCCAGCGAGGTACTAAGTTTTGATGAAGGACTTTTTATTAATCCAATTCCTTCAGCTCCTACTTCTACTAATGTTACGAATTGCGGCTCCGCCAGTGTAACCCTCACTGCCTCGGGTGGAATAAACGGTCAGTACCGTTGGTACACAGTGGCAGTAGGAGGAACAGCCCTAAGCGGAGAAGTGAATAGCAATTATACAACTCCTTTACTGACCGCATCAGTTGTCTACTATGTTGCCATCAACAATGGCACGTGCGAAAGTGTTCGCACTTCTGTCATGGCCATAGTAGGTAATGTAGCTAAGCCTATCATTGTTACTTCCAATTGTACAGCCACTTCGGCAACATTAACAGGCCCGGCCGGATTCACCACCTATGCTTGGTCAAATGGGGGAAGCACTCAACAAATAACAGTAAGTACTGGAGGTAGCTATACATTAACTGTCACTGATGTGAATGGTTGCGTTAGCGTTCCATCCAATGCCGTTACTTTCAATACTGACTTCTGCAATCAAACTCCCGTGATTACTACAACTCCCATCAGCACCACCGTGGAAGGTTCAGTAACAATAAGCTTATCGGCTTTAATCAGCGACCCTGACAATAATCTTGATCTCTCGACTTTAAAAGTAACTAAGCTACCAACCAGTGGTGCATCCGCAACAATCAATGCCAATTCTCAATTGATGCTGGACTATTCAGGAAAACTCTTTTCAGGCAGCGATGAACTTACCGTTGAAGTTTGTGATCTCTCCGGTAAGTGCGTGCAACAAATTCTGAAAGTAGAAGTGATTGGTGACATTATCATCTACAACGGCATCTCTCCCAACGGAGACGGACTGAACGATGCCTGGATTATTCAATACATTGAAGTAATCGCTGAAACAAAAGACAATAAAGTGTCTGTCTTCAATCGCTGGGGTGATGTGGTGTTTGAAACCCAAAACTATGACAACAAAGACCGTGTATTCAAAGGCGTAAACAAAAACGGGAATGAAGTTTCTTCGGGTACGTATTTTTATAAGATTGCGTTTAGCAACGGAAGAAAGACGCAAACTGGGTATCTTTCCTTAAAACGTTAGAGAAAGCCATAGGTCATATCCTGAATAGTTATCTAGTTGTACTTAAATTGACAAAATTTTTATATTATGAAAAAAGAAATTCAGCTGCTACTAGTTGTCTTTTTTTTCATGCAGTGCGCTCCTGCTAGTAAAAATTCAGAAGACCTGTCTAATGATACTGCAACGGTTGCCGAGTCTCTGTCTGTCGATTCCGCGTTGGATCAAAACACAGATGAACCCACCATTATCTCAATAGATATTGATGAATTCACTAAACATCCCTTCTTGTCAGATTATCCAATGGTGAAAAAGTTTTTAAAAGATGATGAGGTCATTTTCAATGTTATTGCAGAGGACACCCTCCACTCTAAATACAGGATTTTAGAGTTTGATAGTTCTCGCATAGAATTTCTCGACAGCGACCCCAGTTATCAAGATGAACTAGGCGACCTGATCTGTTCCGCTGATATCCGTTCAACCAAGTTTTATTTCAACCAGGATGTGGCGATAGGAATGACCGAAGAAGATTTTTTAAACAGGGCAGGGCTTGATAAATCGTCACTTACTCAAGATCAGGAAACCGGTAAAAGCTACTATGTAAATGAAATCCCTTTTAATGATGGGCATTGGAAAATGACGCTTTGGTTTGATAGAAATCAACTGAGTCGTTTTCAATACGAGATCAGTCCTTGCTTTTTTGAATATGACAATTAATAATATTTCATAAAATTTCATGGCGGTGATGTGAACCAGGTTTTCCTTGGCCTGAATAAAAATGGGAATGAACTTCCTTCCGGCACGTATTACTATCGGATTGAATTTGCCAGTGGCAAGGAGACAAAGACGGGGTTTATTGCGCTGAGAAAATAGCTCTAATTAATAATTGCTTATTAAAACCGTGAGGAAATAATAGTTATATCGGCATCCTTCCAGGCTTTGGCAAAGCGCTGTGAGGTGGCAGAAACTTCTTTGGTCTTGCCCTGCTTCATTTGACTTTGCAATAAACCTTGAAGAGCCCAACCGTTCTCGGGGTTCTTTATTAAATCGTCCTGAAAAACTTTCTCCGCGTCTGCATACTTTCCGGATTCCAGCAAAGCCGCACCCAGGTAATGACGGATGGGAAGCCGCCAGTCGGGTGGTTCGTTGTAACGAAAATCGTCTTCTGCCACTACGGCCAGCTTTAACATATCAATCCCCTGACTAGTCTTCTTCTCCGACAATAAAATTTCACCTCTCAGCAAACAGGTTGCTACATTTGAAATCTGGCCCAACGAATTGTAAAATGCGTACATAGTCTTTAAGGTATCGAGGTGATTCAAGGAATCCAGTTTTTTAAGTTCTTGTTTGGCTTCAAATAATTTTCCGTTCCTCAAAAACGCAAGGCCTCGTGCAAATCGGCCCATGACAAGCGGTTGCAGATAGCGTTCTTCCGGTAGCGGAAGGGATAGTATTTCATTCCATTTACCAAACCGCACAAAAGCATTGAGCGGTTCGGGAAGAAAATAACCATAATACATCGGGGCAAAGGATTCAAATCCTTTGATGCGATAGGCCAGTTTGGCCGTGGCTTGCAGCGCTTTTTCACTTTGTCCATTCATATACGCGCTGAAACCAATGAAATCAATATTGTGCGGATAATACCCAAGCCTATACATCCCCTGATCATCCGAGGCAGCCAAAAATTCTTCATCTATTTTCACCGCCTGAACATTGGAGCTAATGGATTTAGAATAATTACCCACCCGTGCATAAATGTGCGAAGGCATATGAACAATATGTCCCGCTTTGGGCATGGCATTTTCCAAAAAAGTAGCACTCGCAAGGGCTGCCCCTGGATTGGGAGAGGCTTCTACCAGGTGAATATATAGATGATGTGCCCCGGGGTGTTTTGGAAATTTAAGTAGCGTCTTCTCCAAAATACTAACCGCATCTTTGGTCAATTCTTTTGGCGAACCATTGCGCTCCCAATAATCCCAGGCTATAGAAGTCATCAAGGCATCCACATATAAGATTAATGCTTCCGGATGCGCTGGATATTTTTTTGCCAACGCTGACATGGCGATCCGATAGGTTGCATTCAGCGAGTCACGATTATCATATGCTTTACCATTAAAGCGCGCTGCCATTGCGTTTATAAAATCCAATTCCAATGGTGACGCATAAAGTTTTAGTTTTTTTTCCTGGCTGATGGCATCTAAAGCCATCTTCTCCCTGTCTTTCGGATTCCAGTCGTTTAGGTTAGGGCCAAGTGCTAATGCTTGTCCCCAGTACGCCATCGGACATCCCGGATCAAGTCGGCTTGCTTCCTTAAACGAGCGAAGTGCTTCAATATGATTGAACGCATAGATCAGGCGCAGACCCTGATCAAAATATTTCTGCGCTTCAGGGCTATTTGTAGAGATGCCAAAGTGTAAATCACCGAGACCTTCATGAAGCTGGATAGGTAAATAAGCTGTGTCAGCCAGAAAAAAAGAGCTGCATAGGGTAATCAGCGAACTTCCCAAAGGGGGAATGGCTTTGGGTGCCTCCACTTTTCGCCATGAAATAAATAGAATCAACGATAGAGCGAGTAAACTGAAGACGAGATAAAATTTATGCTTCTTCATGGTAAACTATTTTAATGTTAATCTCCATTTATGTTCAACGTCAAAGTTTAAGAATTTTGAAGAGCTATTCCAAACACTTTGTCATTAATTTGATCTCTCTTAAAAACTAACAATCTTTAATCTGACATTGATCTAAATAAAGCCATTCGACAGCTGAACTCGGTAACTAATTATGGAAAATAAAGCTTCACCCTATGCGCAAGGAAGCCTAGTTCTCTGTATTTTTAATGAGGTTTTTAAAACTCACTAAAAAAAACGGTCATGCGCAATCCATTTCTACTTTTTGGAATTTTTGCAGCCATAGGGCTGCCTTGCCTTTTGCTCAGCGGGTATTTCGCGTATACCACGAGTCAGAGAGTGAATACATGGGAGACACATGAGGGTGTCATCACAGGATTCAATCAGGATAACTATCCCACCATAGCATTTGACTATGGTGGAAAGTCCTACGAATTCAACTCTGGCTATACCAGCAGTGATATGGAGAGTGAACAAGCGGTTACTGTCTTCTTTCCACCCAATGAACCCAACAAGGCAGAGATAAAATCATTCTTTTCTCTTTGGTTCTTGCCGCTCTTCCTTTCCGTTTTTGGCATCATCTTCGGAGGCATTGGCGCCATTGGCATTATGATTCAGAAAAATAAATCGGATGCTAAAAATGAATTGTTCATACTGCAAAAAGGAAAAAAACTCTCCTTGCCCAATGCCGCTGTGGTTAGAAACACCAGCTATGCCGTAAATGGAGTGAACCCCTTTATGCTCTCCGTCCAGTGGCTAGACCCTATCAGCAATATGATGTATACGTTCACCAGCGACAATATCTGGTTCAACCCCAGTCAACTTGTTGCCGATAAAAAGTTAATTGATGTCTACATCGATCAGAACAATCCCAAACGTTACTATGTTGACATCACCTTTCTTCCAAAAAATGCCAATTGATAAGATCTGACCCACACATCGTCACGTAGCAGACTAAATTACTACAGGGATTCTACAATTCGTTTATTGATTTTCTTTATGAAACCTGGTCCTTCATAAATAAACCCAGTATAAATTTGAATAAGGTTAGCTCCAGCTTTCAGTTTATCAAGAGCATCTTCAACGCTCATGATCCCTCCTACCCCAACGATAGGATAATCCGGGCCAAGTTCTTTTCTTAAATAGGAGATAACTTCATTGGATTTTTTAGCCAATGGCTTTCCGCTAAGACCACCGGCACCCATTGCTGCTACTTGGCTCGCGCTTGTGGTTAATCCTTCTCTTGATAGGGTGGTATTCGTGGCAATTACGCCATCGGTTTTTGTCTCCTTTAAGATTTCAATGATATCATCTAATTGCTCTGCGCTAAGGTCAGGCGCTATCTTAAGCAAAATAGGTTTGGGATTTGATTTCGCAAGGCTCAATGCCTTCACCTGAGAAAGTAACTTTTTCAAAGGTTCCTTTTCTTGTAGCGCGCGAAGGTCAGGTGTATTGGGCGAACTTACATTCACGACAAAATAATCGACATAAGGAAAGAGCGTTTCAAAGCAATAGTTATAATCTTCAAAAGCATTTTCATTGGGGGTCACTTTATTCTTACCCATGTTGCCCCCGACAATCACATTTGATTTTCTTTGCTTCAATCGCTCTACCGCAGCAAGAACTCCTTCGTTATTAAAACCCATGCGATTGATGATGGCCTTGTCTTTTGGTAAGCGAAACAGTCTTGGTTTGTCATTGCCGGATTGCTGCTTTGGAGTAAGGGTTCCGATCTCAATAAACCCAAAACCAAAACCGGCCATCTCATCAATGAGCCTCGCATCTTTGTCAAAGCCTGCTGCCAGTCCGATGGGATTTTTAAAATGAAGTCCTAAAATATTTCGCTCAAGTCGCTTGTCCGCAAGGCCAAAGAACAATTTTAGGAAAGACGTAAATCCCGGAACCTTCCCCTTCCACCATAGCAGTCGAAAAGTAAAATGATGAATAACTTCAGGATCGAAAAGAAAGAGAATCGGGCGAATAAAGAATTTGTACATCTATTTCTTCTTGCTCTTTTTGGGCTTGATAGAAAACTTCTTAAATCCCTTTGCTACTATTTCGGCAATATAACGCTCGGCCTGTGCTGACATGTTCACCGCTTGAGCGCTGATACGCCAAACGAGAAAATCACTTTTGTCATTTAGGTCGATAACTAAATTACCCTGTCGAAAGCTATTGGTATAATGGCGGTCTGTCTCAATACCCGGAGTACCTCCAAAGGGGCCCAAGTCTCCGGTCTCGGAAAGGTCTACCGCTCCTATAATATAAGAGACAATAAGATCAGCTGTTGTGTCAGACTTCTTCAATCCTTTTTCCTCTAGTTCGTTTGTAATGGAGTTTTTAACCCAACTATGTAGGATCTTTTCGTCAAAAACGCGCTCTTCTTTGGGAGTTATGATCTCGGCTTCTCCAAAGGTAAAAGTCTTGTATTTGGTGAAATCACGATTCTTATCATACTCGACTTTAATCTCCTGCGCATGCAGGTTAAGAACTGTTATCAGGAAGAAAATACTTGTGCAAAATTTCATGGGGTAAAGATAGTAAAAGGAGACTAGTGATGAGGCTTGAGGATAGGATGCACTTTAACTTCGGGGGTGGAATTCCTGGATTACCTGTCGTAGATAATCACGGTCCAGATGGGTGTATATCTCTGTGGTGGTAATCGACTCGTGCCCCAACATTTCTTGCACGGCACGAAGATCGGCACCGCCTTCAATCAAATGGGTGGCAAAGGAATGTCGAAAGGTATGAGGGCTGATTGTTTTCTTAAGGCCTATTTTTATCGCAAGATTTTTAATAATAGTAAAGATCATCACCCGCGTGAGCTTCTTCCCCCTTCGATTGAGAAAGGCATAACTGTCAAATCCTTTTTGTAAGGGGACATGTACCCGTATTTCTTCCAGGTAAATTTTCAGAAATTTCAAAGCATCTCTCCCGATCGGCACAAGTCGTTCCTTATTTCCCTTACCAATCACCCGAAGAAAGCCTACATCAAAATAGACATTGGGTATCTTTAATTCTACCAGTTCACTCACGCGAAGCCCTGAACTATACAGCACTTCCAACATGGCTCTGTTCCTCCCTCCCTCGGGTGTAGAGAGGTCGATAGCTTCTAACAATTTTTCAATTTCAGGATAGCTTAATGTGTCCGGAAGCTTTCTGCCGATCTTGGGCCCTTCAATCAAGGCGGTAGGATCCTTCTCTACCAGCTCTTCAAAAAGGAGATATTTATAAAAAGACTTAAGTCCCGAGAGAATTCTGGCCTGACTGTAGGCACTCATGCCCAACTCGTTGATATGTTGAAGAAAACCCTGAAGATGTTTTGAAGTGATCGCCAAGGGAGAAACCTGCAACGCGCTTAGCTCAACATATTGCTGTAGAAGGGCGACATCATGAACATAGGCCTCAATGGAGTTATTAGACAACGACCTCTCCAGCTTAAGGTAATTACTGAACTCCTTATTATAAAGAACCCACGAATTTCCCGACATACCCTTTTTAATAGCTTGTTAAATTACCGACATTTGTAAAGATCGACAACCTACTGTTAAGTATTACTTTTAGCGCATGAAAATTCAAATCATTAACGGGCCCAATCTTAACCTCCTTGGCAAACGCGAACCGGAAGTATATGGCAGCAAGGGATTCGATGAATTCTTTGCTGAACTACAAAAACGTTTTCCAAAGGTTGAGTTGAGTTACTACCAATCGAATATCGAAGGTGAACTCATTACCAAACTTCAGGAGGTTGGTTTTAACTATGATGGTATTATCCTTAATGCCGCAGCCTACACCCATACTTCAATTGCTCTTCATGATGCGATTGGCGCAATAAAAACTCCCGTGGTGGAGGTTCACATTTCGAATGTGTATGCACGCGAAGAATTTAGACACAAGAGTCTGATTACTTCAAAATGTGTTGGATTGATTACGGGCTTTGGCCTGGAAGGTTATGCGATGGCAATTCAGTACATTCAAAATTCAAAAAAATAATATTCACACTCATATTTTTTTACTTCTGAAAGAATAAGAAAATGTAAATCACAATCAAAATGATTTCATTTTATCCGGGCCCGTCTCGCGTTTATGATAAAATCCCGAAGTACGTAAAACCTTCCGAATTGCCAACTTTCCTGCCTTCCGGAAAAAGGAAATCAGGAAGCTGATGAATTTTCTTTTGCCCTAAGAACTGACCTTTTTTGAAGCCTTTATGGTTCGTTTTTAGGTTGGTTTTCAAAGTTTAGTAAGCGTGCTATTTACTTAAAGTGAATATTTATTAATCATTTGCAGGAATGCATCAAATAAATTTAATAACTTATCAGCGGATATGAGATCAAAAATGAAGCTAAAGTCAATCATCATTTTGAAATTACTAGTCCTCTCGTTTTTTATACTCGCGTTCTTTGCGCCCTCCATTTTATCAGCTACGTCAGTGACAGTCATAGATAAGGTGGAATGGATTAATTCTCCTCAGCTTCACAACACCTTGTTTTACGGTCCCTTCGAAGAATTGTTTGAACAAGATAAAGCATGTAGCCAAAATGTTTCAATTCCAGGTCACTGCATTTTGAATCTTCACAGTCACCTGATTCAATTTAAACAAGCGCCCTTATCATTCTCTCATACAATTCAGCAATTCAATACCCATCCGCCTCTTTTTCGGATCCTGTGTACAATTTTGATTTGATTTACAAACAGAGACTGGATTGATCTCTATGATTAATCCACCATCGCTTGTTTGCTTAATTAAATTGTGTTCATGACCATTCTGCTTTTCAAATCAGCTCTTTTTCTTGCATTGATAATCTTTTTTGTTCCCAAGAAATGGAAAGGGTACGTAGCACTTGTCCCTATATTTTTATTGATTACCGTTAGCACAAGGTGGGCCTGGGTGGCACTTTCCTCCGGAGTACCTTTTCAATTTCACTTCCTGGATGGTTATTGGAGTGGCGATCTTGTTTTTATTGTCGATAACATCAGTGCATACTTCATTCTGATTATCAATCTGACATGCCTTACCGGTGCTATTTATAGCCTTGGATACCTTACTCCTTACTTCGATAAAAAAGGTGTCATGTCCATTTCATTGCACCTTTTCTCTTTTGTAGGATTGCACTTCGCCATGCTTAATGTAGTGATGTTGAGAGATGCGTTCTCATTTTTAGTGGCGTGGGAGATGATGTCCTTGTTTTCCTTCATCCTTGTCATCTTTGAAGGGGAGAAAGAGACTACCCTCAAAACCGGAATTAATTATTTGATACAAATGCACATGTGCTTTGTACTGTTGTTAATCGGTTTCCTCTATGTAAGCAGGATCACAGGCGCATTTAGTTTCGATACCCTGGAGTTGTACTTTTCAATGCATAACAACCTTTGGCTTTTTTTACTTTTCTTTTTAGGGTTTGGTATCAAGGCTGGATTTATGCCCATGCACACGTGGTTGCCACATGCACACCCTGCAGCACCCTCGCATGTATCCGGAGTAATGTCTGGAGTAATGATCAAGATGGGTATCTACGGAATTCTTCGCGTGCTCACCCATGTGCAAAGTCAGTTTCTCGAAATCGGTTTCTTCATCCTATCGATTAGCATTGTTACTGCCCTTACCGGAATCCTGTATGCCATTTTTCAAAAGGATATCAAAAAGACGCTGGCTTACTCCAGCATAGAAAATATTGGAATTATAGGAATGGGAATCGGATTGTCTTTTGTGGGCAAAGGTCTTGGCAACGATCTACTGGCAACACTGGGCATGGCGGGTGCACTGCTACATATCTTCAATCATTCACTTTATAAATCCTTGCTCTTTTACTCAGCAGGAAATCTGTATTACGCTACACACACGCGAGATCTTAATAAGCTGGGTGGTTTGGCTAAGTTTATGCCTTTCACGGCTACTTTTTTTATGATTTGTTCACTTGCCATTTGTGCCATCCCCCCATTGAACGGTTTTATCTCCGAGTTTCTCTTATATATAGGAGTCTTTGAAAACATCGCCATTAGCGACTTCAGTGGCTCACTGATCAACCTGACCATTCTGCTGAGCTTAGTGGTCATTGGAGGGTTGTCCGTATTTGCTTTTACAAAAACTTTTGGTGTAGCATTTCTGGGGAGCAAAAGAGATGCAAAACATCATATCATAAAAGAAGTACCGGTGATCATGCGCACTTCAGGTTTTATTATTCTGCCGATCATGCTTTCGGTGAGCTTATTTCCAAATTTCTACTTGACACAGATCTCCACTATCGCCTTTACATTTACAAAACTCAATTTATCGGAAGCCGTAATTCAATCTTCTTCAGAGACATTGCAGTATATCGGACTAGGCAATCTAGCTGTGATTACCGTGTTTACCATTATCCTATTGATCAAGCGGGCTATCCAATCCAACGTAACAATCGCTTCGGGGCCTACCTGGGGATGCGGCTATACCGGTGGTGACTTCAAACATCAGTATACCTCAACGTCTTATGCCGATAGCGTGCGTGAATTGGTTGGACCATTGGTGGCGATTGAAGGAAAGCACACTTCCTTTGAGGAGAATGAAATCTTTCCAAAACCTCGACATTTTGCTACTCATACTGAAGATTTAATAGAAGAAAAAGTGATTATGAAACCCGTACTCTACATTACACGCGAATTACCAAAGGCAGGATGGGCTCAAACAGGAATGATCAATCATTATCTGGTCTATCCATTGGCTTTCTTAATCATCATCGGTTTGTTAACGCTAATCAGAATACTCTAACCAGGAACGAAATGATCTTACTATTCAAAATAGCATTACTTCTCACCTTCGGAATGTTCGCCATTTCAAAAAAGTGGAAGTACTTGCTTGCCTTAGCCTTACAGGTGATGCTCATTATCCCGAGCACGGCCTGGGCGTTAGAGGTTTTGAATAATGACACCCTCACCTTTGCCATGGGAGTAGATACCTGGAGTGGCCCGATTCAGCTCACCATTGATCCACTCAGCGCTTATTTCATGTTGATCATTAATCTGATTTGTCTTTGCGGAATGATCTATGCCAGTGGCTACCTCAAACCTTATCTTCCCAAAAAACGATCCGTCTTCATTTCACTCCACCTGTTTAGTTTTGTGTGGCTTCACGGGGCCATGCTGCTTGTCGTTTCCATGCGCGATGGCATTGCCTTTCTTCTGGCCTGGGAACTGATGTCGCTCTTCTCTTTTGTGCTTGTCATTTTTGAAGCACAGAAGGAATCAACTCTCAAGACGGGCATTAATTATTTACTGCAAATGCACCTGAGCTTTGCCTTAATCATGTTGGGTTTTTTAATTGCGGCTAATCAAACCGGTGATTTGAGTTTTGCAGGTGTCGGAAAATTCTTTGTCCAAAATCCAAACACGCCTTTATTTCTGGTCTTTCTGGCGGGCTTTGGTATCAAAGCGGGATTCATTCCTTTCCACACCTGGCTACCTCGTGCACACCCTGCAGCTCCATCCCATGTTTCCGGTGTCATGAGCGGCATCATGATTAAGATGGGCATCTATGGACTCTTTCGAATCACTTCTCTGATTCAAAGCGATTTGATGACGATTGGAATAATTGTGCTGGCCATTGGAATTGTGTCAGGACTTTTAGGTGTCGTGATGGCGATCATGCAACATGACCTAAAAAAATTGCTTGCCTACCACAGTATAGAAAATATTGGCATCATCGGCATTGGCATGGGGATGGGAATCCTCGGCAAAGCCTCCGGTGATCATTACCTCATGGTCTTCGGATTTGCCGGGGCGCTGCTTCACAATCTCAATCACGCATTGTTCAAGTCCCTGCTCTTCTTCACGGCAGGAAATATTTATTATGCAACTCATCATGTCAACATGGATAAACTGGGTGGGCTGGCAAAAGGAATGCGCTATACTTCGTATGCTTTCTTAATTGGCGCCTTAGCCATCAGTGGCATCCCTCCGTTCAACGGATTTATATCGGAATATCTTATTTATAGTGGCGTCATCAATCATTTATCCAACTCAATATTCATTATCTCTATATTAAGTGTAGCGTGCATCCTCGGGCTGGTGCTGATCGGAGGTCTATGCATCTATTGTTTCACAAAAGCTTTTGGCTTGAGTTTTCTGGGAACGCGCAGGGAAGAATATTATAAGAAACCTGTAGAAGTACCTAAAATTATGCTGCTTCCCGCTGTTATTCAGGTCTCCTTTATACTTGCCATTGGACTGATGCCAGCTTTTTTTGGAGTTAGTGTAATTAGCATCGTACAACAACTACTTAATGAACCGTCATCTGATTTCACAGCTAGCGCTGTCCAGTCTCTTACTGTAGTAGGTCATGTAAACATGTTGTTGATTGGGTTAATCGTAGTAATTATGCTGCTCAAAGCCTGGCAACAGTCCAAAGTAAAACTTGCCTCCGGTCCCACATGGGGTTGCGGCTATACAGCAGGAGATTTTCGTCATCAGTATACGCCTACCTCCTATGCCGATAGCCTGCGCGAACTGGCAAATCCGGTTATCGATTACAAAAAAATATACACTTCTTTTCCCGAGAAGGAGATTTTTCCTCAACGAAAAGAATTTCATACCGAAAGCAAAGACCTTGTAGAAGAAAAAACAGTTCTCAGTTGGGTACACTTAATTGTAAATCATCTCCCCAAAGCCGGCATTGCTCAGTCGGGGCTGATTAACGATTATCTGGTGTATCCCATGCTCTTTCTTATTTTAGTTGGTTTACTCATTGCATTAAACATTTTATGATATGCTCTCACTACTCTTAATTTTAATCGCAGCTATTTACTTTCCGGGAATCATTGTGAAAGTGAAGGCTATCTTTGGTGGACGCAAAGGTCCGGGAATCTTACAGCCTTGGTTCGATATCTTCCGGCTACTGAAGAAAGGAAGTGTTTATAGTTCTTCCTCCAGTTTTGTCTTTCAAATTGCAGCACCCGTTTATCTCACCACTGTATTGGTAGCCGCCCTTTTCATTCCTTTTGAAGAGTCGATTGCACTATTCTCTTTCACAGGAGATTTTGTTCTCTTCGCCTACCTCCTTGGCCTGGGAAGATTCATGATCATTCTAAGTGCGTTGGATGTATCCAGTGGTTTTGAAGGAATGGGCGCCAACCGTGAAGCCTTTTATTCGATGCTCATGGAACCCGCCTTTTTTATCCTAATGGGCTCACTGGCGATGTTCACGGGCTATACCTCCTTCCACGACATCTTTGCCAACCTTCATTATAATAGCTACTTCTCTGCTATCATCGGGATCATCGCAGGTTATGTCTTAGCGAATATTACATTGGTTGAAACGAGTCGCTTGCCGGTAGATGATCCGTTGACTCACCTCGAATTGACGATGGTACACGAAGTAATGGTACTGGACCATAGTGGATTTGACTTGGGCATTATCAAAATTGCTAACAACCTTAAATTCGTACTCTTCAGTACACTCAGTGCGAACTGCATTATTCCGCAGTCGCTCGACTTAGGGATGCGAATTGGAATATTTCTGGTTACTCAAGTTGCATTTGCAGCAGGTATTGGCTGGCTTGAATCGTTCCGGGCTAGAAACAAAATGGCGATGAATGCCCAATACATTTTGTCCATCAATGCCGTTGCACTTATTTTAATTTTCGTTGCCATGATCATTAAAAATAAAATCTAACCATGATTAATTTCCTGATTATCATCTTCATTATTTCGCTCATCTACCTCTCCAAGGTAGAGATGGTGAAAAGCTATTTTTCACTAATGGCCTTGCAGGGTGTGTTGCTGTTTGGTCTTGCCTACTTTGAATTGAAAGAGCTTGATCTCATTCACCTGCTGTTCATTTTGCTCGAAACATTTGTCTTCAAAGCTATTTTTGTTCCGTTGTTTTTACAACGAATCACAAAAAATATGATTCACCGTCATCACAATGGGCCGATCAAGGGATATTATTCTGTCTTAATTACCGCGGTGATCATTATCGGCTGTTTCATGATTTCCTACGTCATTCATGATGAGCTGACGGTGGATGCAGACCATCAGGTAAAATATTTTACGGCTGCCATCTCGTCCATCATGGTGGGTCTTTTCATCGCCATCAACAACAAAGATCTGGTGACTCACCTGATCAGCTACTTAGTTATTGAAAACGGAATATTTCTCTTGTCGCTCGCACTGGGTTCTGAGATGCCCATGTTTGTAAACGCAGCCATCCTCCTTGACATCTTTACGAGCGTACTGATCATGGGTATCTTCTTTAATAAGATGAAAGACTATTTTCAAAATGCTAATTCCGGTCAGCTGTCCCAACTTAAAGACTAACCATTATGATTTATATCTTTTTTATCCTTACCGCGGCACTGGCTTCCATTACCTACTTCATAAGACATAAGGCCCTTAGCCATTCCATGGTGTTTATTTATGTTGGTCTAATGGTTGCTTTGGGTATTTACCTTATCCCCTTGGTAGGGCAAACGTTGAATGAATATTTCATCAGCGATCGATTAGGATTAATCTTCTATTTTGTTCTGATCCTGGTAAGTTTTCTTTCAGCAATCCATTATGTGAAATTTGTGAACGATCGTAATGTGAAGGAAGCCGATGTGGCGCTTCACAATGCAGGTACCATTTTCTTTACGGGTGCTATTGTGGGAGTTTTATTCACATCACATTTTGGAATACTTTGGGCATTCATGGAAGCGACCACGCTGGGAGCTTCTGTCCTGATCTACCACAATCGCAATCAGGATGCACTCGAAGCTACCTGGAAATATTTATATGTCTGTTCTATCGGCATTGCCATTGCCTTTGCTGGCATCCTATTCCTCGGGTTTGCAGCTCAACAAACAGGACATATTGATTTTACATTTTCAGCCATCAAAGCAGAAGCCGTAAACCTGAATACCGTTTGGCTAAAGGCCTGCTTCCTTTTAATCGTCACAGGCTTCAGCGTAAAAATGGGACTTGTTCCTCTTTTCAATGTGGATATCGATGCAAAAGATGCCTCTCCCTCTCAGGTAGGTGCCAGCCTTTCATCTGTTTTAATGAATGCCGGATTTGTTGCCATTTACCGTTTCTATGAAGCCTTCTCCGCCACAAGTATTTTACCATGGATGAATAAGCTGCTTATGTTAACAGGATTACTTTCCCTATTCTTTGCAGCCGTATATGTTCTCCGTGTAAAAAATGTAAAACGAATGTTTGCCTACTCCAGTATGGAACATGCTTCCCTGGTAATCATAGCGTTCTCGTGCGGAGGTCTTGGCTATTTCGCGGCCATATTGCATTTGATCATGCACTCGCTGGTAAAGTCAAGTTTATTCTTTCAGGTGTCTCAGATGCACCGCATCTTCAGCAGCAAGCTGGATGAAAACATAGGAAGCTACTTGCGGGTAAATCCGCTCGGGGGACTGGTGATGCTACTTGGTTTTCTATCTATTATAGCCATGCCTCCTTCTGGAATGCTCATATCAGAACTTTACATGTTCCAGGCCCTGATTGCAAAAGACTATTGGTGGGTGGCACTCATTGTACTCATGTTGGTGTTAATCATTATTTACGGCCTTGCTGTAAAGATGCTAGGGATAATTTTTCTTAAAAAGAATAACCCGAATATTAACCTGCAGGGAGCTACACCTTACGAATCGGCACTTCAATTGGCGTTGATTGTCATTGTCTTTTATATCGGACTTTTCCGGCCATCGTTTATTGTTGAAAATATTCAGATGGCCATTCAATCTCTACCTATTTAATATGGAAACATCAATAGAAAAGGCACTCGCCTGCGCTACCATTAAAAATCAGGAATCGATCAACCTCTCAAAGGTTCCTGTTCTTGGGTACGACAGGTTTTATACAGAGGTAATCAACCTCCTGAAATTACCACACGTACATTGTGTAAATTATTACGCCTATGCGGATGGGAATTTGCTCAAATTCATTTGCTGCCTGGCCGATGATCTTACGGGAGATATCAAAGTCTTTTTGCATGAGATTCCTAAAAAGGAAAAGATGCAGTTTGCCTCTATCACAAAAGAAGTTTACGCCTTTCACATTTTTGAACGAGAGATAGCAGAGAACTTCGGAGTAGAGTTTATCGATAGTCCGTGGTCTAAACCGGTTCGATATGCCTTTAATCGTGCCGATCGAAGTAAAGTAGTGAATGATTATCCTTTTTATAAAATACAAAGTGACGAACTACATGAAGTAGGTGTTGGGCCCATCCACGCTGGAGTAATTGAGCCGGGTCACTTTCGCTTTTTATGCAATGGCGAAACGGTACTTCACCTGGAAATTCAATTAGGTTGGCAACACCGTGGCATAGAAGATTTATTTTTGAAGAAGTCTGCATTGATTCAGCGAACGGTGCTTTCCGAAAGCATTGCCGGAGATACAGCAGTAGGACACGCTTCAACTTTTGCCGGACTTATGGAGAACCTTGCTTCTATCTCTATTCAGGATCGACTAAAAATTGAAAGGACGATTGGACTTGAGTTGGAACGAATCGCCATGCATATTGGCGATCTCAGCAACATGTGCATAGGACTTGCTTATCAATTGGGTGCTTCTGTTTTTGGCGCGTTGAGGACGCCAACAATTAACTATTCGCAGCTCTGGTGTGGAAATCGATTTGGCAAAGGATTGATCAGGGTTGGTGGTACTCATTATCCTCTGAACGAATCATTAATAGCATCGCTGGAAAAATTCCTAAACAACTTTGAGGAACGCTTTCTGACAATGGCAGAAAAAATGTTTTCCCTTTCCAGTGTATTGATGCGGATGGAAAACATTGGTGTGGTTACCAAAACACAGATGGAATTGATTGGTGCAGTTGGCATGGCGGCCCGCATGACAGGTATTGAACGTGACTTGCGAAAATCACATCCAACATATGCTTATCAACAACTGGCCTATGACCCTATTCCTGATGTTGCCAATGGTGACGTTTGGGCTCGCGCAGCCCTTCGCAGGAGAGAAATCATTGCATCCATTGAATATGTCAGGAATTTAATTGTTAATCTGAAATCGAATGGTGAATCAAGCGCAAAACCTGTTTCAGAAGAAAGTCTGAGATTGGCGCCCAACTCTTTATCCGTATCAATGGTAGAAGGCTGGAGGGGAGAAATTTGTCATTGTGCTATTACCAACGACCAGGGCAAGATTCAGCATTACAAAATAAAAGATCCTTCTGTTCACAATTGGATGGCACTTGCACTCTCATTGCGCGACCTCGAGATCTCGGATTTTCCAATTAATAATAAGAGTTACAACTTAAGCTACTGTGGCCACGACTTATAACAATCTACTTCTATGATATTTGATGAAATCAAAATATTAAGGCAACACGGAAAACAGTTTATACCTGATGTTACCAAACCACAATTACCGGGACCTTATAAAGGCAGACCTGAGATAAGTGCTGACAAAGTAGACGAACAGGCATTAGCAGTGCTTTGCCCTACCGGAGCTATTGGCACAAGCCCCGTAAGCATTGACATGGGTAAGTGCGTTATGTGTGGAGAATGCTCATTTGCATATCCCGACAAAATTAAATTCACAACCGATTATATGATTGCCACCAATGTGAGGGAGCGGTTGATTGTAAAAGAAGGCGACTCCAATCCCATCTCAATAGACGAAAATAAAATACGCTCAGAAATACGATCGCTCTTTGGTCGCTCATTAAAACTCAGGGAAATTTCTGCAGCAGGAGCCAATGCCGATGAAGCGGAACTGAACGCCTGTGGCAACGTCAACTTTGATATGGGAAGGTTTGGAATTGAATTTCTGGCCTCGCCACGTCACTGCGATGGAATTGTTATCACGGGACCAATTTCAGAAAATATGGCGGAAGCCGTGCAAGTATGCTACAATGCTGTTCCTGATCCGAAGATTATAATCCTTGTTGGAAGTGATGCCATTAGTGGAGGAATTTTTGCAGGAAGCGGAGCACTCAACAGGAGCTTCTTAGATAAGTATACCATTGACTTGTATGTTCCTGGCAATCCACCCCATCCCCTTACATTTGTGAATGGTGTTTTGGAAATGATCAGAGGAAAAAAAAGGTAATCGGTTATCCTTGATCACCGATTACGGAAGACCAATTACCTTATTTTAACAACATTTATGAAGACCGATAGGCCATCTCGTAAATAGATTTTACATGTGGACCCAGGAATACCCGCGCATAAATTCTAACAATAGCAAGGCCGTCAATAATAAAACACAGTGCTATCATAAATGCCAGTACAGGTTGGTCTTCATGAATGTGAGTGAAGATTAAATCCTCCCCGATAAATGTTGGCGTAATTGGAAATCCCGAAACTCCCAAGCAAGCTAGAAGAAAGGTAATTGCAAATTTGGGATGCTTATACGAGTGACCATGAAACTGATCCAAATCAATATTACCTTCATGAGACTTCAGCCACCGAAGACATAGAAATCCAAGTATGCCAGAGGCGGCTATCCCACTTAAGTAAATATGAATCTGGTCAAAATTAAAATGCTCGTTAAATGCCACAGCCAAGGCTATCCAAAAGTGAGTCATAACAATCAACAGCCAACTCATACGGGCAAGTGTTCGCTCTGTAAATGCTTTGAGAACCATTCCCAGCGCGATAAAAGCGAAAAGAAAGGGTAAGTAATGCTCGATGTTATCTGGAATACGATCCTCGTTGTAGACAGCAAACAAACCCAACAGATAGGCGGGTATACCAAAAATAATTACCCTGTTAAGCGTAAGAAAATCGAATTGCCTTCCCATCCACTTTAATGGATTCCATAGATAGCGATACATGAATGAGTCGAGACTCCATTCTTTTAAGCAGAGCATGTATAAGGTATATTCAATCTTCCTTGGCAATGAATCTTCTATGGTGTTTGACCTGGGAATGAAATTATAGAACTGCTCACGGATGAGATAGGTGACTACAGAAGGTGAAACTAAAAGTTGGTAGGTTCTTAAAAAAGCATTCCCTGCAAAATGAAATAAGGCAAGTTTTTCGAAGCCGGCAGCGACTTCAATAAAAATCAAACCGATTTGAGCGATGGAGGCATAAGCAATTTGACTTTTTATGGAAGACTGTACCCGCGCAATTCCTGTTGCAATAAAACTTGTGGATAATCCGAGAAGCACGATAATGATCCTGACTGAAAGTTGATGCTCCCAGAAGGGAAATGTGCGCAACAAAAGAAAGACACCTAAGTGAACAGAAAGTGAGCCGTAAAAAATGGCACTGGATGGAGTGGGCCCTTCCATAGCTCTCGGCAGCCACGAAGAAAAAGGAAGTTGTGCTGATTTGGCTGCGGCTGATACCAAGATCATCAGCGAAATAAAAATACCAATCCAACTATGATTTAGAATATGTTCGTGAACCAACTCGTAGTTACTTAATTTCAAAAAGGTGATGTTCTCATGAAATAAATGGTGCGTCATCCACATGGCCAGGATCAATCCTACATCGCCAATGCGGTAAATCGAAAATACTTTCACAGCATTCTTTACAGGCAAATACCGATCACGGTAAAACGCAATTAACAAGAATGAAGAAAGACCTAAAATCTCCCACCCAATAAACAGTGTTTCGAGGTTACCTGAAAAAATGACAATGTTATAGCCCAAATAAAAGAACAAGATGGTATTGAAAAATCTTTTATACCCGCCTTCACGGTGCATATAGTACCGACTATAAATGGTGACTAGAAAAGTCAGGACAGCGCCTACAAAAAGATAAACCGCACTTATCTTATCAAAATAAAAGTCAACAAAAAAAGAATAATTAGATGTCTGATAGAGTACGATGTCTTTTATATTCAGTGTAGGATGACCCTTCATCACCCAATAAAAGAGAAATAGAGAAGCCCCTGCTAAATGTAGACCCACCGAAGAAAAGGCAGCCCAGGAAATTATATCTTCCTTTTTTTTCGGAATGAGTAAACTCATAACAAAGCCGAGTAAAGGAACGAGAATGAATAATTGAAGTATGAATGTCATGTTTGTATCGGTTAAGAAATTACGTATACCGGTAAATTATCCTCGTGTGTTTCCAGCAGCGGAGTCACATCTGATACCTTCTCTATTTTTTGATTGAGGGGATGGTACGTAGTGAAGGCACCATCTTTAAACGATGAGAGCTCCTGTGTTTCAGGATTAATAGCCACAAGATGCACCCACTCATTAATAAACCACTCATAGGTTTCCGGTGCTCTTTGAATAGTCTGCAGTACCACCTCCGGAAAATGCTCGACAATAATAAGAAGGCGAACAGGATCGTGAACTTCAATCATCTGACTGGGAAGGCCAGGTCGCAGATCACCATCAATACCATTGGCTACACCGAACAGGCCCATTACATTGTGTGGAAGCTTTGTACCGGCCCCCAATTTTTGATTGTCTACCCGCGAGAAAAAATATTCAAGATTGATACCGCCACATACCGGGCCAAGTGGTTTCATGATATTAAAGAGAAGATTACCATCCCTATCAATCGAATAATCATAAGAATTCATGAAGGCGCGCCTGTCTAAAAACAAATTTTTTGTTAAGTCTCTCCTGCCCACAATGCACAGTGTATTTGTAGCATGGTTCAGTTCAGGCCGTGGCTCAAATAATGAAACAGATCTTATCCGGATTTGCTCATGAATACCTTCTGATCCAAGTTTGGTATTGATAGACTCAAATCTTCTCGATCTCTCCTTTGAATTTAAGTCTAATGCCTTGTTGAAAATAATTTCATTTTTCCGATGAAGCTCCAGGTTTTTAGGAGTGAGTGACTCCTCATCAAAGAAAACAACCTCATCACGTGTAGTATCATGAAGCCCACCCACAAATTGCGTTTCTGATGGAATAATAACTCCTTTTGAACTTAGAATCTTTCTTACTTCAGGGTGATTAATCATAAAGCACATTACCCTGGAATTCACTGAGCCTGCTCTTCCTGAACAGGCGCCACAGTCATAGGCAGCATAATGCGGATTATTAACGCTACTGGAGCCGTGGCCCACTATGTAAACAAGAGGTGCAAAGTCCTTAATAAGTCCAATACTTTTTAGAAGCCCTTCAGCGCGCACTGCCATCTCAGCTACTGTAAAGCCAATCTGCAAATCATTTTCTTTGTCTTCAATATTTCTATTTTCAATGGTAAGGGCCGAGGTCTTATCCATGTGCTTAAAAGAAGAAGCGGTAGTGGGGCCCATGGCCGGTCTAAAAATATTAATGAATAATCGCACCGCTGCCCAAAATCCTAATGTCTGGGTGATCATCCAACCACCAAAGAGAGAGTGAGAGTCTTTTGAAAAATGTATGTCTGTTCCCCTTTTCGTTTTGCCACCAACTTCTTTGACCAGGTATTTAGGAGTGACTGGCCATGGACATAGTTTTGTATAAAATTTCCCGTTTTCCGGTTGAAAAAAGAACTCCACGCTAAAAAATCCTGGTGTACCAAATGTTTCGCAAGCGGGATCAATTTGTTCGAGATAGCGTCTGAACGAACATTCACGATCATCAATGCAAAACATAGACTGAAAACTTTTCTCAGCTTTATTCTGCTTCTCCTGTTTCTTGATGACAAGACCCGCCAGTACTTGATCATAGTAAGTCCACTCAAAAGCTTCTTGCCAAATGGAAGTAACTTCATTAAGTTCCCGTGGAGGGATTTCAGCAAATAGATCCAATGGTTTATCAACCAGCTGGGTACCCAAGGGCAACCAATTCTTTCCAAAGTGAAGATCGAGGGCGTCAATCTCCAGCAAGAGTTCAAAAATGATTAAATCACGAGTTGTGATTTGTTTACGGTCTAATAAAGTCTGAGGTACGTCTTCTATGGTGGATACCATACCAGACCACCCCTGATGGGCAAACTGTTGATCGTATAAATAATGTGAGTATAACGATTCATCGCCTACCAGTATTTTAAGTAATCCACTTATTTCACAAGTATCATGAAGTAGAAGTTGTCTCGCCCTCTCTGTCTTAAAAAAACTTGTAAAGCTATTCCGTTCCATTTCTGTTATGGCCGTAAGAAAGCCTTTATTCAAAACGGGAAAATTCCACATGGAAATTCCCTGATCGAGGTAACTACAAAGCGTACGAAAAAGCAGAGGATGAACCATCGAATCCAGATCGATCCGATAATGCCTCTTCCAATTCGAACGAAGCGACCCAATACGAGGAGAGGGAGGACGATCATATTTCTTAAAAAGAATTTTTGCTTTCCATTCACTGACCAACGCCAAACCCTTGCGCTGTGCAATAATTCTTTCAAGAATATCCTCACGTATCTTTTGGGTATCATACAACGATCTGTACTCCTCAAGGGAAAGAGAGACACGATAACCTAAAATTTCAGAAGCACTATAAATCGCCTGGTCAAATTTTAGATTCTGAAATGCGTGAAGCGTATTGTGATGAATGAAGTCCTTCAACGGTGCCTGAGCCGGCAAGTAATGCTTTAACTCATGGATCACATGATGCTCATCAAAAAATTGATGCTGATCTTTCATAAGATAGTGATGTGGCAGTTGCCATTAAATATTAAAAAAAGAATGAAGAGGATAAATGGCCCAACAGGGCGGCAGGAGTAAGGCTAAATAAGCAATGCTCTCTTCGATAGATAAATCGGAAGGGTACTGATATAGGGCGGAGTTCTAAATGGAGCAAAAGATCCAGTCTTAACGAAGTCAGCTAACAGATATTGATTTTCGGTACAAAACGCAACAGCGCAACTGGATGGGTTGTCCTGCCCGTTTTCTTCCTCTTTTTCTTCAGCAAAGGGAAACTGAGCTTCGTCTACGCCAATACCTGAATGTTTAGAAACAGTAAAATGCCTATGGTCTATGCCTGGCCCCGATGGCATAAGAACTTGGGTAACGATCGAAACGATTAAAAAGAAAATCATCATGAGGCAGGTAAGCGTCCGAAGGTGATTTACTTTATTCATGGAGACAAATGTAAAAAACTAATTCTTAAAGTCAACTAATCCATAAAATTGACGGATTCCTTAGGTAATACGATTTGACCGCGACTTTTGTTCGCGAGTCAGAGGAATTAAGCACTCTTCGAATTGAAATTTAGGTTTTCCAAAAAAAAATTAGACCTTTACAAATACTTTCCGTTCAATGCAATTGACGTATCACAAAGTTTTGAAGCTAGCTGCTATTTTACTTTTCTCCTTCGAATTGCTGGCTCCGGCCGTTTTCGCGTCAGCCGAACTGCCCACAGATTTAACATCAGAACAAACTAATTTTGCCTCGTTATCACCTTCATTTGACCTTTTCTCACATTTAATCTTTGAAGAGACGAGCAGCGAAGAAGAGCGCGAAGGAAAGGCGCATGCTTTTGTAAGTATTTCTTATATCGAGGTCTTTAATGTTCTCCAAAAATTCAAGCCAACGAATACCCGTTGCCTTCTTCCTACTGAAAGGTTTACTACACGACCTTCACTTTACACCTTACATAGGGTCTTACTAATTTAAGTTTTCAGGAAAGAGGGTTCCCCTCTTAGCAATCAATTCTCTTTCATACCGTGAGGCGCTCTCACATACATCATTACTTATTACTTTACTAAATCCGGCTTTTAAATAAAAGTCACTATCTGATATGAAGACTTTAGAAATTCCAAAAGATGGCCTTGATGGCCTTAAACAAAACTGGCGGGCAGATGCTGTCTCCGGTTTCCTTGTATTTTTATTAGCACTACCATTAAGCCTTGGCATTGCCAAGGCCAGTGGGTTCCCGGCAGCCATGGGCGTACTCACTGCTATGATTGGTGGCATGCTCGTCAGTATTTTTGCCGGGTCGGCATTAACCATCAAAGGCCCGGCAGCAGGATTAATTACTATTTGCGCTGGCGCAGTTACTGAACTTGGTGCCCTAAACATCGAAGGAACTACAGGAGTTCAGTTAGCCTGTGGGGCAATTGTGGTGATGGCTTTGATTCAAGTCATCTTTGGTTTTTTAAAATTTGGTTCGCTAAGCGATTTCTTTCCTCCTTCAGCAGTGCATGGTATGCTGGCCGCCATTGGGCTCATCATTTTTTCAAAACAGATTCACGTATTACTTGGCATTGATCCGGCTACATTAAAAGGACTTGAGCCTATTGAACTGTACAAGATGATACCTCATTCTTTTGCCAATGCAGATCCGAGGGTTTCTGTTGTTGGTATTATTAGTTTGGTTATCATTTTTGGAATGCCGTTTCTTAAAGGCAAAATATTTAAAAGCATTCCGGCACCCATGGTAGTGTTGGTGGTAACAATACCAATGGCTTTGATCATGGATTTTCGTCACACTGAACCAGCGTTTGATTTAGTAAGCATTGGCAACTTTTGGGAAAACATAAAATTTAATGCGGATTTTTCCGCTATTGGAACAGGTGTGTTCTGGAAATACGTAGTCATGTTCCTTTTTATCAATAGCCTAGAGTCTTTGCTAACAGTGAAAGCAATTGATGGATTAGATCCTTATAAGCGGACATCAAATTACAACAAAGATCTTTCTGCGTTAGGCGCTGGAAATGCTATTTCGGGCCTGTTGGGTGGTTTGCCAATGATATCAGAGGTGGCACGTAGTTCGGCCAATGTTAACTTTGGCGGACGCACTCGCTGGGCTAATTTCTTTCACGGACTTTTCCTTCTGATTGCCATGCTATTGTTCATTCCGGTTATCGAGATGATCCCTAACTCAGCACTTGCTGCTTTGTTGATTGCAGTAGGCTATCGGTTAGCTTCACCAAAAGAGTTTTTCAAAACCTATAAAATAGGCGCAGAGCAATTAGTGATTTTTGTTATCACTATTGTTGTAACTGTTTCCACCGACTTATTGATTGGCGTTGGCTCTGGAATACTGACTAAATTCATATTCCATATTTTGAATGGGGCACCTTTGAGAAGTTTATTCAAGCCGCGATATGAATTCTCAGAAAACGAAAGTGAATATTCTATCTCCGTAAAAGATTCAGCCATCTTCTCCAACCTTATTGGCTTCAAAAAAATGTTTGCGCGTATAAAACCGGGGAAAAAAGTAACAATCAATTTTGCAGAGGCCCGCATTGTTGACCACACCTTTATGGAACAATTGCATCACTTTGAAGAAGAGTATCACCATGGAGGTGGCTCTGTTTCCATACAAGGATTCGACCAGTTTCAACTCCTGTCAAGTCACCCGTTGGCAGCACGCAAGTTATCGCCTGTTAATCCTACAAAGATCGAGATAAAACTAAGTCCTCGTCAAATTGAGTTGAGAAAATTTGCCGAAAAAAATGAGTTCACCTATTTTCCTCAAAGGATGCGCACGTCTATAAAGTATAAAAACTTTCCAATTGAAAGAGGGAATAAAATCTGGTACGAAGAGAATCTTTTATCTCAATATAGTGAGACTGGAAAAATTGAAGCTTCCGACATTACCCTTCGAGAGGGTGCCATGCAAGATCAAAGTGAAACACACATTACCATCTTGCATATTTCAGAAATCGATATGCTTATTCCAGATTTTGCTCTTGAGCCAGAAGGTTTGTGGTCAAAATTATTTGAAGGCGTAGCTGGCAAGGACATAGATTTTGTAGATCATCCGGTCTTTTCAAAAAAATATTATTTACGTGGCGAAAATGAAGCTGTTGTTAGAGAATTCTTTGCAAGCCCAATCATTGACTTCCTCGAAAATCGCGAACAGATGCACATTGAATGTCATAAGCACCGATTGATCTTTTATAAAAAACGCGATCTGCTGGAGCCAGCAGAAATCCTATACGTTTCGAAGTTTGCTGAAGAATTCTTACAGCTAGTTCAACAAACAACAACAACACAGCCTGCTTAGTACATGAATCAGAGGAAAACCAGAAGTGGTTTTCCTCTTCCTACTTAAAAACATATCGCTATGAAGAATTTTCTTGCATTATCGCTACTACTTTGCCTTTCAATTTCGCTGACTCACGCACAGGAGAAGCCAAAGGAAATTGAAGAAATGCGCGTAAAACTAAATGAAGATGGGAGCCATTATTTAAAAGCCACCTTCCTTAACCAAGTATGGCTGCGCTTCAATGATAGTAATCCAGGCACATTGGTTTTAAATGATCCAACCCAACATACTGTTGACATTGGATTACGAAGAACACGCTTTCAGTTGTATGGTCAACTAACAGACCATGTATTTTTCTATTTTCAATTCGGGCAGAATAATTTTAACTACTTATCCCAAAATGCGGGCAATCGAAAACTCCAGGCATTCTTTCATGACGCTTTAGGTGAATATCGTGTCAAAAAAGGAAGTGAAAAACTTATTCTGGGTGGTGGGCTCACCATCACAAATGGACTTTCAAGATTTAGTCAACCGAGTGTGAGCACAATTATGACGATGGATGTTCCTGTCTTTGCTCAGGCTACTGTTGATCAGACGGATGAATTCTCAAGGAAGCTAAGTGTCTATGCCCGAGGGCAGCTTGGAAAATTTGATTATCGCGTGGTGATGAGTGATCCCTTCCCTGTTACGACTAATGGCCAGACCATTCCAACTTTATCGAGCAATGCGACATTTGCACAAGATGGTCATCATAAACAATATCAGGGTTTTTTCATGTGGAATTTTCTCGACAAAGAAGCGCATACTACTCCTTACATGACGGGCACTTACTTGGGGAAGAAAAAGATTTTCAATCTTGAAGCTGGAATTATCTCGCAAAAGAATGCTACAGAAACTTCACCGGATGCTGGCGTAACAAAAGAACTGCATAACATGACTTTATGGTCAGTTGCTGCTTTCTACGATGCACCGATCAATACTGAAAAAGGCACAGCATTCAATGCTTATCTTGGCTACTTTGATTATGAATTCGGACCGGGCTATCTCCGCTACAATGGAATAATGAATCCGGCAAACGCAGTCAAACCCGGTTACCCTGCAGGCAGTCAGGGCAATGCCTTCCCCATGTTTGGAAGTGGTAATGTCTTCTATGGACAAGTCGGCTACCTGATGAAAAAAGACTTGTTGGGAGAAGGGCACGGAACACTTATGCCCTATGCCTCCTTACTTAGCGCAAAATATCACCGGCTCGATAAGCAAATGAATGTGGTCGATATAGGAATCAATTGGCTCATGAAAGGACATAATAGCAAACTCACACTGGACTACCAGTTAAGGCCATTCTATTTTCAACAAGGGACTGAACTGGTAAGGCAGCAGAACCGGGGTCAGGTGGTAATGCAGTACCAGATCTTCTTTTGAGGGTATCTCTAAAAACCTCAAGGTCATTCTGCGCCTGCCTGTCGCAAGGCAGGCGCAGTAATGAATCTGCTAGTGTAATTGTAAATTCTTCGGTCGTACCTCAAAATGACGAACACTCAGGTTTTTAGAGATGCCCTTGATTTTAAAAATCAACTCATATTTACCTTAGATCAGCGTGACAAGCATTTTATCCAGATTTAGCTTACCTTAAACGAAGTCTTCTCAAACCGATAAACGTCAGGCATATCTTCATCGCTGTTCATAGAAACTTTCAAGTCCTTAATTAATCCATTGCCCACATCATACACCCAGCCATGCACGAAGGGGCCTCCCCTGCTTTGCCATGCATTTTGTATAATGGACGTTTTTCCAAGGTCATATACCTGTTCTATAATATTGAGTTCTACAAAGCGATCTTGCTTCCTCTTTACATCGCTGATGGCGTCAAGTTCATCCTGATGCATACGATACACATCTTTGATATGCCGGATCCAATTATCAATAAGCCCAATTTGTTTGTTTGTCATCGCAGCCAGTACACCACCGCATCCGTAATGTCCGCATACAATCACATGTTTTACGGCCAGAACATTTACGGCATAGTCTAACACACTTAACAAGCTCATGTCCGTGTGCACCACCATATTCGCAATGTTCCGGTGAACAAAAACCTCACCAGGTGCGGTACCCGTTATTTCATTAGCCGGCACCCGGCTGTCCGAGCAGCCAATCCATAGGAACTCTGGTTTTTGCGTTGCTACAAGACGATTAAAAAAATCTTTGTCTTCGTTATTCTTTTGTTCTACCCAGGCTTTGTTTTGAAGGAGTAGCTGTTCATATGATTTTAATGCTGCTTTCATAAGTTTTATTATTGAATTGAAATTTTCTTTAGATCAACCTGGATATTTTTGGCTTTACCTTCCTGCATAAAATCTTCAATCGTCTCTTTTATATCCGCGTCAATGAAATGTGATTGTGAACCATCAATGGTCACGGTAGAATCACGGGGAATCATTTGGAGTCGGTTTCTCAAGGTTGCCTTATTCAGAAACGAGACGTCTTTGGTCAGTCGCAATAAATAATTATTACCCTCATTCACTATGATAATAGCTTCTCTAAAATTAGTGCGGAGGATAAAAAACACGGCCACTAAAATTCCCATGAAAACCCCTTGCAGCAGGTTGGTAAACGTAACCGCAAGCACTGTAGTCATGAAGGGCAAAAACTGACTTTGCCCTTTCCCATACATTTCTTTGTAAAGGGTAAGACTTGTTAATTTTAACCCAATTACGATCAATATACCTGCCAGGCAAGCAAGCGGTATGCGTTGCAGAATGTTGGGAACGAGTACAACAGCAAGAAGAAGAATGATGCTATGAGAAATAGCGGAAGCTTTGGTGCGTGCGCCACTATTAATGTTAGTGGAGCTGCGGACAATAACAGACGTTACAGGTAAGCCACCTAAAAACCCAGAAAGAAGGTTAGCTGTTCCTTGCGCTTTCAGCTCCCGGTTAAGAGGAGTTATTCTTTTGTAGGGGTCAAGCTTATCGCATGCCTCCACACTCAATAATGTCTCCAAGCTTGCTACAATGGCAATGGTGATAGCTATATAATAGATTTTAGGATTTTGCCACATGGAAAAATCTGGAAAGATGAAGAAGGATGAAATTCCTTCAGCTTGAGAAAGCAGTGGCAAGGACACCTTGTGCCTTTCGTCTATCATCAAATACGGGATAGAAGAATTGAAAAGTGCATTCAGCGAAATCCCTAATAATACCACACCCAACGGAGCCGGAACCACACGAAAAAATTTATAGCGCTTCAGGAAGTTGGACTCCCACGCTAACAATACTCCAATAGAAAGCATGGCGATGACGATGGCACCCGGGGTAAGGAAGTCCCACGCTTCCAGTATTTCTGAAAAGGTATTTCTTCCATCACGCTGAAAAAAACTTTCATCACCTTCAAAATCCACATCGTAGCCTACCGCATGAGGAATTTGTTTCAGGATCAGTATCAACCCAATACCGGCCAGCATTCCCTTGATCACCGAGGCTGGAAAAAAGTGTCCGATGGAACCTGCTTTTGCAAATCCCATAATAATTTGAAACAACCCTGCCAACACGACACAAAGTAAAAACGAGGGATACGATCCCAGTTCAAGAATAGATGCGGCAACAATAGAAGTGAGGCCAGCCGCAGGGCCACTAACACTTAGCGGTGAACCGCTCAATGCACCCACCACGATACCACCAATAATGCCTGCCAATAATCCGGCAAACAGGGGCGCGCCCGAAGCAAGGGCCACACCTAAACACAACGGCAGGGCTACCAAAAAAACAACAACAGAAGACGGAAAATCCGAAGACCAATAATTTTTTAAATTCATATAAAAACAGTTCAGCTAATAATGAGATTGTGACTTTTGGTTCATACCAAAAGAGTAATGAGACGATAAAAAAATAGGTGCTGAACTAGACCTGGGGAGGTGGCGGTATAATTTCCCGGATGTGTGCTTCTGCTTCTACCGCGTGGCGCGGTAAAGAAATAATCTGGTGAGAAAGGTTTAATCTATTCCATTCGAAAGATTCTTCCACAAATTCATCCGCTTCGTCTGCGCTGGTTTTTTGTGAATCTTCTGATTCGGTTTCGTTAAATTTGATGGCGAAAATCGTAGTAGAACCTTTCTGAAAAGTGTCAACGGGTAAAGTAAGCTTCAGCAGTATCATCACTACTAAAAATATTTTTATACCCTCCACCACCGGTTTCATGGTCGGCAAATTACTACAATTATTTTTATCCCAATTGTTAAATTTTAATGAACGGAAACAGATAACAAAGGGTTTCGATTTAAATTAACTCCATTTCATCTATTTTTGCACCTATATTAATCAATATGAACATTAAAGAAATTTTTTCTGTCACGCTGATCCTCTTCTCGGTCATCGATATTCTGGGATCAATTCCCTTTGTGATTCTCATCCGCCAGAGGGAAGGAAGGATTTATGCAGAGAAGGCTACCTTCATCGCGGCAGCCCTGATGATTGTGTTCCTCTTCCTGGGACAATCCATTTTAAAACTTTTTGGCCTTGATGTAGGGTCTTTTGCTGTGGCGGGTGCTATTGTCATGTTCATCATCGCCATGGAAATGATTTTGGGAATCAATCTGATCAAAGATGATCCTGATGCGAAAGGAACTGGTTCGATTGTACCGATCGCCTTTCCTTTAATTGCGGGAGCAGGAACATTAACGACTATTTTATCATTACGGGCTGTTTATGAAGAGTCCAGCATTTTAATAGGCATTGTACTTAACCTTATCTTTGTTTACATCGTGCTACGCTGCAGCGGCTGGCTGGAGCAGAAAATCGGAAAATCCGGCTTTGTGGTGTTGCGAAAAGTATTTGGCGTTATTCTCTTGGCGATCGCAGTAAAGATTTTTAAAAGTAATCTTGGTCTTGGATGATCCGTATCTACACCGATGGCGCAGCCCAAGGTAACCCAGGGCCCGGTGGCTATGGTACCATTCTTAAGTTTGATAAACATGTAAAGGAGTTAAGCCAGGGCTTTCGGCTGACCACCAACAACCGTATGGAGTTATTGGCTGTTATCATTGGTCTTGAAGCAATTAAAAAAGGGGGGATTGCCGTCACTATTTACTCTGATTCAAAATATGTAGTGGATTCCGTAGAGAAGGGCTGGCTATGGACCTGGCAGAAAAAGAATTTTGCTAAGAAGAAGAATGCCGACCTCTGGCAGCGTTATATACCACTACATCAAAAGTTAAAACCGAAGTTCGTTTGGATTAAGGGACATGCCGGGCACCCTGAGAATGAACGGTGTGACCAACTTGCCGTGCAGGCAGCTGAAGGATTTAATTTACTGATTGATGTCTGGTATGAAGAGAACAAAGATGATGCTTAACGCACTTAGCGTTTTACTACCCTAAACGCAATATCTCTTCCATATCCCTGCATCATTGCAAGGTTAATCCAACTCAGTGCAAATTGCTCAAGTAGATTAAATTTATCGGTGCCACCAAAGTTGTACACATTTTCAAAGCCAATGTCTTTCGCTAATTGTTCTGCAACTTTTTTTGCTTTGTCGCTATCGCCCGCATAAAACATATCAATACCTTGGCCATGGTAGGTGGGGTTCGCCATATTTTCTGCGCCTGTTGTATTGAAACATTTTACAATGTCCTTGCCGTTGGTGAGCTTTAGCAATGCCTCTGTGGTGTTGCTGAATGGTTCGGGCTTTACGCGAACCGAATTCATGGCATCAATAATTATCTTGTTGCTCGTATCGCCTAACTGTGCAGCAATGTCTTTAACGGCCTGGGGTACAGCGGCAATCAAGATGACCTCTGCGGAAGTTGATGCATCTGAAATGGAATGAATGGTAATGTTTTTCAAGTTTGCCAACTCACCTCCTTTAATTTCATTTTGATTTCGGACGCCCATAAATACCTGATGACCTGCTTTGGCAAATCCTTTCGCCAATGAACCACCTACATTTCCTGTTCCAATAATTGCAATTTTCATAGTTAATAGCTTCAATTTTTAGTAATCATTTAACAACAGTTTCGTGAATTATTCTCTGTGTCCAAAAGAAATAGATGGCACTTTTGCTAGTTGCAGCACTTTTAATTCAAGCACAATAATGGTGATAATAAAGGCCATTACACTATCGCCAAATGCCTCTATGCGAGTTGTGGAGGGAGTCATGGAATTTTATGATAGAATAGTATTAGTTGAATTCATACCTTAAAAATGCCCCCAAATTATTCGTATTCGCTAAAGTACCATTACCAAATTCATTAAAATCGCTACCAAGTCCAAACTGCCAAGTTTTGATTTTAAGTCCTAATCTGACTCGTTGAATATAATTGTGAATAGCATCTGTCTCAGTAGGTATCGCATTCACTAACTCCAATTGTGCAAACAGATTGAGTTTATCAGTAAGTTTTGGCTCAAGTCGGGTTAATATAAAAAAGTCAATATTGGGCTTGCTCATGGTTTCGCATACCAGCCAGGAAAAAAAAGTAAAGTCACCCTTATGATGAAAATACTGAACACCAGCTTTTGGAAATAAACCACTATTGAAAATTTGTATGACTGCTACTGGTGCAAACCCCTTTAGTCCCGGATGGTTATAAGAGATGGCTTCTATAAACCCAAATGTTGGGAGATATGCCGTTGAGGATTGACGATAATCCATGCTGGCACGATTTCGATTAAAGAAGAGAAACTTAGAATTGTCATTTTTGCTATTCTTCAAGTATTTGAAGAATAGCACATCTAAGGTAGTCTTCTCGTGCCCGCCAAATACTTCTATAGGGATTTGGGAATAAGTCTCGCTCCATACGAGGAGTAAGACTATACTACGAATTATTTTGTGTTTCATTTAATACCAGTCAGAATCTTCACGAACTCCTGTGGCTGCACTACAAAAGGTAGATGCGAAGTACTCATCACAAAAGTTTGTTTGATCGTGCCATTATTTTTCACCATCATCTTTTGCAATTCATAACCCACGGCTGCATCGTTGCTGGTGTGGATATAATATTTTGGTATGCTTCCGAATTTAGTATCAGTCAATATTACTTTTTCACCTAGTGGCTTGGCTGGCTCAGCTTTGTGATACTTTACCAATGCTTCTTTCATAAAGTCGGGGCAATCGGCACACACGGCTGAAACAATCACGTCCTTCTTAATTGCTGCCGCAGAATAGTCGGCAGTGAATTCCAATGCTTTGCCTACCTTACTTTCTTTATCTTGATTGGCAAGCGTCAAGAGATCTTCGCCATTGCGCGGCAGATATGCAGACACGTAAACGATCTTATTGATTTTAGCAGGAATGTTCTCCGCTACTTGTGAAACAACAATGCCCGCCATACTATGACCGACCAATGTTATTTTCCCTGGTTGCTGATTGATGGCATCGGTAACTGTTTTCACATAACTACTTAAAGTTGCTGCAGTTGCAGTTGTTAAGTTGATGCCATGCGCTGGTAAATTCACTACCACCACATTTGCATTTTGAGCTAATGAGTTCCGCACAAAGCCCCACGCACTTTCATCCGCCCATGCACCATGAACTAACACGTATGTCTCGTAGCGTTTCTTGCCTTCTTCTATTGCTTTTACCACCAACTCGGCAGCTGCAGCGCTACTGTTTTGCTGTTGTCCTGTAATCAAGTTTCCATCTTTTACGGCAAAAGCAGAAAAGGGAGAACCCACTACGAATTTGCTGTTCGTCATTTTGCGGGCCTCATCTTCAATTCTAAAAGGCTGGATTTTCATGCCTACATAGCCATCGGCATACTGTTCTTCCGAAGAAGCAAAGCCCGTCCATTTTTTTCCTTCCACCAAAAATTTACCGTTTGCCAATTTGGTATTCAAAAGAATGGAAGTGCCGTGACAAATAGCAGCCGTAGGTTTACCGGTTTGATAGAAATCCACAAAGAACTTTTCAATCTCAGGATTTTTGTAAAGTGTGTACATGGGGCCTTGACCACCACAGACGAATATCGCTTTGTAATCGCTGGGATTAATGGCAGATAACTTCAACGTATTTTTTACTATTGCCGCCTTTGCGGGATCTTTCTTAAAGCCAAGCGAGATATAATCGAAAGCGGCATACTTGCTGGCATCTTCAGGATCACTGAAGCTATCAAAGAATAGTTCGCCACCTTCCAGGCTTGCAATATCAACCGTGTAGCCGGCTTCGCTAAAAACCCAGTAAGGGTGCGTGAGTTCTGCATACCACACACCAATGGGCCAGCCAGTTTGTTGGCTGATTGATTTGTTGGAAGCGATCATCAAAATTTTTCCATTGTTGCCCGCATTATGCTGAGCCCAAGTCGCAGTTGAAACGATCACTACGACTGCTAGTAAAATAATTTTCTTCATAAGGTTTTGTTATTTGAGTTGGATAACCCAAAATTGCAATCAATATGTTCCCTCAGTCAACATATTCACCTTAAGGAAGGATACTATCAATTAGGAAAGTAAAGGAAATAGCCATGCCAGACTTCATTTACGATAAGAAGGTTTACTACAACCCGGTAGAGTTTGCCATGGATCGCATTGGTGGCACATGGAAAATGCCCATCCTTTGGCGCTTGCGCGAAAAAACGTTGCGCTATGGTGAACTAAAAAAAGATTTGCCTCACATCACACACAAGATGCTATCGAGTGTGCTTCGAAGATTGGAGGCTGAGGGATTTATTACACGAGAAGTTTTTCCGGTGGTTCCACCCAAAGTGGAGTATACCATTACAAAACGTGGGTCGAAAGCAATTCCTGTCATTGAGATCGTGCGAAAGTACGGAACAGATTTGATGAAGGAGTTTGGCGTGAAAGTGAAATAAGAACCTAAATCTCTCTTTCATTTAATTCAATACCTAAATTCTTCAGTTCTTCCAGTATCGGTTCATAAAAATCCTTCGTAGTAGGAATCACAACACCCCGGGTTTTAATTTTATTCTCTAACAGTAGCCTGGCGGCAATGGCCAATGGCAAGCCAACGGTCTTGGCCATGGCTGTGTTGATAGAATCGTCTCCCTTCGCTACGAGTGAAGCTTGAATTTCTTTTTTCTTTCCCTCCAAGTCAAAAACAAACCGATGCCACATGACCACAAGGTCTTTGTCAACCGGGTTGAGTTTCCATTTTTTATTTAAAATGTGCTCCAGCACTTGTGCAGGTGTCCCGCTCGCTAACCCTAACGGCTCTTTGCTGAAAAATCCTGACCAAGCTAATCGGGAAAATTCAGATCCATCCTTACTGAGATTGAATTGTGATACAATTTTTTCCTCCACACTTTGATGAGGGTCAAAATCCAAAAAGGAATTAATAAAATCACGATGAGACATCGCTGCTACACCTTCCATAAGGTAGGAATCGTCTGTACAGCCTAGTTGCACCAATACATTCCAGGCGCTGCAGTACCCTTTGTTTCTCAAGGTGCCTCTTAGCATCGTCTGAATATGCTGCAAACCATAGGATTCACGATATTTTAATGAATCACGATTGGCATAGCCTTCAAACTCACCATAGCCCGGTACCGTTACTGAAGTTATTCTTTTGAAAAGCTGTTGATAAGGAATAAACTTAAATTGCCCGTGCTGAAGAAACTTTGCCGTACCCTGACCAGCCATCACTACGTTGCGGGGGTTCCATGTAAATTTATAGCGCCACGGATTTTCCGGATCCGTTTCCGGAGCAATTAATCCACCGGTAAACGATTCGAAAGAGAGGAGTTTTCCACCCTTTTCCTTAATCCCATCAATGAGTTGCATGGCACTCATGTGATCAATGCCGGGATCGAGGCCGCATTCATTTAAGAAGAGAAGATTTTTACGTACTGCCTCTTCCTGAAACGATTTCATTTCTTCTGAAACATAGCTGGCGGTGAATAAATGTTTATTGAGACTCAAACAAATCCGGGCTACTTGCGGATGAAAACTTGCCGGAATCATTGAGATAACCACATCGGCAGATTGAATAGCCTCCCGGCTACTATTCATATTCTGTATATCAAAAAAAATCGCCTTCGCATGATGACCAACACGCTCTTGCGCAGCTTCCAGAGAAACATCACCTACGGTAATCGTCCAATGAAGCTCTTTACCGTGGTGGATCAAATAGGATATCAGCGCGGAAGAAGACCGGCCTGCACCAAGAACTAAGATGGATTTTGCCATAAGAAAGAAATACCTTTAATCTGAGCCCAATTTATCCTGAATTTTGGATTTATTCCTTCACAAAATGGATTTCTACCATTAACTTACCTGCTCAGCCATGAAAGACTTTACGATTTACGGCCACATCGAAGATTTAGATTCAGAGTCCAAATATCTGGTGCACAAGGCAAAAGAAGCCACGCATCATGCGTATGCCCCCTATTCGAAATTTCAAGTCGGGGCGGCCTTAATCTTAGAAGATGGAACTGTTATAACAGGAACCAATCAGGAAAATGCCTCTTATCCCCTTTGCATGTGCGCAGAACGTGTCGCTCTTTATGCTGCCGCATCACAATATCCTGATCAAAAGATTGTGAAACTTGCGGTTGCTGCTCACAAAAAAAACCATAAAGAACTGGCGCATGCTACCTGCTGTGGCGCATGTCGCCAGGTGATGCTGGAATTTGAGCAGCGACAAAAGAAATATATTGAGGTAATTATGCTCGGGGCAGACGAAAAATGGATAAAATGCAATTCTGCTGCTTCACTCATGCCTTTCAGTTTTATGTTGGAGCAATAACCCTTTCTATTCATCATGATTTTTATCACTTCAACATTCAGATGCCTGACGTCTTTATCCTCGTAATAGGAGTTTTAATCGGACTCTCTGAAATCAAGCTAAAACAAATAATAACGAATGGACATACTTACTATTAAAGGCACCGGGAACACTCCCAGTATTATTTTGGATAAGAAAAATGGAATTTTTGAAATCTCCGGCCGTTCCCTCCCTGACGATGCTTCAGGTATTTATAATCCTGTATTGGAATGGATCAAAGCATACGGTATAACCCCCAACCCCACTACGGAATTTGCACTTAAATTCGATTACCTCAACACGGCCTCATCCAAGCTCATCCTTGACATCTTTTCTGCGCTTAGTACCATCAAAGGCGCAAAAATTCTTTGGTATTTTCATGATGACGATGAAGATATGGAGGAAGTAGGTGAAGAATTGGCAGAATTGACGGATATTCCCTTTGAATTCAAGACTTACTAAAGCCCTGCTTCTCCCATGAGTGAAGAAATTCTCAAAGCATTAACTCAGCTATTCGCCATCATTACCAAACAAGATGGCGGTGTGACAGAGAACGAACGTCAATTTGTAATCAACTTCTTCCAGCAGGAACTCGACCGAGCCAGCATTAACGAGTATCTGGAACTCTATGACAATTATTCGGGCTATAAAAAACAAGGGATTGAGCAGGAAGAAGAAAAAAACAAGTTGACTTCTGTCAAGGACTCCATAAAGACGCTGGGCATTTGCAAAAAAATAAATAAAACCCTTACTCAAAAACAAAAAACCATTGTACTCACCAAGCTTCTGGAATTAGTTGGATCTGATAAAGATTTTACGGCCCAGCGAATGGAAATCATTAATACAGTATCCACCGTATTTAACATCGTAAAGGAGGAGTATAAGTTAATTGAGAGTTTTGTCGTTAAGAAAAAATCAGATGAATTAAATTTCCCTGATATTCTCCTGGTGAATTCGGAAGCCGACAATAGCGAAACGTTGCATAAGCATGTTCATACTCATATCACAGGCTCGCTGGTATTCATGCGGATCAGTAGTGTAAATATGTACTTTGCCAAATACCTGGGAGATGAATCTAACCTGCTCAATGGATTCATCATGCAACCCAATAAAGTATATCTGTTCTCGCACGGGAGCACCATTAAGACGCAGACGGGGGATGCATTATACTATAGTGACCTGGTGGCCAACTTCAATGAAGAAATAAAGACTACCCGGCTTTCATTCAATGCCAATGTTGAAGAGTTTAAATTTCCCAATGGTTCCATTGGCCTTCGTAACGTGCGCATAACAGAAGGCCCCGGTAAATTAATTGGAATCATGGGTGCCAGTGGTGCGGGAAAAACAACCCTGCTGAATGTGCTGGCCGGACTGGAGAAGCCTGGTAAAGGAGAAATATTAATTAATGGATTTAATACGAATACGCAAAAGGAAAAAATCCAGGGCGTTATCGGGTACGTATCGCAAGATGATCTTCTCATAGAAGAACTCACGGTATACCAGAATCTTTACTATAATGCCAAGCTCTGCTTCGCTAATTTTACGGAAGAAGAGCTCCATAAGCGTGTTATGGAAGTGCTCGAAAATTTAGGCCTTGACCAACGAAAGGATCTACAGGTGGGCAATCCTTTAGATAAAACCATAAGCGGTGGTCAACGCAAGCGACTCAATATTGCCCTGGAACTCATTCGTGAGCCTGCTTTACTCTTTCTGGATGAGCCCACGTCAGGTCTTTCATCGCGCGATTCTGAAAATGTAATCGACTTGCTGAAGGAACTCTCATTAAAAGGTAAGCTCATATTTGTCGTCATCCATCAACCCTCCTCTGACATCTACAAAATGTTCGACAAGATGATCATCATGGACACAGGCGGCTATCAAGCCTACTATGGAACCCCTGTAGAAGCGGTGAGTTATTTTAAGAAGGCCACGCACCAGGTAGACAGTGACCGGGGTCAATGTGAAATCTGTGGTAACGTCAATCCTGAACAAATCTTCAACATTATTGAAGCCAAAGTGGTAGATGAGTATGGACAACCTACCAACAAGCGAAAGGTTACCCCTAGCCAATGGTTTGAAATGTTCAAAGAGCGATTTAAGATCAATCGCATTGAAGATATTAAAGAAAAACCGACCAACAACCTGAACATTCCCGGTAAGCTCAGGCAAATTTCCATTTTTACCACACGTGATTTCCTTTCCAAACTTAGCAATAAGCAATACCTGCTGATTAACCTTTTGGAGGCACCCCTGCTGGCCATTATTCTTGCTTTCATCACCAAATACAAAAGCGCACCGGGTGGAAAGGAGTACATTTTTAGATTCAACGATAACCTGCCCGCCTTCTTGCTCATGAGCATTATTGTAGCGCTCTTTATGGGGCTCACGGTAAGTGCCGAAGAAATTATTCGCGATCGGAAAATTCTAAAGCGTGAATCGTTTCTAAATCTGAGTTGGAATAGTTATTTGCTTTCCAAACTTGCCATTCTTTTTCTCCTTTCGGCCATTCAAACGCTATCCTTTGTGGTCATCAGCAATCTGATTCTTCAGATTCATGGAATGACCTTTGCATTTTGGCTCGTGCTCTTCACCACGGCCTGCTTTGCCAATGTCATCGGACTAAATATTTCTTCCGCCTTCAATTCCGCTGTTACCGTCTACGTCATCATCCCGCTGTTATTGATTCCCCAAATGATTTTAAGTGGATTGTTATTCAGTTTTGATAAGCTGAATAATCTTATCAGTACGAAAGGCAAAGTCCCCATCGTGGCAGATATGATGGCTTCCCGGTGGGCCTACGAAGCGATGGCGGTTCACCAGTTTACTTCAAATGATTTTGAGGTTCATTATTTCGGGTATGAACAAGAGGAAGCAAAGGCCGATTTTAAAACTGCTTATCTTACGGACGAACTCAAAAAAAGAAACCAATTCGTAGTAGAAAATTTTGAGAATAGCAACGACTCGATTAAGAAACTAGTCAGTTATAATCTAAAGATACTTAGGGATAATTTAAAAGATGAAGCTTTTACCGGCTTATTAAAAATTGATGTTCTGGAAGTCCTTGTGCCGGGTAACTATTCTAAGGTCATAGGCGCAGCGTTGGATAATTATTTTGAAGAGTATAGAAAGCACTATCAGAAAATCTACAATCAAAATGTATTGCTCATCGAAAAAAAGATGGCGCACTATGAGAAACAGGGGTTCGCAGTCAATGATGAGAAAAATAAGTATTTTAATGAAAGCCTCTCCGATTTGGTAAGAAATACCTCCACCAAGCAAAGGCTGTTGGAATACAAAGGTGAATTGATACAGCAGATTAATCCCATTTTTCAGGAGGCAAAGCCTTCTTCTATTCTTGACTATAGGGCTCCTTTCTTTGTAGCTAAAAAGAACTTTTTGGGCCTGACCGTGGACACCTTTATTTTCAATATGATAGTGATTTGGGTAATGTCCATGCTTTTTTACTTTACACTATATATCGAACTTCTGAAGAAAGTGGTCAATTTGTTCGGGAAAGTGAACATTCCCAAGCAGAAGTAATTCAAATGACTTTTGGTAAGGATAGGGTAATTTCTAATTTTGTAGATGATAAATAGATGGCTATGAGAATTCTTTTGGTAGTACTATTGGCAGGCATTATGGCAAGCTGCGGGACGGGGAAAAAGCCTGACGAACAAGCCTTTAACGACAGTCTTGACTCCGCCAAAAACCAAGGTGCCACGATTGACGAAGCCGTGATTAGCAGCATATTACAGCAAATTCCGAGTCCTCTTGAGATTTCTGTACTCTTGAAAGAATCTGGAACGAAATACAACTCCTCTATCCTTAATACGACCGAAAATCTTCCCAAATACAATAACAACTACAAAAAGGCCCTTAATTTAGGGATTTATGGTACTGATTTAGGCTACACTAACATCTATGAACAAAACCAAGACGGATTAAAATACCTAGAGTCTATAAAATCCCTGGCTGATGGGCTTAACATAGGTCAATTCTTTGATATTGAAACCATTGGACGCCTTGCTACTAATAGTAAAAACCTTGACTCTCTCTTATTAATTACCACGCAGAATTTCAACAGCATCAATTCCTACCTTCAAGCCCAAAGCAGGGCCAATTTGAGCGTACTGCTTCTGACCGGTGGCTGGATCGAGGCCATGCAGATTACCTGCCAGGTGGCTACAAAAAACCCACAGAATAAGGAATTGCAGGAAAAAGTCGGGGAACAAAAGATCATCCTGGAGAATATCATGCTTTTACTTTCTTTTTATAAGGATACCGATGAAAATATGGCATCCTTATTGAAAGACCTTGAAGAATTAAAGTCCGCGTATGATAAGATCAACATCGTTTATACCTATAAAGAGTCAACCATGGAAGTAATTAATGGTGTGGCAGAGATTAAAGATAACAGCACAACTACTATTCAGATTACAGAACAAGATGTAATCACTATTAAAACCATTACAGATTCAATCAGGACAAAAATCACTAGCTAGTACCAAAGGGTATAAAATCTATGAAAAAATTAATATTATCTGTTTCTCTCATGATGATTGTCGGAATCAGTTCTTCCGAGTTGATAGGACAATGTAATTCTGATAACCTCAGCAATGCGTGTATTCCTAAGCTGTCGGGGGGATTCAATTTTTTGAAAAGCTATAAAATCGATGGCGAGAATGGAGGCAAAGAAAAAGTTGAATATTCCTATGTCTTTACGAAAGGCACTCAGTATATGATTAATATTTGTGCTGAAGGCCAGGCCACGGATGGAATTGTGGTCACACTCTTTGACTCCAGCCGCAATAAGGTAGCCACAAGCAAGATTAACGGACAGTTTATTTCGGCCATTGCTTATCCCTGCAACGCGACAGGCATCTACTACATTCAATATACTTTCGATGGATCTGCCGCACACTGTGGGGGCAGCGCGTTAGGCTTTAAGCGATAAAGGCAACTCATAAAATCAATAAAAGGCTTCGACTTGTCGGAGCCTTTTTTATTCCGGATAAAATTATACAACGATGATTGAACAACGTATCGATTTTAACTTTAAGGCACGTTATTATAAGCTTGGAGAAATTAAGGAAGCTACCCTCCAGGTTTGGTTTGTGTTTCATGGCTACGGACAATTGGCCCAATTCTTCTTACGGAAATTCAATTCGGTAGAAGCCAAAAATATTTGTGTCATCGCCCCGGAAGGTCTCTCCCGATTTTATCTGGAAGATGTAAATTCCAGAAGCCAGGGAGGCAGCAACCGTGTTGGCGCTACCTGGATGACAAAAGAAGATCGCCTGACGGACATCGAAAATTATATTACCTATCTCAACTCAATCTACAAAAACGAAACGGCCGGACTAAAGTCAATACCCCCTGTTACACTCTTTGGATTTTCGCAAGGAGTAGCTACCGCTGCCCGTTGGGCGTTGTCTGGATCTGTAGAATTCCAACGGATGATACTTTGGGCAGGGATACTTCCGCCAGATATGGACGTTGACCACGGCAAAGACAAAGTCAGGGGTAAAGAAGTGATTCAGATTTACGGCAAGCAAGATCCTTTTATCAACGCAGAGCGACTTGAAGAAATGAAGAAGTTATGCCACCAATTGGAAATTTCTCCACAGATTATTGAATATGACGGGAAGCATGAAATTGATGAAAGCGTGCTGATGCAATTAGCTGATCGCCATTTACACACCTGATCATGCAGGAGCCCAAAACTTGTGAAAGTTATTTCAGGACGGGTACTTTTCAGGTATAAATAAAGTACTACACAAAAAATATATCATTTAAATTGGGTTATTTGAAAGGTTTAGATACAATTTTCGCCACATTTGATATATAAGAAGTATCTGGAATTGCATATACTCAGATGTTGTAGGCAAGCCCTTGACAAATATGAGAGTTACGAAAATGATGGAAAAATCAAATTGGAAATACGTTCTGATCGAACTATTCATTATCGTAATTGGTATTTTAATTGCATTCCGAGTAGATAACTGGAAGGAAGGTCGAAACACCAAGCTTCGTGAACTACAAACCCTCAGAGAACTAAAACTAGAACTGTCAAGTGATCTCAATACGATAAGCAGTATGCAAAATAGATGCGATGATGTAATTTCAAGTTTAGGAATATTACAATTGCATTTATACAAAAAGAAAACCTATCATGATTCTTTGCAGGATTATGCTTACAAGATCGTTTATGGAATTCAATTTCAATACAGAAACAGCGCATTTAACAACCTCAAGACAATTGGTATTGATTTAATATCAAACGATAGTATTAAGTTTCGACTTGTCGAACTTTACGATTATACCTATCCTCGCCTTTCAAGAATGATTGACTTGGAAGCGAATAAAAGTAAATATGCTGACTTCTTTGACAGTCAGAGAATTCTGGATTATAGCTTACCCGGTGACGAACAAAAACTGGAGATCAAAGAAATCATCAATCCAAAAGTTTTCAATGATCCGAAATTTCTTGATATAGTAACAACTAAAATGGGAAGCTTCATTATTGTCAAAAGACGATTTAATGTGCTGCAAGATGACGTACAGTTGTTGATTAATAATATAACAAGTGAACTAATGGATAATGAATAACTTTTTTAAAGTAATCCCCTTTCTTTTATTAATAGTCTCGTGTTCCAGATCATCAGATGACGATGGAGTTATTCAACTACGTCAAAATGGTATCAAGGTTGAGGATAAAAAAGTGATTGCATGGTTTCCGAGAGATTCCCTCTCAAATAATGAGATGAAAGAAATTGTTGACTCACTGAACCTAGGAATAGAATTAGCTAAATCATATATCAAGAGTCCATACAATTGGCAGGTTTTCGCAAATCAACCAATCACATATTATTTTATGCCAGGAAATTTTATTTCTCAAACAACAGACAACAGTGAAATTATGATCCCTCTTTGGCGAGCCAAAAAGTTTAAATCTCCGTGGTTACACGAAACGATGCATATTCTATTACGCTCAAACAAAGGGAATTGGAATGAGGCATCTTCCATTAACACATACCTTCATAGGCCTCTATGGTTAGGTGAAGGTTTTGCGGAATACTGTGCGGTAAAAATTTCATATTTGAATCAACTGCCAAAATTTGACGTGCACGGAAACCTTGGTTACTTAAAGTTAGATTCCGTTTGCAAACAAAAATTAACTGAAGAAAATGGAGAATACATTCTCAAATATATCGGTACGAAAGGCTTAATGAGACAACTTTTTGGGGAAGAAAGAGGTAAGTATGCGCCTACATTCTATACATGCTCCTGTTCATTTTCAAAATACCTTACCGAGACATACGGCATAGGAACAATGCTAACAACTAACTCAGAATTCGAAAAGGAACATCAGACGCTTGAAAAAATGACTGAGAAGAGCTTGGCTACTCTCAAAGAGGAGTGGCTTAATTGGTTAGAGAAAAAAGAATAGATTATTTCATTGTTCATTCCGCATTGGAGAATTGTCAGTGCGTTTGGTAGTGGTTTGTATTACCTTGTCTCGTCCTGAAATAGGTTTACACAAACGTAACCTAAAAATGGAAAGATATTCAAAATGCTACGCTTCAAAATGGCAAAGCCAGTATAGTGAAGAGTTCAAAATGCATGTGTGTCAAGATTTTTTGCTAGGGACACTC